>NZ_JANYGL010000161.1 GCF_025362435.1 Polymorphobacter sp.
CAAGCGCCCCCTCTCCCTGGTTGCGCGAACGGCGCAACCTGTCCCTCCCCCTCGAGGGGGGAGGGTAGAAGTGGGGTGATCGCCGCAGCCAATCCTACCGCCCATTTGGTGATGTCGCCCGCGCCGAGGCAGACGACCACGTCCCCCGGCTGAATAATGCCAGCCAGTTGGACCGCCAAATCGTCCGCCCCGGTCGTCGTCGCCACCGAACGGTGTCCCGCGCGCTTCAATCCGACCGCAAGCGCATCGGCATCGACGCCCTCGATCGGCGCCTCGCCCGCGGCATAGACCGGCGCGACGATGACCATGTCGGCGTCGTTGAACGCGGTCTGAAACTCGGTCATCAGCGATTGCAGGCGGGTGAAACGGTGCGGCTGGACGACGGCGATGACGCGCCGGACCGCGCCCTCGCGCGCCGCCGACAGCACCGCGCGGATTTCGACCGGGTGGTGGCCGTAGTCGTCGATGATGACGACACCGCCCGAACCGAGCGCAACTTCGCCGACCTTGGTGAAGCGGCGCTTGACCCCGCCGAAGCGCGCGAAGCCGGTCGTGATCGCGGCGTCGCTGATCCCGAGTTCGACCGCGACCGCGACCGCGGCGAGTGCGTTCTGGACGTTGTGGCGTCCCGGCATCGGCAGGACCAGCGGCTCGATCCGGCGCTCGTTACCCGAGCGGTCGCGGACGACGGCGGTGAAGCGGTTGCCCCCCGGAACCGGCGTGACGTTCTCGCCGCGGACGTCGGCCTGCGCCGAAAAGCCGTAGGTGATGATCCGCCGGTCCTGGACCTTGGGCAGCATCGCCTGGACCTCGGGATGGTCGAGGCACAGGATTCCGGCGCCGTAGAACGGGACGTGCTCGATGAACTCGACGAACGCATCGCGGACCCGGTCGAAGCTGCCGTAGTGGTCGAGGTGTTCGGGATCGATGTTGGTGACGACGCCGATCGTGCCGTGGAGGCGGAGGAAGCTGCCGTCGGATTCGTCGGCCTCGACGACCATCCACTCGCCCGCGCCGAGCCGCGCGTTCGAGCCATAGGTGTTGATGATGCCGCCGTTGATGACCGTCGGGTCCATCCCGCCGGCGTCGAGCAGCGCCGCGATCATCGACGTCGTCGTCGTCTTGCCGTGCGTCCCGGCAATGGCGACGGTCGACTTCAGGCGCATGAGTTCAGCGAGCATCTCGGCGCGGCGGACGATCGGGATCCGCCGTTCGATCGCCGCCTCAACCTCGGGGTTGGCGCGCTTGATCGCGGTCGAGGTAACGACGACGGCGGCGTCGCCGAGGTTCGCCGCGTCATGGCCGATCATCACGCGGATGCCGCGATCACGCAGTCCCTCGATGACATAGCCCTCGGCGACGTCGGAGCCCTGCACGGTATAGCCGAGGTTGTGCATGACCTCGGCGATGCCCGACATGCCGATGCCGCCGATGCCGATGAAGTGGATCGTGCCGATCTCGCGGGCGATTCCGGTCATAGGGTCGGGCCGGTCATGTCTGTTGTCCAAGGCTGGTCGCGAGGTCGGCGAACTTCGCGCCGGCGTCGGGGTGACCGACACTCTTGGCCGCTTGTGCCGCCTTTGCCAACGCCCCCGGAGTCGTCAGGAGCGAAACAATCGCTGCGTTAACCGCGTCGGGGGTGAAGTCGGCCTCGCGCAGCATCGGCCCGGCTCCGGCGGTGACGAAAGTGGCGGCGTTGGCGGCCTGGTGGTCGTCGGTCGCGGCGGCGAAGGGAACGAGGATCGCGGGACGACCGGCGGCGGCGAGCTCGGCCATCGTCGATGCCCCCGACCGCGTGATTACGAGATGCGCGGCGGCGAGGCGCGCGGCGAAGTCGGCGAAATAGGTTTCGAGGACGGCGGTGGTGCCCTGCTCGGCATAGGCGGCGCGGACGGCGGCGATATCTTCGGGGCGGCACTGTTGCGTCACCCGGAGGCGCGCGCGGAGGTCGTGCGGCAGGCGCCCGATCGCGGCGGGGACGACGCGCGACAGGATCGTCGCACCCTGGCTGCCGCCGGTGACAAAGATATCGATGACGCCATCGGTCGGAGGGTATGGCGCAGCACCGATCGCGGCGATGTCGGCGCGGACGGGGAGGCCGGTGAAGACGGTCTTCGGTGCATACCTTGGCGCGAGCCGCTGCGTTGGTTCGAAGCTCAGCGCGATCCGCGTCGCCGGCCTCGCGAGCAGCCGGTTGACCCGGCCGAGGACCGCATTCTGTTCGTGGAGCACCGCCGGGCGCTTGAGCGCGACCGCCGCAAGCAGCGGCGGCAGCGAGGGATAACCGCCGAAGCCGACCACCGCGGCGACATGCTCGGCGATGAGGAACGCCTTCGCCTCGGCCCGCCCGCGCCAGACCTTCGCCAGCATGCCGACCCAGCCGATCGGGTTCCTGCCGCCGAGCACCGCCGATTCGACGATCCGCGTCGCGACCCCGTCGAACAGCCCGGGAAAGCGCAAGCCCCGGGCATCGGTCATCAGCGTAACGCGGTGGCCGCGCGCAACCAGCTCGCCTGCGAGGACGTGCGCCGGGACCATGTGGCCGCCGGTCCCGCCCGCCGCGATGACGTAGTGGCGGCTCATGCAGCCCGCGCCGCCGCTGCATATGGCGACGCCTTGAGGTACGGATTGCGCCGGGTCAGCGCGAGCAGCAGCCCCATCCCGATCGACAGCGCGAGGAACGACGATCCGCCGTGGCTGACGAACGGCAGCGTCATCCCCTTCGACGGCAGCAGCGCGAGGTTGACCGCCATGTTGATCGCCGCCTGGAGGCCGAACTGGATCGCGAGGCCGGCGGCCGCGAGGAAGACGAACGGCTCCTCCTCGTCGAGCAGCTGGAGGAGGACCCGGACGACGATCGCGAGGTACAGCACCGCGAGCATGAAGCACGCGATCGCGCCGAACTCCTCGCCGATCACCGAGAAGATATAGTCGGTGTGCGCTTCCGGCAGGCGGAACTTCATCTGTCCCTCGCCCGGTCCCGCGCCGAACAGCCCGCCCGCCTTGAAGCAGTCGAGCGCGCGGTCGATCTGGTAGGTGTCGCCGGTGCCCTTGACGAAATGGTCGATGCGCTCGGCGACGTGAGTCGAGGTGAGATACGCGACCCCCATCCCGGCGACGGCGAAGCACGCCAGCCCGCCGATGACCATGACGCTCATCCCCGCGAGGATCGCCTGCGCCGCCCACACCGCGGCGAACAACGCCGTCTGGCCGAAGTCGGGCTGCTTGATCAGCAGCGCGGCGATGACAACGAGGAGCCCGAACGACAATTGCATCGTCGGCAGCGAGCTGTCGTCGAAGCGCGCCGCGAGCAGCCACGCGGTGGTGACGATGAACAGCGGCTTGAGGAACTCCGACGGCTGGAAGGCGAAACCGGGAAGGTTGATCCAGCGCACCGCGCCGTTGACCTCGGCCCCGAGGAACGGCACCGCGAACAATGCGAGCAGGCAGGCGACGGTGCCGCAGATCGCGAAGCGCTTCGCCCACGTCATCGGCAGCATCGACGTCGCCAGCATCAGCGGCACCCCGGCGAGGACCCACAGGATCTGGCGCTTGAGGTAGAACAGGTCGTCGACGCGGACGCTGCCCCCCGAATAGCGGTGCGCGGCGGCGGGCGAGGCGGCGGCGACGGCGATCACGCCGAGGCCGATCAGCAGCAGCACCAGCGTCAGCAGCGGCTTGTCGATCGTCCAGAACCAGCGGCCGAGGGTCGAGCGGTCGTTGCGCGACAGGTGCTTCATGGCTGGCTCCCCCTCAGGGCCTCGACTTGGCTGCGGAAGGCGGCACCCCGCGCCGCATAATCGGTGAACTGGTCGTAGCTCGCGCACGCCGGCGACAGCAGGACGGTGTCGCCCGGCCGTGCAGCGGCGGCGGCGAGGGCGACGGCGTGGTCGAGGGTCGCGGCCATGACCACCGGCACCCGGCCGTCGAGAATACGCGCGAACACCGGCGCGGCGGCACCTATCAGATATGCCGCGCGGACATGGCCGAGGAACGGCAGGCAGGCATCAAGCTCGTCGGTCTTGGCGAGGCCGCCGGCGATCCAGTGGACGTGCGGAAACGCCGCCAACGCAGGCGCGGTCGACGTCGGATTGGTCGCCTTGCTGTCGTTGACGTAGGCGACGCCCGCGACCTCGCCGACGCGCTCCATCCGGTGCGGCAGGCCGGGATAAGTCGCAAGCCCGCGCGCGATCGTCGGACGGTCGAGGCCGAGGACGAGTGCCGCGGCGACCGCGGCGGCGGCGTTCTGGCCGTTGTGCGGTCCCGCCAGCGCGGGCCAATCGGCCTGCGCGCCCTCGTCGACCCCGCCGAAGACCAGCCGCCCGCCGGTGACGCTGACGCCCTCGCCGAGCCGCGTCGCCGCCGAGATCGGGATGACCCGGGCGACCGCCTCGTTGCCGATGTCGCGCGAGATCCGATCGTCCTGCCCGACGACGGCGAAATCGGCGGGGATCTGCATCGCGAACAGCCGCGCCTTCGCCGCCGCATACGCCGCCATCGTGCCGTGGCGGTCGAGGTGGTCGGGGGTAATGTTGAGCAGCACCGCGACGTCGCTGACGAGGCTGTAGGTCAACTCGAGCTGGAAGCTCGACAGTTCGAGGACATAGACCCCGCCGTCGGGCAGCGGCTCCTCGGACAGGATCGGCGCGCCGATATTGCCGCCGAGCCGCGCCGGGATACCGGCGGCGACGAGCATGTGGTGGATCAGCGCCGCGGTGGTCGACTTGCCGTTGGTCCCGGTGACGGCGACGACCTTGTGCGGCGGCAGCCCGGGGCGCGCCTGCGCGAATAGCTCGATATCGCCGATGACCGGGATGCGCGCGGCGACGGCACGGCGGAACAGCGGCGCGTCGTGGGGCACGCCGGGGGAGACGATCATCGCGTCGAGCTTGCTCAGGTCGGCGGTGTGGAGGTCGGTCAGTTCACCCGCGAACGCCGCCCGCGCGGCCTCGCCGTCGTCCCACGCGAGCGCGGTCGCCCCGCTCGCGGTGAGTGCGGCGATGACCGACTTGCCGGTGCGGGCGAGGCCGAAGACGCCGAAGGTCTTGCCGGTCCAGAGGGTGGAGGTGATCATAAACGCCACCCTGCCCCACCCCCGGCCCCTCCCCTGAAGGGGAGGGGAGCCCGCGCGCGATGACGCCTCCCTTCCCCTTCAGAGGGGCCGGGGGTGGGGGCGAGGGCGAAGCCGAGCATCCTCACCGCAGCTTCAACGTCGACAGGCCCGCGAGGGCGAGGATCAGCGACACGATCCAGAAGCGGATCACCACCGTCGCCTCGCTCCAGCCAAGCTGTTCGTAATGGTGGTGCAGCGGCGCCATCTTGAAGACGCGCTTGCCCGTCGTCTTGAAGCTGACGACCTGGACGATGACGCTGACCGTCTCGAGCACGAACAGCCCGCCGATCAGCAGCAGGACGATCTCGTGATTGGTGACGACGGCGATCGTCCCGAGCGCGCCACCCAGCGCGAGGCTGCCGGTGTCGCCCATGAACACCGCCGCCGGAGGAGCATTGAACCACAGGAAGCCGAGGCAGGCGCCGATCAGCGCGCCGACGAAGACCGCAAGCTCGCCCGACCCGGGGACATGGTGGATCCCGAGATAGTCGGAAAAGCGGATGTTCCCCGCGACATAGGCAATGACGCCAAGGGTCAGCGCGGCGATGATGACCGGCATCGTCGCCAGCCCGTCGAGCCCGTCGGTCAGGTTCACCGCATTGCCGAACCCGGCGATGATGAACGCGCCGAAGATGACATAGCCGAACCCGAGATACAGCCCGGCGTCCTTGAGGAACGGCAGGTACAATGTGTGGCCGTCGCGAGTGCCGATGTACCAAACCGCCGCCCCGGCGATGACGAACTCGAGGAGCAGCCGGATCCGCCCCGACACGCCCTTCGCCGAGCGTTTCACGACCTTGTCATAGTCGTCCATGAAGCCGATCGCGCCGAAGCCGAGGGTGACGAGCAGGCACGCCCAGGTAAAGCCGTCGGTGACGTCCATCCACAGCAATGTCGACACCGTCATCGAGATCAGGATCATCAGCCCGCCCATCGTCGGCGTGCCTTTTTTCGTCAGCAGGTGCGACGCCGGGCCGTCGCTGCGGATCGGCTGGCCCTTGCCCTGCTTGCCCTTGAGCCACAGGATGAAGCGCGGCCCGATCCACAGCGCGATGACCAGCGCGGTCATCACCGCCGCGCCCGAGCGGAAGGTGATGTAGCGGAACAGGTTGAGGACACCCTCGAACCCCGCCATCTTTGCCAGAATGAAGATCATGCCGCCGCCTTCCGCAAACGCGCGACGAGAGAACCAAGGCCGACGCTGTTCGACCCCTTGATCAGCACGACGTCGTTCGCCGCAAGAGCCTTGTCGAGGATCACGAAGGCATCCGTCGCGTCGGCGGCGCGGGTGGTCGTAATCCGCCGCGGAAGGGCGTTTTCGAGCGCCGCCATCGCCTCGCCGACGAGGATCGCACGGTCGACTCCCGCCGCCTCGACCGCCGTCGCCAGCCCGGCGTGGAAGGCGTCCGAGCCCTCGCCCAACTCGCGCATTTCGCCGAGAACCGCGATCCGCCGCCCCTGCCCGCGCGGCACGACGCCGCCGAGGACGCCGAGTGCCGCCGCCATCGACGCCGGGTTGGCGTTGTAGCTTTCGTCGATCACCGTCGCGATGCCGTCGTCGCGAGCGACGGTGAAGCGCGCACCGCGGCCCGCGAGTTCGGTCAGTTCGGCGAGCGCGAGCCCGGCAAGCGCAAGGTCGCCGCCGACCGCGTCGACCGCGGCGAGGACCGCGAGCGCGTTCGACAGCCAGTGCGCGCCGGCCATGCCGATGCGAAACATCAGCCGGTGTTCGCCGATCGTCGCGGTCGCGGTGGTGCAGTCGGGGTGGAGGGTGAAGGCGGTGGCGCGGACGTCGGCCCCCTCCCCCAGCCCGAAGGTGACGATCCGCGCGGCGTGGCCCGTCGCATGGCCGATCAGCCGGTCGCGATGGGGCGAGTCGAACGGGACGATGGCGACGCCGCCGGGTTCGAGCCCGGCGAAGATCTCGCCCTTGGCGTCGGCGATAGCCTCCTCGCTGGCGAAGAATTCGCGGTGGGCGCTGGCGATCGCGGTGACGACGGCGACGTGCGGGCGAACGAGGCGGGTCAGCACGGCAAGCTCGCCGGCGTGGTTCATCCCCATCTCGAACACCCCGGCGCGGGTGTCGGCGGGCATCCGTGCGAGGCTCAGCGGGACGCCGGTGTGGTTGTTGTACGACTTGACCGAGGCGTGGACGTGATCAGGCATCGCCCGGGTCAGCGCGAGGCGGATCGCCTCCTTGACCCCGGTCTTGCCGACGCTGCCGGTGACGCCGATAATCTTGGCTTGCGTCCGGGCGCGGGCGGCGACGGCAAGCGCGGTGAGCCCGGCGGTCGTGTCGGCGACGCGGACGTTCGGCGCGCCGATCTCGTTGCTGACGAGGAACCCGGTCGCACCGCGCTGAGCCGCCTGATCGACGAAGCGGTATCCGTCGGTCACCTCCCCGGTCAGCGCAACGAACAGGTCACGCGGGCCGACTTCACGCGAATCGAAGGTGACGCCGTCGACGACGAAAGGAGCTGAAGCGATGCCGCCGGTTGCGGTCGCGATGTCGTCGGAGGTCCACAGGGGGGTCATGCCGCGGCCCCATGCGCAATCTCGTCGGCGCACTCGCGCGCGACGACGACATCATCGAACGGCAGGACGCGGTCGCCGACGATCTGGCCTTGCTCGTGGCCCTTGCCGGCGATCAGGACGACGTCGCCAGGGCCGCTGGCGCGGATCGCGGCGGCGATCGCGGCGCGGCGGTCGCCGATCTCGGTCGCTCCCGGGGCTCCCGCCATGATCGCGGCGCGGATCGCCGCCGGGTCCTCGGTTCGCGGATTGTCGTCGGTGACGATGACGTCGTCGGCGAGCTCGACCGCGACCGCCCCCATCAACGGACGCTTGCCGGTATCGCGGTCGCCGCCCGCGCCGAACACCAGCCGCAGCCGGCCATCGGTATGCGGGCGCAGCGCCTCGATCGCGGCGCGGAGGCCGTCGGGGGTGTGGGCGTAGTCGACATAGACCGGGGCGCCCGGCTTCGCGATCACCGCGCGTTCGAGGCGCCCGCGGACCGGCTGGACCCGCGCGAGATTGGCGAGCGTGCCCGCGACGTCGCCGCCGGTGGCGATGACCAGCCCCGCCGCGACGAGCGCGTTGGCCGCCTGGTAGGCGCCGATCAGGGGCAACTCGACGCGGTAATTCTTGCCCGCAACGATGAGGTCGAGGGTCTGGCCGAGACGGGAAGGTGTGCGTCCGGTGAGCTTGATGGTGTCGCCTGCGGGGCCGACGGTGTGCACCGCTTGTGCGCGCTTGTGCGCGGCGGCGACGACGCGACTGCTCCACGTCGCGTCGGTGTCGCACCAGACGACGGAAATGGCTTCGGGATCAAGGACTTCGCTGAACAGCCGGAGCTTGGCGGCGAAATACGACTCCATGTCCCCGTGGTAATCGAGGTGGTCGCGGCTGAGGTTGGTGAAGGCGGCGGCGACGACTCGAAGCCCCTCGGTGCGGTACTGCGCCAGCCCATGACTCGACGCCTCGAAGGCGACATGCGTCAGCCCCTCGCGCGCCAACCCGCCCATGTTGGCGAGGAAGGTGACGACGTCGGGGGTCGTCAGCCCGGTCGAAACCTGATCGCCGGCGGTGGTCACCCCGAGCGTGCCGATACTCGCTGCAGGGTGCCCCGCCAGCCGCCACAACTGCCGCGTCAGCTCGACCGTCGAGGTCTTGCCGTTGGTCCCGGTGACGGCAACGGCAACCTCCGGGAAAGGCGCGAAGAACTTGGCCGCCATCGCCGCGAACAGCCGCCGCGGCTCGTCCGCCGACAGATGCGGCACCCCGTCGACCCGGGCTCCGGCGCGAGCGACCACTGCAACCGCGCCGTTGGCGATCGCGGCGGCGATATAGTCCTCGCCGTTGACCGTGTTGCCGGGAAAGGCGCCGAACACCGTCCCCGGCGCGACCTTGCGATGATCGAGCGCGAACCCCGTCACCGGCTGGCCGCGATGCGCCTGATCGACCGCGGCCAAGTCCCCCAGGTCCATGCTATTCCGTGTCCGGAGCTTTGGGAGCCAGCCCGAGAATGCCGTTGACGTCGATGTCGTGCGTCATGTCCGGCGCTACCCCAAGCATCGGCCCGATCCGCGTCACGATCTTCTCGATGATCGGCGCCGAGACCTGCCCCGCGGTCGAATACCCCCCGGTCTTCCTTGTTCCATGCGGCGCGTCGAGCAGCGCGATGACGACATAACGCGGCGCATCCATCGGAAAGGCAGCGGCAAAGGTCGAGATGTTGACGTGCTTTTCGTAGTGCCCGCCTTGCTGCTTCTCCGCGGTTCCAGTCTTGCCGCCGACGCGGTAACCGGCGGCGTTCGCCTTCCGCCCGGTGCCCGACAGCACCACCATCCGCAGAAGCGCCCGCATCTGGTCTGAAGTGCTTTCCTTGAAGATGCGCTTGCCGGGAACCGCCTGGCCGGGTTCGACCTTGAGCATCGTCGCCGGGCGGAAGATACCGCCGTTGACGACCGTCGCATACGCCGTCGCCAGATGAAGCGGCGTCACCGCGATGCCGTGACCAAAGCCGACCGTCATCGTCGCGATCTCGCCCCAGTTGTTCGACGCCGGGTACAGCGTGTGCCCGCGCTCCATCAGCTCGCCGCTGACCGGCGACAGAAAGCCGAGCGCGTCGAGATACGCCCGCTGCCGTGTTGCTCCCAGTTCCGCCGCCATGTGCGCGGTGCCGATGTTCGACGAGTGGATGAAGATGTCGGGGACCGATGCCCATCGACGCAGTTCGTGACCGTCGGGATCGTCGTGGATGGTGAAGCGGCCGATGTGGATCGGCGCGGTCGCATCGTATTTCTGGTCCATCGACTTGATGAAGCCGTCGTTGAGCGACATCGCGATCGTCAGCGTCTTGAAGGTCGAGCCGAGCTCGTACACCCCGAGCGTCGCCCGGTCGAAGCGGGCGTTGTCCTCGGCATGACCAGCGGCATTGGGGTTGAAATCGGGCAGCGACGCGAGCGCGATGACCTCGCCGGTGTGGACGTCCATGACGATTCCGGCGGCGCCAAGTGCGCTGAATTCGGTCATCGCCGCGCCGAGTTCGTTCTCGAGCGCCTGCTGGACCCGGCTGTCGAGCGCTAGGAAGACCGGCTTGCCGCGCGTCGCCGGCGCGGTCAGGCGGGTGTCGAGCGCGCGCTCCATCCCGTATTTCCCATGCCCGTCGATATCGGTGTAGCCGATAACGTGCGCGGCGAGGTCGGCGTTAGGGTAGAGCCGCTCGGGCTCGCGCTCGAGCGTGATCGCCGGCTCGCCGAGGTCGTTGATCCGTTTCGCCTGCGCGGGCAGGACGCGCCGTGCGATATAGCGGAACGCCCCCGGATGGGTCAGTTCGAAATAGATCTGCCCGGGAGTCTTGTCGGTCAGGATCGCCGCCAGCGACTGGGCGAGCGCGTGCGGATCGCCGATCACCTTGCGCGGCGCGACCGCGATCGCGACCGCGTCGAAGGTCCGCGCCAGCTCGATGCCGTTGCGATCGAAGATGTCGCCGCGCGGCGGAGTCGGTGCCGCAAAGGCCTCGCGGCTGCCGAGGTCGCGCTCGTGGAGCACGGCGAGGTCGGCGAGGCGGAGGCCGAGGATCCCGGCAATTGCGATGAACAGCAGGACGCAGGTCATCAACCGCGTCCGCGCGCGTGCCAGCGCCGCCTGCCGCTGACCGGCGACCGGGTGTGTACGCCGCGGAAGCGCGGCCATGATCACCGCAGGGCGATCTTCTGGAAGGTGGCGGTGTCACTCGCGGCGACCGAAACAAGACGAGCGTCGACGCTCAGGTCGTTGCTGACGCGCGGCGCCGGGGTGAAGGCGACGCGGCGGATCGGCGCGACCGGCGCAGGTGCGTCACGAACGACCGCGGCAACCTCGACCGGTCCATGCGGCGCTGCCGGCGCGGCATAGCTCGCCAGTAGCACCGGGCTGCCGAGCAGCTGCTCGGCGCGCGGCGGAGCGAGCGCGAGGACCTGCTCGTTCCAGCGCTGGAGTTCGGGGAGCCGCGCCCGCGTGCGAAGCTCGGCCTGAAGGAGGCGGATATCAGCGGTGTCGCGCGCGACTCTCTGGCGCGCGGTGTCGATCCCGGCGCGTTCGGCTGAGGCGCGAAGTGATATCGTATAGCAGCCCATCGCCGAGGCGAGTGCGGCGGCGATCAACGCGGCCGATTTGAAGTTCGTTTTCATGCGGCTCTCCATGCTGGGGCGGCGGTCCGTACAGCGGCACGCAACGTCGCGGACCGTGCCCGGGGGTTGCGGTTGTTTTCTTCTTCGGACGGGCGAACCGGCTTGGCCGGCGCCATGAACGTCGGGGCCGGGCCGGCTTCAGCCATTGGCAGGTGGCGCGATCCGGCCGGCGCACTGCCCGAGCGGTCGCGGAGGAACGTCTTGACCGCGCGGTCCTCGAGGCTGTGGAAGCTGACCACAGCGAGACGCCCGCCCGGCCGCAACAGGCGCTCGGCGGCCCGCAGTCCGGCGTCGAGTTCGCCGAGCTCGTCGTTGACGTACATCCGCAAAGCCTGGAACGTCCGCGTCGCCGGGTCCTTGCCGGTCTTCGACGCGCCGCAGACGCTGCGGACGAGGCCGGCAAGCTGCGACGTCCGCTCGAACGGTCGGTCGTTGACGATCGCGCGCGCGATCCGCCGCGCCTTGGGCTCGTCGCCGAGCTGGAACAGGACGTCGGCGATCTCGGCTTCGCCGGCGGTGTTGATAAAGTCGGCGGCGGTCGGCCCGTCCTTGCCCATCCGCATGTCGAGCGGCCCGTCGGTCATGAACGAAAAGCCGCGCTCAGGCTGGTCGAGCATCATCGACGACACGCCGATGTCCATCACCACGGCGTCGACGGCATCGACGCCGCGCGCCGCAAGCTCGGCATCCATCGCCGAGAAGCGTCCTTCGATCAGCACGAGGCGGGCGTCGTCGATCGAGCTGGCGGCGATCGCCGTGGGATCGCGGTCGAGCCCCCAGACGTGGGCGACATCGCGGTCGAGCGCCGCGCGCGCATAGCCCCCCGCGCCGAAAGTGGCGTCGACGTAGCTGTCGCCGGCACCGAGCGCGAGCGCCGCCATGACTTCGTCCAGGAGGACGGGAACGTGACTCATGCCTCACCCCGCGCATCGAGCAGGCGGCGGACCATGCGGACGACGCGCGGGTCGAGCCCGGCGCGCGCGATGAAGCGGTGCGGATTCCAGATCTCGAAATAGTCGCCCATGCCCCAGAACAGCGCGAGCCGGTCGATCTCGCCCGCATCCTTCATCGCAGCCGACAGGATGATCCGCCCGGTTTCGTCGATCGGGAATTTCTCGGCCGAACCGAAGGTGGCGCGGAAACGGTCGTCGCGGGCTTCGCTATAGTCGCCGGCAAAGCGGGCTTCGAGTTCAGCACGCGCCTTGGCGGGATAACCCTGGTCGTATCCGACGAGGCAGTCGGCACGTTCGGCTGGACCGAGGATGATCGCCCGCACTTCGGACCGGGCAGTGATGACGTCGCGGAAGCCCGACGGCACCGACACGCGCTGCTTCGCGTCGATTGCGTTCAAAGCATTGCCGAGAAACGATTCTTCCACTCGTTTGGTCCGCCCAGAGCCTGCAAGCTTCAAGGCAAAACCGTCCCGGGCGCGTCGACGGGGGTCGATACGCTGGCGGACTGGATAATGCGAAAACCCCGACGCTTGCTGTGGACAATCGCTACATGGGCTTTCGTGGTCTAGCAATGGGAAATCGTGGGAAACAGCTCTAAAATAGCGCCTGTTGCAGGGATGTTCTACGTCTCTTCTATTTCGGACACGGTTTGTTCGTCACTGGGCTATAAACATGTAGCCTGTGGATAAGTCTGTGTAACAATTAAAACTATTTCTTAACTACAGCGTTTGCGGCTCGTCTGTTGCCGCATCACGTGCAAACTCGAGCGAGCACGGTCAGCTGTTAGACAGCGTCCGAGTCGCCGGTCGAGCGGGAGGAGCGCTTTTATGTAGGGTCGCATCGGTTCCGCTGCTCGGCGCAACTCCGAGAACGGCAAGCGTTTCGGCCTTCGGGTCAACCGGCGCGGCTGGCCGCGATGAGCGGATCCCCGCAGCGGCGGACACGACGATCAGGAAAATCGCGGCAAGTCCCGTCAGTCCGGCATTGATCCGTTGCGCGCTGAACGATCGCGTCGTCCGGGCGATACGAGAATGTCTGTCCACTGGACCTCGCTGGCAAACAGTCGTCCGGCCATGCCGGGCGGGTGAGCCGCCGCGCGGTCCACCTGATCATCCTATTAAGGACGTGTAGTCTCAACCGATGTGTTTGTCGAGCCGAGCAACCACGGCGGCGCGATCAGACCTTTCGCCGCACACCAGGTCGGGTTGTAGATCGTCGATAGATAACGCAGCCCCGAGTCGCACAAGATCGTCACGATCGTCTTGCCCGGACCCAGATGCTCCGCCAGCCGGATGGCCCCGGCAACGTTGATCCCCGATGACAGCCCAAGGCACAGCCCCTCGTGCTGGAGTAGCTCGTGGAGCAGTGGCAGCGCTTCGCGATCGGGGATGCGGAACTGCGCGTCGACGCTGAGCCCCTCGAGGTTGGCGGTGATCCGGCTCTGACCGATCCCTTCGGAGACCGAGCTGCCCTCGGAACGCAACTCGCCATGCGCGAACCAGTCGTAGAGCGCCGCGCCCTCGGGGTCGCTGAGCGCAATCGCAATCCCGGGGGCGACCGCGCGCAGGCCGAGTGCAACTCCGGCAAGCGTGCCGCCGGTGCCGACCGCGCAGGTGAAGCCGTCGATCTCCCCGCTCGTCTGGGCCCAGATTTCAGGGGCGGTGGTCTTGATGTGCGCGAGCCGGTTGGCGATGTTGTCGAACTGGTTGGCCCAGACCGCGCCCGGGGTTTCGTCAGCGATCCGACGCGACTGGTGGACGTAGTGGCAAGCGCTCGAATAGGGTGCGGCCGGGACGAGAACGAGCTCGGCGCCAAGCGCGCGCAGCGTCGCCTGTTTTTCGCCGCTCTGGGTATCGGGCATGACGATGATCGTCCGGTAACCGAGCGCGTTGCCGACGACCGCGAGTCCGATTCCGGTGTTGCCGGCGGTGCCCTCGACGATCGTCCCGCCCGGCTTAAGCGCGCCGCGCGCCTCGGCGTCGCGGATGATATAGAGCGCGGCGCGATCCTTGACCGATCCGCCAGGGTTCATGAATTCGGCTTTGCCCAGGATCGTGCACCCGGTCCGGGCCGAGGGTCCGCGGAGCTTGATCAACGAGGTATTGCCGATCAACGCGGTGACATCGGCGGCGGGAGGAGTGACCATATCAGCGACTTAGCGGTGACGCCCCGATCGGCGCAAGCAAGCGATCATTGCCGTTGCGCAAACCCGGCTTTGCGTCGCACCGAACGAGCCGCTAACGCATGGCGCATGGTGCCGCGTATCGTTCTTATCGCGCTGCTTCTCGCCGGTTGCGGTGCGAAGGACGACGACCGTGGCGCGACCTTGCGCGCCGATGTCGTCGGCCAGCAAGCGAGCGAGACCGGCGCACCGCGACGTGTGATCGCCGCCGCGACCCAGGTCGGGCTAACGGGCTTCGACGGCGCTGGCCAAGTCGTGCCCGGGCTCGCATCGAGCTGGCGGATCGCCGACAACGGACTCAGCGTGATCTTCCGGCTGAGAACGCGGACATGGCCCGACGGCAAGCCGGTAACTGCGAGCGATGTCGTCGCTTCGTTTCGCCGCGCCGCCCAGCCGGGAAGCCGCAACCCGTTGCGCGAGTTGTTGATCGGCTTCGAGAACGGCGCGGCGGTGTTATCGGGGGCGAGGCCCGCGTCTGCGCTGGGAGTCGGCGCGCCTGTGGATAACGTTGTCGAGGTCCGCCTCGCTGGAGCGATGCCCCACCTGCTCGCATTGCTCGCCGAACCCGAATTCGCGGTGACCCGCCCGGGCATCCGTCCGCCGCCGCTCGGACCTTTTCGTGTCGGCGACTCGGCGACGGTGCCGATCATGCTGACCCGCAACCCGGCGTGGACGCCGAGCCCGAAGGTCACGCTCGCCGCCATTGCGCTGAATCCAGTCGAGGACCCGGGCATCGCGGTCGCCCGATTCGCTCGCGACCGCACGGACATCGTGCTCGGCCACGGTCTTGCCGGGTTCGGCGATGCCCGACTCCTGGCGGCGTCGAATGCGCTCCATGTCGAGCCGGCATGGGCGGTCTATGGCTATCTCGCCAACACTGCACGCGGGCCGCTCGCCGACGCCCGGGTGCGCCGCGCCCTGTCGATGGCGATCGACCGCGACGACCTCGGCAGCCGGTTGTTCGGCGTCGCCCTGCCCCCCGTCCTCGGGCTCGTGCCGCCGCTGCCGAGCGAGCGGGTGCCGATGCTGCCAGACTGGGCGATCGCCACGCCCGCCGCGCGTCTCGACCTCGCACGCCAGCTTCTTGCGGCGGCGGGTTTCTCGGCGGCGACGCCATTGACCGTGACGATCAGCCTTCCCGTCGCCCGCGAGCACGCGATGGTGGCAACCGAGATCGCCGCCGACTGGGAGAGAATCGGCGTCACGACGCGGACGATCACCCGGCCCGACGCCCTGCAGGCGCAGGTTATCGCGCGCGGCGATTACGAGCTCGCACTGGTTGAACGCTCGGGAGTCGACTCGCCGATGGCGTTCGTGCTGCCGTTCACCTGCGCGGCGAAGCTTGCCGGCTATTGCAACCCTGCCGCGGACGCGCTCGTCAACTCGGCCGCCACGACCTCGGATCCTGTCGCGCAGGCGGCCACGCTAAGCCTTGCCGAAGCGGCGATGATTGCCGACGCGCCGTTCATCCCGCTGTTCGCACCGGTGCGCTGGACGCTCGTCGCGCACCGGGTGACCGGCTGGACGAGCAATGCAGCGGGACACCACCCCCTCGCGCTCCTTGGCATCGAAGGCGGGGCGGGGCCGAAACCGTAGCGCGACGGCGGCCGGCATGGCTAGGCGCGTGGGCGTGCCGAAAACAATGCCCGCAGAACTTCGCGATAGGCATCGAGCCGCGCCGCCACGCGGGTAAGCCCTTTCGC
Organism: Polymorphobacter sp.; assembly: GCF_025362435.1. Taxonomy (GTDB): domain Bacteria; phylum Pseudomonadota; class Alphaproteobacteria; order Sphingomonadales; family Sphingomonadaceae; genus Polymorphobacter_B. Next base: position 16,125 of record NZ_JANYGL010000161.1, read on the forward strand.
GACCTCGGTTTTCACCGTAGTCCGATCGGCGAGCGCGGCGAGGATGAAGGCGAGCGCGTCGTCGGTCGCCATCCCGGTGAAGGGGACGACGCGGGTGTAGCCGAGCGAACCGAACAGGCCCTCGAACTTGCGGCTGTACGACACCGGAACGACCGGGACCCCGCTCGAGAACGCCGCGATCGAGGCGTGCATTCTTGCGGCGACGAGGGCGTCGAGGCCGGAGATGTGGCTTTTGGCGGCAGAGGGGGAGGTGAAATCGGGAACGCGGACGAGTGCCGGATAGCGCGCCGCGAGCTCGTCGGCGACGCTGCCGTCGTTGTCGGGCGAGCTCGCATAGCCGTTGACGTGGGTGATCAGCTCGACCGTGCAATCGTCGGCGGCGAGCAGCGTTTCGATCATCCGCGTCATCAACTCCTTGTAATCATAGCCGAGATTGAACTCGCCACGCCCGGTGTAGCCGCCACGCCAGAGCAGTCCCGAGACGTTGATCCCGATCCGCGGACGCTCTGCGGGAGCAGCGACCGCCGGGGTCCACGGCAGCGCGAAGGCGACATCGACCGAATAGACCGAGGTCACCGTCGGGGCCAGGGCACGGACCGCGTCGAGCGACCGGTCGTCGCGCACAACGACCGCACGCGCACGGCACATCGTCCAACCCGCGACGGCACCCAGCGCGCGCTTGACCGCACTGCCTCCGCCGAACGGGCCGATCGTCTGCGGCGAGAACACCAGCGGCACGCCGCGCGCGATCGTCGCGACCTTCGACAGAACGATCCACGCGAAGCGCTTGATCGGGTACATGTCGGTGAAACTGTCGCCCGCGCCGATATCGAGGACGCAATCGAGGCGTCCGACCTGAGCGATGAACGAGGGGATCGACTTCGCGCCGAGGGCGACGAAACTGACGTCGGCGTCGTCGATGTACGGTGTGCCGCTGTCGCCGAAGCCGAGGATGACGAAGCGCGGCGTCAGGCCGAGTTCGGCGGCAACGGCGCGGGCCAGCGCGATATTGCCGACGGTCAGCGCTCCGACGCCGAGGTTGCCCGAGCGGTCGGAATGCCAGAGCAGCCCGATCGAGATTTGCCGCGACGTCACTGCGACGGCAAGCCGGTTGCACGTCGGGCTCGGCCTTGATACTGCGATGCAGCGTAGATCATGACACCCGGTAACCAGCTTGGGTGACACGAACAAGAGTGTTGTCGATGACGATTGACGAAATAGTCGCGAAGATCGCCGATGTGATGGTCGATGTCTTCGACGTCGATGAACTAGATGTTACCCAAGCGACGTCGGCCGACGATGTCGAAGAATGGGACAGCCTTAGTCACATTCGTTTCATCATTACGCTCGAGCGCTTGTTCAAGATTAAGTTCCTCAACGAGGAAATCGCCGATTTAAAGAATGTCGGCGATCTTGCGCGCGTCATCCAGGCAAAATTGCCAGCCTGACACAACCAGGGACCGCGCCGATGCTCGCCGATCTCGACTGGCTCGAACCCGTCGCGGACTTCCGTGTCCGCCTGAAGGCCGTCCGTGCGGCGATCGCCGATGGCACCGCCGACGAGGAGCAGCTTTACGCGCTCGCGCTCGCTCGCCTCGACCTCAACCAGCTTGGCCAGCTCGCCGGCGCCGTCGCCTCATATATCGCCAACAACCCTGCCCCCGGTCCCTTGGCGCGCGTCCGGCTCGGGGTCATCGGCTCGGGCACTCTTGGCCTCGTCGAGCCCGCGATCGTCGCCAGCGCGCCACGGCACCGGGTCATCGCGACGGTGATCGGCGGTAACTACGGCAGTGCGATGCAGGACGCGATCGACCCCCAAAGCGCGCTGCGCTCTGCTGGGCTCGACCTTGCGCTGATCGCACTCGACCATCGGACGCTCGGGCTGGACCGGGCGCAGGCGACCGGCGACGCGGCGGCGGCGGCAGTCGACGCGGCGGCAGCGATGCTCGGCGCGATGGTCGACGGCCTTGCCGCCTCTGCCGCCGGCGGGGTCATGGTTGCGACGATCGTGCCGCCGGTCGAGCCGCTGTTCGGCAGCTTCGACGCGGTTGAGGCGGGGTCGGTCGCGGCGCAGGTCGCCGCGCTCAATTCGCGGCTTGCCGGGTGGGCCCGCGACAAGCGGATCGTCCTCGTCGACATCGCCCGGGTGGCGTCGTGGGTCGGTCTCGACCGCTGGCACGACGCCGGGCAATGGCATTCGGCGAAGCTGCCGTTCGACCCCGACCTGATCCCGCTTTACGCCGATGTCGTCGCGCGGACGGTTGCGGCGATCCGCGGGACGACGCGCAAGTGCCTCGTCCTCGACCTCGACAACACGCTGTGGGGTGGCGTTATCGGCGACGACGGGGTCGACGGCATCGCGCTCGGCCAGGGGTCGGCCAAGGGCGAGGCGTTCCTCGCGATCCAGCAGATGGCGCTCGGCCTGCGCCAGCGCGGCATCATCCTCGCAGTGTGCTCGAAGAACGACGACGACGTTGCCCGCATCCCCTTCCGCGACCACCCCGACATGCCGCTCAAGGAAGAACACATCGCGTCGTTCGTTGCCAACTGGGGCGACAAGGCGACCAACCTCCGCGCGATCGCATCGGCGCTCAACATCGGCCTCGACAGCCTCGTCTTCCTCGACGACAACCCGGTCGAGCGCGCGCAGGTCCGCCGCGAGCTGCCGATGGTCGCGGTTCCCGAGCTCCCCGCCGACCCGGCGCTTTATCCGCGAATCCTCCTTGGCGCGGGTTATTTCGAGGCGGTCGCCTTTGCGCAGGAGGATCGCGACCGCGCCGACCAGTATCGCGCCAACGCCGAACGCGCGGCATTCGCCGGCACCAGCGACATGGCAGGGTATCTGGCGTCGCTCGACATGGTCGCCGATTTCCGCCCGTTCGACGCGGTCAACCGCGCCCGGATCGCGCAGCTGATCAACAAGTCGAACCAGTTCAACCTGACGACGCGGCGCTATACCGAGGCGCAGGTCGCCGCACTCGAAGCGGAGCCGACCAAGCTGACGATGCAGGTTCGCCTGACCGACCGCTTCGGCGACAACGGTATGATCTCGGTCATCGTCGTCGACCGCGCGACTTGGGAGATCGACACGTGGCTGATGAGCTGCCGCGTCCTCGGTCGGCGGATGGAGGAAGCGGTGCTCGCGCAGATCGCCGGTGCGGCGCGCTCCGCGGGAGCGACGGCGCTGACCGGGCGCTACATCCCGTCGGTCAAGAACAAGATGGTTGCCCAGCATTACGCCAAGCTTGGGTTCGAGCTCATTGAGCAAGGCGATAGCGGCGAGACGGTGTGGCGGCTCGACCTTGGCAGTTATGTCGCGCCCGACCTGCCGATGCACATCGTCGATGGGTCGTAGGTTGCGGTGACCCGGATCAACTGGTCGGCCAAGCTGCTCGGAATCCTTGCGGCGGCGTTGTTCACCGCCGTGGCGGCGGCCGCGCTGCCCGACAACCCGTACCAGCGCTGGCAGCAGGTCGAGAACACGCTCTTCGCCAATGCGGCGTGGTCGTACGAGCGCATCCACTTCGATCCGCGCCCGGTCGACGTCGCGATCATCGGTCCGTCGCGGTCGCAGATCGGGCTCAGCGCGCCGCGGATCGCGGAACGGCTGGCGGCGCTCGGGCAGCCGGCGACCGTCGCCAACATGTCGGTGATCGAGAGCGGGCGGAACCTCGAATGGGCGATCGCCGACGAGCTGTTCAAGGTTAAGCACCCGAAATTGCTCATTATCCTTGTAGGCGAGACGCCGAACCGCTGGGGACATCCGGGGTTTAAGTACGTCGCGCCCGCCGCCGCGATCGCATGGCCGCCGCAACCGTTCCTGCACAACTCGCTCTATGACATCACCTATCTCCCGTTCCGCCAGATGCGGCTGTTCGCGGCGTCGCTGTTCCCCGAGACCTTCGGGCTGCGCACCCGCTTCGACCCGGCGCGCTACGCGGCGCTGCCGACCGACTTCACCACCAGCCAGGTGCTGACCGACGGCAAGCTGATCGACATGGACGTCGCGCATTCGCCCGACGAGCTGCGGGCCGAAGCGCGCGCGTTCGCGGCGACCCAGCAGGCGTCGCTGATCCCGCCGGCGCTGGCGCCGGTGATCGAGGCCGATGATCCGGTCTATGTCGGGGCGATGGCCCGGCTTGCGGCGGCGCACAACACGCGGGTGCTGTTCGTCTTCCTCCCTGAATTCGGCGGAGCGACGACGATCGAGGGCCAAGATTTTTATGCAAAATTCGGCCCGGTCGAGAATTACGGCGACCTCGCACGCGATCCGGGCATGTTCCAAAGCTTCGCCCATCTCAATCGCCGCGGCGCGCTGGTCGCCAGCGACCGGGTCGCCGCCGCAGCTGCGCCGCTGCTTGCCGCCGCCACGCGCGACCGCTACGCGCCGACGACAGGTGGTGGTCTGGTCGACCAGCGCAGCCGGCGGTACCCGGCCGGAGCAGACTGACGCGCGATGCTGTTCAATAGTTTCGTCTTCATCTTCGGCTTCCTGCCGCTCGCGCTGATCGCCTTCTACGCGAGCGGGCGGTGGGTCGGGCGCGGCGCCGCTGCGGTCGTGCTGTCGCTCGCCAGCTTGATCTTCTACGCGTGGTGGCGACCGCAGGACCTGCCGATCCTGCTGTTCGCGATCGTCTTCAACTACATCGTCGGCGGAATAATCCAGCGGGTGCGGGCGCGTGACCAGATGGTCGCAGTCAAGCTGTGGCTGACGCTCGGGCTGCTCGTCGACCTCGGTCTGCTCGGCTATTATAAATACGCGAATTTCGTCGTCGAAAACGTCGCCGCCGCGACCGGATCAGATTTCACCCTCCACCATATCGTCCTGCCGCTGGCGATTTCGTTCTTCACCTTCCAGAAAATCGCCTACCTCGTCGACTCGTCGCATGGCATCGTCAAGGACACCGGTCCGGTCGAGTTCGGCCTATTCGCCTCGTTCTTCCCGCAGCTCCTCGCCGGGCCGATCGTCCATTATTCAGAGATCATCCCCCAACTAAGGGCGCCGCAATTCACCCGGCTGCTGACGCGCAACCTCGTCATCGGCCTCGTCATCTTTGCGATCGGCCTGTTCAAGAAGACCGTCATTGCCGACACGCTGGCGAGCTTCGCCAACCCGATGTTCGCCCACGCGCAGGTTCCCGGCGGCTATGTCGGCGGCGGGCCGTATGACCTCGCGCGCGGCTGGACCGTGGCGGTGACGTACACGCTCCAATTGTACATGGACTTCTCGGGCTATTCCGACATGGCGATCGGGCTCGCGCGTATGTTTGGGGTCAAGCTGCCGCTCAACTTCCACTCGCCGCTGCGCGCAGCCAGCATCATCGATTACTGGCGCCGCTGGCACATGACGCTCCAGCGCTTCCTGCTCGCCTATCTCTACCAGCCGATCGCGTTGCCGATGAACCGCTGGGCGGCCGAGCGCGGGCTGACCGGGTGGAGCGCGTTCGCCGCCGGGATCGCGGTGCCGACGCTGATCACCTTCGTCCTGATCGGAGTGTGGCACGGGGCGGGCTGGACCTTCGTCGTCTTTGGCGTGATGCACGCGCTGTACGTGCTGGTGAACGAGATCTGGCGCGAGCGCCGCAAGCAGGCGAACCGCCGCCGCCGCAAGGCGAAGCTGGCGCCGCGCGTCATCGGCCGCGGCGAAATCATCTCCTATCACGTCATCACGCTGATCTGCGTCGCCTTCGCCAACGTCGTCTTCCGCGCGATCAGCCTTGGCGACGCCGCCACGGTGACGCGGGCAATGGCCGGGTTCGACGGGATCGGCACGCTGTCGGCGGCGGTGCTGCCCGCCGATCTCGCGGTGACGATCGTCCTCAGCATCGCCCTCGTCGCGCTGTTCCCCAACGCGCAGCAGATCATGGCGGCGTACCGCCCGGCGGTGAACTTCGCCGAATGGCGCGGCGTCAACCACCCGCCGCTGATGTGGCGCTGGCGGCCGAATACCCTGGGGATCGTCTTCGCCGGCGTCGTGCTGTTCGCCGGCATCATGTTCGTCCAGCGTGGTGCCGCCGTGTTCCTCTACTTCAACTTCTAGGGGACGCTGGGCGTGCGCCGTCTCGACTGGAGCAAGACCGGACTGGCGATCCTCGCCACAGTCGTGCTCGCGGGTGCCGCTGCCGCCGCATTGCCCGACAACCCTTACCAGCGCTTCAGCACGCTCGAGAACACGATCCAGAAACGCGCGCGCTGGATCTACGAGCGGATCCACTACGACCCCGCCCCGATCGACGTCGCGGTGGTTGGCCCATCGCGATCTGGCGCCGCGGTCGACTCGCCGCTGCTCCAGGCCGATCTCGCCGCGCTCGGCCGCAAGCTCGACACCGTCAATTTCTCGCTCGCCGAAAATGGTCGCGATCTCCACTGGGTCATCGTCCAGGAGATGCTCGCGGCCAAGTCGCCGAAGCTGGTCGTGATCGGGGTGATCGAGAAGCCCGGGCGCTACGGCCACCCCGCGTACAAGTACGTCGCTCCCGCCGCCGACGTCGTCGACCCAGCGTTCGTCGGCAACGTCGATTATCCGGCGAACCTGCTATACCTGCCGTTCCGCCAGCTCCGGTTGCTCGCCGCCCAAGCCTTTCCGGCGGTCTTCGACTTGCCGGCAAAGTTCGATCCGAAGCGCTACGCCGGGACCAACCCCGGGCGGCCATTGAGTTTCGTCGTCGCCGCCGGCGTCGAGCCCGACCACGAGGAGCCGCTGACCAAGCCCGCGCTCGTTGCTCAGGTCCGGCGCTACGAGGCCGGGGTCCACCCGCCGGTCCTCGGCGACCGTTTCGCCGATATCGAGTTCGGCGATGAACGGACTTACATCGCGCGAATGGCGACACTGGCACGCCAACGCGGAATTCGCGTCGCATTCCTCTTCCTGCCTTATTATACGGGTCCGCATGTCATTCAGGAGCGTGCCTTTTATGAGCGTTACGGTCCGATCATCGACGCGTCGTTCCTGTCGGATCACGATGACTATTACGCCGACGCTGCGCACCTCAACCGCCGCGGGGCGGCGGTCTTGACCAACTGGCTGGCGCCGCGGATCGCCGCGCTCGTTCCCGAGCCGCGATCGCCAGCTGCGAAGACCGCGTCATGACGCTCGACCGACCAGTGCTGCACCATGTCGGGATCGTCGTTCCCGATGAGGCCGAGGCGGCGGCGCAGATGGCAATCCTTGGCCTGCACGAGGATTATCGCGGCTACGTCCCTGAATTCGGCGCATTATGCATCTTCGTCGCCGGCAACGGCGCCTCGCCGGTCGAATTCGTCATCCCCGACGAGGGAACGGTCCTCGCCAAGTTCAACAAGGGGATGGGCGGCCTGCATCACCTCGCCTACGTAGTAGCCAGCCTCGATGAAAAAGCAGCCGAACTCGAGGCGGCGGGAATGCGGCTGCTCGAAGCAAAGCACGTCAAGGGAGCGGGCGCTTTCTACTGCAATTTCCTCAGCCCGATCTACACCCGCGGGCTGACCATTGAATATATCGAGTTGGTCGGTTGATAGTCTCACGTCCTTCGCATCGATCCGACAATCCGTGCCGCGCCGCATTGTGCGGGTCAGGCGCACGGCATGGCTAATTCGTCCCCGACCTACCTACCGACCTACTCGAGCCGTCCGGTCGACACGAGCCGGGGGCGTCGTGCGCTGATCGTGCTGTCGCGAATCCTGCTTGCGGCTGGCTACGGTGTCATGGTCGTCCTGTTGCCGCCGAAGATGCTGTTCGTCCTGGCCCTGCCGATCGCGGCGATGTTGCTGGTGACGTTGTGGATGCTGCCCGATCGCGCGACATTCCCGCTTGCGTCGCTCGAGCGCGTGTTCCCGGTCTACATCGTGCTGAACATCGTCTGGCCGGTCTATATCGCCGTCGCCCTGCCGGGGCTGCCGTGGCTCACCCCGACCCGAATGGTGTTGTTCGTCCAGTCGTTCCTGCTGGTGTACAGTTTCGCGACGTCGAGCGACCTGCGCCAGTATATCGGCAAGGTCGCGCAATCATCGAAGTGGTTCTGGCTGAGCTTCCTGTTCTGGGAGGCGATGCAGGTCATCACCCTGCCGCTGTCGCGAACCCCGGCGACGTCGGCAAAGATGCTCGTCGACAATCAGCTTTCATTCGTCGGCGTCTTCTTTCTCGGTTGCCTGATCTTCAGCCGGAAAGGCTGGGCGACGTGGCTGTCGAGCACGCTGATCATCCTCGCCCTGATCAGTTCCGCCAATGGCTTCCTCGAGTTGCACCTCGGCTATCCGCCATGGGCGAACCACATCCCGAGCTTCATGCGCGCCGACGAGTCGGTCATGGCGGTTGTTCTGGGGGCTCAGGCGCGCACCGCCGACGGCCTCTACCGCGTCCACGGGCAGTTCCCGCTGAGCTTGGTGATGGCCGAATACCTGGCCCTGTCGCTCCCGTTCGTCGTCCATCTGATCGTGACCAGCCCAGGCTTCGCGCGGCGAACACTGTTGGTTCTCGCGCTGGTCTTCATCATGTCGGCGATCCTGATCACCCAGTCGCGGCTCGGCCTCGTCGGCGCGATGGTCGCCTTCGCCGCCTATCCGCTGATGTGGGCGTACCGCGTCTGGCGCGGTGGCAACAGCGGGATGCTCGGGCCGGCGCTGCTGTTCGGCGCGCCGGTTGGGGTAGTTCTCCTGCTCGGCGTCGTGATGAGCAGCCACACACTGTCGAATCGCATTCTCGGCGGCGGGGCGCAGAGTGCGAGCAACGAAGCACGCAAGGTGCAGCGCGAGATGACGGTCCCGAGGGTGCTGCACAACCCGATCGGCTATGGGTTGGGAAATAGCGGGACGGTCCTCGGTTATGCCAATCCCGGAGGCTTCCTGACGATCGACAGCGGGCTGTTGACGACGGTTCTCGATCTCGGCGTCGTCGGCGTCGTGGCCTTTTTCGGGCTTTTGCTCGCAGCGGCGAAGGAAGGCATCGGCGTCTATCTGCGCACGACCGATCGCGAACTGGGCCTTGCTGCGCCGGCTGCGATCTCGATCCTCATATTCGTCGTGATCCGGTTCGTGCTTTCACAGGAAAACGACTTCCCGCTCGCTTTCCTCATCCTCGGCATGATCATGGGCCTCGTCGCTCGCGAACGCGCTAGCCGTGGAGAATTTGCTCCGGTCGGGCGACTGGCGGCCGACCCGGCTCAGGATACTCCCATTCCGCTCGCCGCGGCGGCGAGCGTGGCGCGCATCGCCGGCTGATCGGCCAGCGCCGCCGAGCCGTCGTGGAGCGCGGTGCTCGCCGCAGCCTTGTCGCCGAGCACAGTGTAGGCCCGGATTAGCCTGATCCAGCCATCGGCATCCTTGGGGTTTGCCTTGAGCTTCGCCGCCAGATTATCGACCATGCCGCGAATGAACGCCTGCTGCGCCGCCGGGGGCAGCGCGCCGACCGCCGCGACATCGCCGATGCTCGGACGCCGTGCGTTCGCCGCGCCGGCAAGGACCGGCGGCGTCGCGTTCAGCCGTCCGCTCAGGTCGATCTTCGCATCGCTCGCCGCAGTCTCGACGAAGCGCCGCAGTTCGGGAGCCCATGGCGCGCCCGCGGGAGCCTCGTTCAGCAAGCGAACCCAATCATCGATCGCGCCCTTATGGTCACCCGCCTGGTCGCGAGCGAGCGCAAGGAAATAGCGGGCGCGAGCGTCGGTCGCATCGGCGGCCCGGGCATCGGTGAAGGCGGTCACTGCTGCCGGGGTGACGACGCCGTTCGCCGCATTGACCAGCGCCTCGCCGTAAGCAGAGGAATAACCGGCGCCGCGTGGATTTAGCTTGAGCGCCTTGCCATAGGCGGTGGCGGCCTCGGCGAAGCGCTGCGTCTGGAAATACGCCCAGCCGAGCATCCGCCAGCCATCGGGATCGCCCGGGGCCTTCGCCATCCGCGCCTCGAGCTGCGCGATCACCGGGCCGATATTGGGCGCCGCTGCGGAGGCCTGAGTTGCTGCGGCCTGGGGGGCTTCGATCTGTGCGATCTCCCCGGCGATGACGCGCGGCGGCGGCGGGGCAGTCAGGTCAGGGCGCCCGATCACCGCGTAAAGCGCGGTTGCGCCAAGCGCGACGACGACTGCGAGCCCGATAGCCATCCGCCCCGCCGCCGGGTCCGCGATAATCCGAACCGGCAGCGCCTGCGCGCGGTGCTCGACGAGAAGGCGGCGCTTGATCTCGGTCCGCAGTGCGTCGGCTTCGCCCGCCCCGACTTGCCCTGACGCGGCTTGCGTGCCCACCTCGTCGAGCTGGTCGCGCAGCACCGCGGTGACGGCGTCGGTTTCGCGCGCCTGCGCGTCGTAGCGCCGGACCAGCGGGATCGCGAGGCCGGCGGCGGCGAGCGCGACCATGCCGGAGAAAACCACCCACAGGACGAGCGTCATTTAGATCCGATCTTGGCGGAGAAGGGCGTCAGCCGCCGCGGCATCGGCGGCGCTGAGCGGGGCGACCGTCGCGGCGGATGCGCGGCGGCGGATATAGTAGACCACGCCCGCGCCGCCGAGGACGACGAACGCCAGCGGCGCGAACCACAGCGCCATCGTCGCGGGTTCGAGCGGCGGCTTCAGCAGGACATAGCTGCCATAGCGGTCGACAAGATACTGCACCGCCTGCGCGTCGGTCGCGCCAGCGACGAGGCGCTCGCGGACGATGACGCGGAGATCGTGCGCAAGCGGCGCGTCGCTGTCATCGATCGACTGGTTCTGGCAGACGACACAGCGAATGCCCGCGCTGATCGCCCGCGCCCGTGCCTCGAGCACGGGGTCCTTGAGCTGTTCCGACGGCGTCACCGCAAAACCCGGCGCGGCGATCAGCAGCGCGACGAGCGCGGCGACGATCCTCATGCTTCGTTTCGCAGCCGGACGAGCATCGGCTTTAGCGTCTTTTCCCAGTCGTCGGCGGTGATCGGACCAATTTGCTTGTAGCGCACCCGGCCGTGGCCATCGACGACGAAGGTTTCAGGGACGCCGGTAACGCCGAGGTCGATTCCAGTCCGCGCACCGGGGTCGCTGGCGATGCGCGCGTAGGGATTTCCGAGTTGCGCGAGCCACGCCTTCGCCGCGTCGGGCTGGTCCTTCCAGTCGAGCCCGAACAGCGGCACGCCCTCCGCCGCGATCCGCCCGAGCATCGGATGCTCCTGCGGGCAGGCGGCGCACCACGAGGCGAAGACATTGAGCAGCTTCGGCTCGCCGCGCGCGACGGGCGAGCCGAACACCGCCGTGCCGAAGCCCGGCGACGTCGCGTCGAGCCCAGGTAAGTCGAACTGCGGCAATGGCTTGTCGATCAGGATCGACGGGATGTGCGACGGGTCCTGTGTCAGCCCGTAGCCGAAGAAAACGATCAGCGCGCCGAACAGCGCGACCGGTAGCGCAAACAGCAGCCGCTTCATGCCGGGACCAGCCGTCCGACGTACCCGGCCGAGGCGCGCGCTGCACCGAGGCGGAAGCGGCGATCGGCGAGCGAGGCGCAGCCGCCGAGCGCCATCAACACCGCGCCGCTCCAGATCCAGCCGACGAGCGGGTGATCGTAGAGCCGGACGACGATGCCGCCGGCCTTGTCGGGCTCACCGACCGCGACGTAGGTGTTTCCGAGGATGCGCCCCTCGATGCCTGCCTCGGTGGTCTGCGAGCGGCTGGCGGGATAGAAGCGCCGCTCTGAGGTCATCGGCCGGGTCTTCCCGTTGCGGGTGAAATCGAAGCTGGCGATGAGCGCTTCATAGTTCGGCCCGGTCGCTTCGTGGATCGAGACGAGTGTCACCGCCTCGCGCCCGATCGTCACCGTTTGCCCCGGCCTCATGACGAGAATCTTCGACGACTGCCATGCCGTCATCGCCGAAATTCCGGCGACGAGAATGCCAAGGCCGGCGTGGGCGAGCACGAGACCATAGGTTGAGGTCGGCGTCGTCCGCACCGAACGGATGAAGCCGCCGCCCAATCGCCACCGGCGCACTAGGACCGCACACGCCCCGATCACCAACCAAACCGCGAGTGCCATACCGGACGCAGCGAGCACGTTCGCCCGCCCTAACACCGCCACCGCGACGACGAACGCGATGACGGTAGCGAGCAGCGGGCCGCGCAGCCGCCGGACGACATCGGCGAGCGCGTCGCGCTTCCACGTCAGCATCGGCCCGAAGACGACGAGGACCAGCAGCGGCGCCATGATCGGGACGAAGGTCAGCGCGTAATAGGGCGGGCCGACCGAGATCTTGTCGGTCGACACTGCCTCCATGATCACCGGGTAGAAAGTGCCGAGGAAGACGACCGCGGTCGCCGCCATGAGGAACAGGTTGTTGAGCGTCAGCCCGGCCTCGCGGCTGACGCTGCTGAACAGCGCACCCGACTTCATCGCCGGGGCGCGCCATGCGAACAGCGCCAGCGCAGCACCGGTCGAGCCGATGATGATCGCGAGGATGAAGATGCCACGGCGAGGGTCGACCGCGAACGAGTGGACCGACGTCAGGATGCCCGAACGGACGAGGAAGGTGCCGATCAGCGACAGCGAAAAGGTCAGGATGCCGAGCAGGATCGTCCAGCTGACCAAGGCGCCGCGGCGTTCGAGGACCAGCGCCGAATGGAGCAAGGCGGTGCCCATCAGCCACGGCATCAGCGAGGCGTTCTCGACCGGGTCCCAGAACCACCAGCCGCCCCAGCCGAGTTCGTAATATGCCCAGAAGCTGCCGAGGGCGATGCCGCACGTCAGGCAGGTCCACGCCGCAAGCACCCATGGCCGGACCCAGCGCGCCCACGCGGCGTCGACCCGGCCCTCGATCAGCGCGGCGACGGCGAAGGCGAAGGCGACCGAAAAGCCGACATAGCCGAGGTAAAGCAGCGGCGGATGGATGACGAGGCCGGGGTCCTGGAGCAGCGGATTGAGCTCGGCGCCGTCCAGCGGCGCGGGCGACAGCCGCGCGAACGGGTTCGAGGTGAACAGCAGGAAGACGATGAACGCCGTCCCGATCATCCCCTGGACCGCGAGAACGCGCGCCTGGAAGGTCGTCCGCAGGTTGTCGCCGAACAGCGCAATCGCCGCGCCGAAGATGCTCAGGATCAGCACCCACAGCAGCATCGATCCCTCGTGATTGCCCCAAGTCCCGGCAAAGCGGTAGATCAGCGGCTGGGTCGAATGCGTATGTTCGGCAACGACTTGCAGCGAGAAGTCGGTGCGGACGAAGGCGAAGGCGAGCGCGGCGAAGGCGGTCAGCACGAACAGCGCCTGCAGTGCCGTCGCGGCGCGCCCGACCGCCATCAGCGCCGGGTCGTTCCGCGATGCGCCGATCATCGGCACGACCGACTGGGTCAATGCCAACATCAACGCGAGGATCAGCGCGAAATGTCCGATCTCGCCTGCCATTCAACGCCCTTCACCACGGTTTCGTTGGTATATTAGCGTTTCCGCCGCGCGATGGTAGGGGTGCGCCACCATGGTCGAGCATCTGACGAGTCCTTCGAACCCGACGCTGAAGCGATTGCGGTCGCTCCACGAGAAGAAATTCCGCCGCGCCGACGGGCGCTTCCTCGCCGAGGGACTGCGGACCGTCGCCGAGGCGCTCGAAGCCGGGATCGTCCCCGAAGTCCTTGTCTTCGGTGCGGAATCGGCGAAGCACCCGCTCGTCGAACGCCTGGTTGCGGCGACCGAGGGCGGCGGCGGCCACGCGATCGAGACCAATGCCGACATGCTCGGCAAGCTGACCGGGAAGGATAATCCGCAGGCCGTCGTCGGGGTGTTCCGGCAAAACCCGACGCCGCTCGCCCGGCTCGATCGCACGACGGCACAAATCTGGATTGTTTGTCAGTCGCTTAAGGACCCCGGCAACCTCGGTACGATCCTGCGGACCGGCGATGCGGTCGGGGCGGGCGGGGTCATCCTGCTCGACGAGTCGTGCGATCCGTACAGCACCGAGGCGGTGCGGGCGTCGATGGGGGCGATCTTCACCCAGAGCCTGACGATCAGCGACGGGCCCACCTTTTTCAAGTGGTTACGGAGCGGGACGGGCGGTTTTCTGGCGGGGGCGGCGCTGGCCGGGGCGGTCGATTACCGCAGCGTCACCTACCCTGCCCCGACCTTTGTCATGATGGGCAACGAGCAGGCCGGCCTGCCGGAAAGCTATGCCGATCAATGCGATGCGCTGGTCAAATTGCCGATGCTGGGCAAGGCCGACAGCCTCAACGTCGCGGTCGCCACCGCCGTCCTGCTGTACGAAGTCCTCGGCCAGCACGGTGCATCGGCACGCGCACGGTTGCCGAACAACGCCTGAACGCCGATGATACCCTCACGCGCTCACGGCAAACGCCCGAGCGACCCGACGAAGGACCATGACCCATGACACGCATCGCATACGAGGTTGTCGAGCACGACGGCGGCTGGACGTACAAGGTCGGCGACGTCTTCACCGAAACCTACCGGACCCACGAGGATGCGACCGCGGCGGCCAAGGCAGCGGCGACCGAGCACGGCCTGAGCGGCAACACCGAGGTCATCAGCTTCGAGGATGCCGACGGCCGCTGGCACGAAGAGACCGCGGACGGCGATGACCGACCCGAAGTCGAGGTCAAGGACTCTGGCCGGTCGTAGGGCCGGTTCCGACCCCTGCCTGAGCCCGCGATGCCGCGGTTCGCGAAACACGTCCGGCGGCAGCGGGTCGATCTCGGCGGCTTGATCGCGGTCAGGCACGGCGCGACGTGGGGCGCGGGCGACATCTATTACGAGCTGATGGAGCTGACGTGGCCGGCGTTCGTCGCGGCCGCGGCGACCTTCTTCCTCCTCGTCAACCTCGGTTTCGGCGCGCTCTACGCTAGCCTGCCGGGCGCGATCAGCAATGCCGCGCCGGGATCGCTCGCCGACGGCTTTTTCTTCTCGGTCGAGACGCTGGCGACAGTCGGCTACGGCGAGATGGCACCGGCGTCGCACCTCGGCCACGCCATCGCCGTCGTCGAGATCATCACCGGCATCTTCCTCACCGCGACGATCACCGGGCTGATCTTCGCGCGCTTCGCCCGGCCCCGTGATAGCCTTGTCTTCAGCAACTGGGTGGTGGTGACGATGATCGGCGACCGGCGGGTGGCGATGCTCCGCCTTGCCGGAATGCGGTCGCGGCCGATCGCCGCTGCATCGGCGCAGTTCCAGGTGCTCGAGACCGTCGTCCTGCCGACCGGGAAGCAATACCGCCGCTTCGTCGACCTGCCGCTGCTCAACCAGCGCAACGCGATGATGGCGATCGCGTGGACGCTGGTCCATGTCATCGACGACGCCAGCCCGCTCAAGCCGATCCTCGACGACCCGGATGCCATCCTGCGGCTGTTGGTCACGGTCAGCGGCCTCGACACCTTGCTCAGCAACCAGACCTTCGGCGCTCACATGTACACCCGCGAAGACGTGCGTCACGATCACGACTTCGTCGACATGCTCGACAATCGCGACAATGGCACGATCCATATCGACCTGACGCGGCTTCACGATACCTACTCGACCCTCACCGAAACCGCGCCGGCGGCTTGAAACCTTCTCGGCGCGCGGCGGTTGGACCGGCTTAACCGCGCACGAGTCCCCAAGCATGATCGATGGCAACGAAACCGGGTTTAGCCGGCGGACGTTCCTCGCCAGCGGAACGGTCGCGACGGCGGCGGTGCCACTGGCGGCACAGGCGAAAGGGCGGACGATGGATCAGGCAGCGGCAGTGAGAGCCGAAACCGGGGTGCCGATCACCCTGCGGATCAACGGCGGTAATCATCGCGTGACGGTCGACCCGCGAACGACTTTACTCGACACGCTGCGTGAACGCCTCGGCCTGACCGGGGCGAAGAAGGGTTGCGACCAGGGCCAGTGCGGCGCGTGTACGGTCCACGTCGACGGCCGCGCCACCTTGTCATGCCTGACGCTCGCAGTCGCTGCGCAGGGTCGCGACATCACGACGATCGAGGGGTTGGCGGCGGCCGACGGCACGCTTCACCCGATGCAGGCGGCATTCGTCGACAACGACGCGTTCCAGTGCGGCTATTGCACGCCCGGCCAGATCATGTCGGCGATCGCGATCGTCCACGATGGCCACGCCAACGACGCCAACACGATCCGCGAGGCGATGTCGGGCAACCTTTGCCGCTGCGCCGCCTACCCGAACATCGTCGCCGCGATCGAGCAGGCCGCCGTCCAGATGAAGAGGGGCTGAGCCAATGCGTCCGTTCACTTATACGCTCGCTGACGATGCGCCCGCCGCCGTTCGCCAGGCCACCGTCCCCGCCGATGCCCATGTCCGTGCCCCCGTCCAGCTGATGGGTGGCGGCACGACGCTGCTCGACCTGATGAAGCTCGACGTCATGCGCCCCGATGCGGTGATCGACATCACCCCGCTGGCGACGGCGCGCTACGGCAACATCGAGGCGTCGACGACTGAACTCCGCCTCGGCGCGCTCGTCCGGATGAGCGACGCGGCGGAGGATCCGGCGGTAGTCCGCTATTATCCGGTGATCGCCCAGTCGCTCGGGCTGGCCGCGAGCCAGCAGCTGCGCAACATGGCGCGGCTTGGCGGCAACGCCCTCCAGCGGACGCGGTGCAACTACTTCCGCGATACGAGCTACGCCCAGTGCAACAAGCGCAACCCCGGGTCGGGCTGCGCCGCAATCGACGGCTTCAACCGGCTCCACGCGGTTCTCGGCACCAGCGATCATTGCATCGCCAGCTACCCCGGCGACTTCGCGCAGGCGCTGATCGCGCTCGACGCGACGGTCGAGATCCTCAGCGCCGGTGGCGCGCGGTCGATGCGCTTCGCCGACCTCCACCGCCTGCCGGGATCAACGCCGCACATCGAGACAAGCCTCGCCCCGGGAGAGATGATCACCGCCTACGTCATTCCTGCCGGGCCGTGGACGCGGCGCTCGACCTACACCAAGGTCCGCGACCGCGAGAGCTATGCCTTCGCCCTCGCCAGTGCGGCGGTGGCGCTCGACATGGACGGCGCGACGGTGCGGTCGGCGCGGATCGCGCTCGGCGGGGTCGCGACGGTTCCGTGGCGCGCGACCGAGGCCGAGGCGCTGCTTTCGGGCAAGCCGCTCGATGAGACATCTGCGACCCGGGCGGCCGAAGCCGCGTTTGCCGGTGCCAAAACCCACGAACACAATGCCTACAAAGTGCCTCTCGGCAAGGCGACGCTGGTCCGCGCGCTGCTGACGGCGCAGGCTATGGAGCTCTGACGATGGCCGATTATTCCGCTCCCGTGCCCGTTCCGGGCAAGAACATGGGCAAGGCCGACGCGCGTATCGAAGGCCGCGAGAAGGTCACCGGCGCGACGGTCTATGCATCGGACGCCCCCGTCGCCAACCCGACCTTCGCCTATCTGATCACGGCATCGGTCGGGCGCGGCAAGATCCGCAAGTTCGACCTCGCCGAGGCGAAGGCGCTGCCCGGCGTCGTCGCGATCTTCACCCACGAGAACGTCCCGAAGCGCGCCGACGCCGAGTTCTTCTCCGACGGCGGCTGGGTCAACACCTCGTTCGATCCGATGGAAAGCGCCGAAGTCCGCTTCGCCGGCCAGATCATCGGCGTCGTCATTGCCGAGACGTATGAGATCGCGCGCGACGCCGCGCACCGCGTCGTCGTCGACTATGCACCGGCCGAGCCGTCGGCGAGCCTGCTCAGCCACGGCACCGAGACGGTCGACGCGGCGAAGGTCGCCAAGGGCTGGAAGGACAAGGAAGCCGGCAACTTCGACAAGGCGTGGGCCGCCGCCGCAGTCAAGCTCGAGGCGGGCTATGCGACCCCGACCCAGCACCACAACCCGATCGAACTGTTCACGACGACGGTTGCATGGCACGGCGACGAGCTGACCATCTACGAGCCGAGCCAGTTCGTCTGGGGCCTCAAGAACGGTGTCGCCAAGCAGCTCGGCATCGACCCCGAGAAGGTCATGGTGGTCAATCCGTTCGTCGGCGGCGCGTTCGGCTCGAAGGGCATCATGACCCAGCGGACCGGGATCATCGCCGCGATCGCGCGCGAGATTCGCCGCCCGGTCAAGCTCGTGCCGACGCGGACGCAGGGGTTCTACGTTTCGACCTATCGCGCCGAGACTCGCCACGCGATCAAGCTCGGCGCCGACAAGTCGGGCAGGCTGACCGCGCTGAGCCACGACGGCTGGGAGCTGACCAGCCGGTCGGACGACTATAAGGTCGGCGGGACCGAAGCGACGACGCAGATGTATGCGATCCCCAACGTCACCTCGAAGGTACACATCGTCCGCGCCGACCGCCAGACGCCGGGCTTCATGCGCTCGCCGCCCGAGGTGCCGTACATGTTCGCGCTCGAATGCGCGATCGACGAGATGGCGGAGAAGTGCGGGATCGACCCGGTCGAGTTCCGCCGGATCAACGACACGATGAAGAGCCCGGTCAGCGGCGAGAAATTCACCTCGCGCCACCTCGTCGAGTGCTTCGACGCTGCCAGCACCGCGTTCGGCTGGTCGAAGCGCAATCCCAAGGTCGGGTCGATGCGCGACGGCGACTGGCTCGTCGGCTACGGCTGTGCCGCGACCTGCTACCCGGCGAACACGATGGCCGCGACCGCACGCGTCCGCCTGTCGCCCGACGGCAGCGCCCGCGTCCAGATCGCCGCGCACGACGTCGGCACCGGCGCGACGACGGTGATGGGGCAGATCGTCGCCGAGGCGTTCGACATCCCGCTCAGCAAGGTGACGGTCGAGATGGGCGATACGCGCCTTCCGCCCGGACCGGTCGCGGGCGGATCGCAGACGACCGCGAGCGGCGGTTCGGCGGTCAAGGCAGCGTGCGACAAGGTCATCGCCCGCTTCGGCAACCGCCTGCCGTCGGGTCCGGCGCTCGAGGCGGCGTTCAAGAAGATGAACACCGGCGTCGTCGAGGAATACGCCGAATGGGCTCCGCCTAAGTCGACCGGCGGCGTCGCCAAGCTCTACACCGGGCGGATGTCGGGCGCCGAGGGCGAGGAGAAGCCGCTGCTCGCCTATGCCTATGGTGCCGAGTTCGTCGAGGTCCACATCCATTCGCGGACCAAGGAAATCCGTGTTCCGCGGATCACCGGGGCGTTCGCCGGCGGTCGGATCATGAACCCGCGGACGGCGCGCTCGCAGCTGATGGGCGGGCTGATCTGGGGCATCTCCTCGGCACTTCACGAGGCGACCGAGATCGACGAGAAGCGCGCGCGCTACGTCAACGACAACATCGCCGAGTATCTGATCCCGGTGAACGCCGACATCCGGTCGGTCGAGGTCATCCTCGTCCCCGAGGTCGACGACCAGATCCCGATGGGTGCCAAGGGCCTTGGCGAGCTCGGCAACGTCGGAACCAACGCGGCGGTCGCCAATGCGGTCTATCACGCCACCGGGCAGCGGATCCGGGAGTTGCCTATCACCATCGATAAGCTGATCGTCTAGCGCTCACTTGCTATCGTAAACGAACCCTTCGGGGGATTGCCTTCCGTGCCGCCGTATGGCGTTGCTAGGGCGGGCAATGGATGAGCAATAATGAGTGACGCCGACCCCGGGCCGTACGAGCCCGGTGTAATTGTGGAACGCCCGCGGCGGCGGTGGCTGAGTACTGTCGTCGTGTTGCTCGCGATTGCTTTTGGATGCTTCATCGCCTGGTATCTCGCGAATAACGCCAAGTCGGGCGGCGCCGGAGGCCCCCCGGGTGCCAGCGGCGCGGCCGGACCCGGCGGTGCGAGCGGCGGCCGGCGGCGCGGTGGTCGCGGCGGCGCGGGCGGCGGCCCGGTCACCGTCGGCACAGCAACAGCAGTCACTGCCGACGTTCCGATCACGATCGATGCGCTGGGGACGGTGACATCACCGGTCACCGCAACGATCCGCACCCAGATTGCCGGGCGGCTGTTCTCCGTAAATTTCCGCGAAGGCCAGCTGGTCCACAATGGCCAGCTTCTCGCGCAGGTCGATCCGCGCCCGTACCAGCAGCTGCTCGACCAGGCGAAGGGGACGCTGGCGCGCGACCAGGCGCTGCTCGCGGCGGCGAAGGTCGATCTCAGCCGTTACCAGACGCTGCTCAAGCAGGATTCGATCGCCAGCCAGACGGTCGACACGCAGGCGGCGCTCGTGCGCCAGTACGCTGGCACCGTCACCACCGACCAGGGCGCGGTCGGCGCGGCCAAGCTCAACCTCGACTATACCAGCGTCAGGGCCCCGGTGTCGGGCAAGGCCGGACTGCGCGGCGTCGATGTCGGCAACTATGTGACCCAGGGGGATGCCGCCGGGATCGTCGTCATCACCCAGATCTCCCCGATCGACGTGCTGTTCACGCTGCCGCAGGACCGCGTCCCCGCGGTTCAGGCACGCCTCCGCGCCGGAGCTTCGCTGCCGGTCACCGCGCTCGACCGCGATGGCGGCGCCCCCGTCGCGCAGGGGCTGTTCTCGACCCTCGACAACCAGATCGACACGGCCACCGGCACGGTCAAGGCAAAGGCGCGCTTCGCCAACGCCGACGGCGTGCTGTTCCCCAACCAGTTCGTCAACGCCAGGCTGCTGCTCGACACCGTCAAGGGTGCGGTGACCATCCCGGCGACGGCGGTGCGCAACGGCCCGCAAGGTAACTTCGTCTTCGTCGTCGGGCCGGGCTCGAAGGCGAAGCTGACCCCGGTCACGCTCGGGCCGACGTCGGGCGATAACATCAGCATCGCCAGCGGCCTTACCGCCGGTACGGTCGTCGTCACCGAGGGCGCCGACCGGCTCAAGGACGGCGGCATAGTCATGCTGCCGGGTGCGCGCGGCCGCGGTGGACCGGGCGGCTTTGGCGCGGGTGGCGGCGGCGCAGGTGCCGACGCCAGCGGAGCCGCCGGCGGACCCGGCAGCGGCGGCCATCGCCACCGTCACGCTGCCCAGCCCGATGGCTGACGCAGGCCAGCCGGTCGCGATCCCGGCCGAGGATATCGGACGCGCCAGCCCGTCGCGGCCGTTCATCACCCGCCCGGTCGCGACCGCGCTGCTGATGATCGCGATTGTGCTCGCGGGTGGAGTTGGCTTCAAGCTGCTGCCGCTTGCGGCGCTGCCGCAGGTCGACTTCCCGACGATCCAGGTGACGACCGGCTATCCGGGCGCGTCGCCCGAGGTCATGGCGGCGACCGTCACCGCGCCGCTCGAACGCCAGTTCGGCCAGATGGAAGGGCTCAAGCGCCTGTCATCGGTCAGTTCGGGCGGCACGTCGGTCGAGACGCTCCAGTTCAACCTCGGCCTGCCGCTCGACGTCGCCGAACAGGAGGTCCAGGCGGCGATCAACGCCGCGACCTCGCTCCTCCCCGCCGACCTCCCCGCGCCGCCGGTCTATGCCAAGGTCAACCCCGCCGATGCCCCGGTCCTGACGCTCGCGGTGACGTCGCGGACCCGCCCGCTGACCGCAGTGCAGAATGTCGTCGACCAGGAGCTCGCGCAAAAGATCTCGCAGGTTGCCGGCGTTGGCCAGGTCAGCCTGTCGGGCGGCGCCCGCCCCGCCGTCCGCATCCAGGCGAACACCCAGCTGCTGGCGTCGTTCGGCATCGCCTTCGACACGCTGCGCACCGCGATCGCCGCCGCCAACGCCAACGGCGCCAAGGGCAGCTTCGACGGCACCGCACAGGCCTTCACGATCGACGCCAACGACCAATTGTCGACCGCCGACGAGTATCGCAACCTGATCGTCGCCTACCGCAACAGCGCGCCGATCCGGCTGCGCGACGTCGCCAAGGTGATCGACGGGGCCGAGAACAGCAAGCTCGGCGCATTCGTCGGCACCGAGCCGGCGATCATCGTCGATGTCCGCCGTCAGCCCGGCGCCAATGTCATCGCCACCGTCGATGCGATCAACGCGATCCTGCCCGAACTTCGCGCCGGGATGCCACCCGACATCGAGGTACGAACGCTCGCCGACCGCACGACCGGTATCCGCGCGTCGGTCCGCGACGTCGAGTACGAATTGCTGTTCTCGGTCGCGCTCGTCGTGCTGGTGATCTTCGCCTTCCTCGGCTCGATTCCGGCAACGATCATCGCCTCGATCGCGATGCCGATCTCGCTGATCGGCACCTGCGGGGTGATGTATCTGCTTGGCTATTCGCTCAACAACCTGACCCTGATGTCGCTGACGATCGCGACCGGCTTCGTCGTCGACGACGCGATCGTCGTCATCGAGAACATCAGCCGCCACATCGAGGAGGGAATGAAGCCCTTCGCCGCCGCCGTGCAGGGCGCGGCCGAGATCGGCTTCACGATCATCTCGCTGACCGTCTCGCTGATCGCGGTGCTGATCCCGCTGCTGTTCATGGGCGACGTCGTCGGACGGCTGTTCCGCGAGTTCGCCGTCGCGCTGGCGGTGACGATCGTCATCTCGGCGATCGTCGCTCTGACGCTGGTGCCGATGATGTCGGCGCGGCTGCTCAAGTCGCATTCGAGCGAAAGCGGCTTTGCCCGGCGGACGCAGGCGTTGTTCGACCGCGTCGTCCATCGCTACGACATCGCGCTGACCTGGGTGCTCAACCGGAGCGGGCTGACGCTGCTGATCTTCGTCGGGACGCTGATCCTGACGGTGCTGCTCTATATCCTGATCCCCAAGGGGCTGTTCCCGGTCCAGGATACCGGCCAGGTCCAGGCGGTCGTGCGGATGTCGCAGAGCGCTGCCTACGAACGTGCCGGGGTGCTCCAGAACGACGTCGCCCGCGCGCTTGCGGCCGACCCGGCGGTGCTCAGCCTGAGCTCGTATCTCGGCGTCGACGGGACCAACGCGACGCAGAACAGCGGGCGGCTGCTGATCAACCTCCGCGCCAAGGGCGACCGCGACGGCAGCCTCGACGCCGTCATCGCCCGGCTGCGGGACCGCGCCTCGCATGTCGCCGGGACGACGGTCTGGTTCCAGCCGGTTCAGGACCTGTCGATCGACGCCGAGACCGGCCCGACCGAATATCGCGTCAGCCTGACCGGCGCGACGACCGCCGACGTCGCCAAATGGTCGGAGAAGCTCAGCGCGCAGATGCGGACGAGCCCGAAGCTCGGCGCGGTCGTGTCCGACGTCCAGAGCGAGGGCCTGTCGGCGTATGTCGACATCGACCGCGACACCGCCGCGCGCCTCGGCATCACCGCCAGTGCGGTCGACGATGCGCTGTACAATGCCTTCGGCCAGCGGATCATCTCGACGATCTTCACCCAGTCGAACCAGTATCGCGTCATCCTCGAGGCGATGCCCGGCGAGCTGACCGGGGTCGAGGGCATCGGCCGGCTCCAGCTCCAGTCGTCGACCGGCAAGGCGGTCCCGCTCGCCGCGATCGCACGGATCGGCGCACGGCAGGTGCCGCTGGCGATCACCCATGTCGCGCAATTCCCGGCGTCGACGATCGGCTTCGACCCCGCCGGCGGCGTCAGCCTCGGCACCGCGGTCAACGCGGTCCAGGCCGCGGCGACGGCGATCAACATGCCGCCGTCGGTGTCGCTGACCTTCCTCGGCGCGGCGGACGCCTTCCGCTCGTCGCTGTCGAACCAGCTGTGGCTGATCCTCGCCGCAGTGGTGACGGTCTATATCGTCCTCGGCGTGCTGTACGAGAGCTACATCCACCCGCTGACGATCCTGTCGACACTGCCGTCGGCGGGGATCGGGGCGCTGCTGATGCTGATCGTCACGGGCAACGACCTCGGCGTCATCGGCATCATCGGCATCGTGCTGCTGATCGGCATTGTCAAGAAGAACGCGATCATGATGATCGACTTCGCACTGTCGGCAGAGCGCGAAGGCGGCATGAGTTCGCGCGACGCGATCCACCAGGCGGCGCTGCTGCGCTTCCGCCCGATCCTGATGACGACGCTCGCTGCGCTGTTCGCCGCCGTGCCGCTGATGGTCGGCTGGGGCGAAGGGTCGGAGCTGCGGCGGCCGCTCGGCCTCGCGATCTTCGGCGGGCTGATCGTCAGCCAGATGCTGACGCTGTTCACGACGCCGGTGATCTATCTCGCGTTCGACCGCCTCTCGACCGGGCGGCGCAAGGGCGGACCGCATAGCCGGATCACGACCAAGCCCGGCACTGTCGTCGCGGCAACTGTACCTGCGGAATGAGCCTGTCGTCACCCTTCGTCAGGCGTCCGATCGCGACGATCCTGTTGACGATCGGTATCGCGCTGTCGGGAATCGCGGCGTATTTCGTCCTGCCGGTGTCGCCGCTGCCGCAGGTCGACTTCCCGACGATCGCGATCAGCGCCAGCCTGTCGGGGGCGTCGCCGTCGACGATGGCGTCGTCGGTCGCGACCCCGCTGGAACGTCGCCTCGGGACGATCGCCGACGTTTCGGAGATGACCAGCCAGTCGGGGACCGGATCGACGCGGATCACCCTCCAGTTCAACCTCGACCGCGACATCAACGGCGCGGCGCGCGACGTCCAGGCGGCGATCGCCGCGGCGCGAGTCGACCTGCCGGCGACGCTGCGGTCCAACCCGACATACCGCAAGATCAACGCCGCCGACGCGCCGATCATGATACTCGCGCTGACCTCGAAGACGCGCAGCGCCTTCCAGATCTACGACGCGGTGTCGAACATCGTCCAGCAGCGGCTGAGCCAGGTCGACGGCGTCGGCGAGGTGCAGATCGGTGGCGGCTCGCTGCCGTCGGTGCGGGTCGACGTGAACCCGCTGGCGTTGGCGCGGCTCGGCCTGAGCCTCGAGGATGTCCGCGCCGCGATCGCCTCGACCAACCCCAACCGGCCGAAGGGTACGGTCGACGCAGGCGGGCAGCGCTACCAGATCTACACCAGCGCCGCGCGTCGCGCCGCGACCGACTACCGCCCGCTGGTCATCGCCTTCAGGAACGGCGCGGCGGTCCGGCTGAGCGATATCGCTGAGGTCACCGACGGCCCCGAGGACGCGCGGACGATTGGCCTGTTCAACGGCAAGCCCGCCGTCGTCGCGATCATCAGCCGCCAGCCGGGGGCGAACATCATCGCCGCGGTCGAGGCGGTCAAGGCGCAACTCCCCGGGCTCCGCGCCGGCCTGCCCGCCGACATCGACATGGCAATCGCGTCCGACCGCACGACGACGATTCGCGCGAGCCTGCGCGACGTCGAGATCACGCTGCTGATCGCGACCTTGCTCGTCATCCTCGTCGTCAGCGTCTTCCTGCGGTCGTGGCGCGCGACGGTGGTGCCCGCCGTTGCGGTGGTGGTGTCGCTGCTCGGCACCCTCGGCGTGATGTACATGGCCGGGTTCAGCCTCAACAACCTGTCGCTGATGGCGCTGACCGTCGCCACCGGCTTTGTCGTCGACGACGCGATCGTCGTCCTCGAGAATATCGTCCGCCACATCGAGGAGGGCATGCCGCGAATGGAGGCGGCGCTGACCGGCGCGAAGGAGGTCGGCTTCACCGTCCTGTCGATCTCGATCAGCCTCGTCGCGGTGTTCATCCCGCTGCTGTTCATGGGCGGGATCGTCGGGCGGCTGTTCCGCGAGTTCGCCATCACCTTGTCGGCGTCGGTGATGATCACGCTCGTGATCTCGCTGACGACGACGCCGATGATCTGCGCCCTGCTGCTCAAGGACAAGTCGGAGGCCAGGCCGGGACGCTTCTCGCGCATGATCGAAGGCGGCTTCGACCGGACAATCAAGGGTTACGCCAAGGCGCTCGAGTGGGCGCTCAACAACGCCGCGCTGGTCCTGCTGATCCTCGTCGCGACGGTCGGGATCAACATCTATCTGTGGACGGCGATCCCCAAGGGCTTCTTCCCCGAGCAGGACACCGGGTCACTGAACGGCGGCATCCGGCTCGACCAGCGCGCGTCATTCGCGGTCGCCTCGGAGAAGTTGACCCGGCTGACGACGATCGTCGCGCACGACCCCGACGTCGCGACCGTCGTCGGCTTCACCGGCGGCGGCGGCAATCGCGGCGGCGGTGGCGGTTTCTCGTTCGCCCAGCTCAAGCCCAAGGGCGAGCGCGCCAGCGGGGTCGGCAGCAACACGGTGATCGCCCGGCTACGGCCGAAGCTCGCGCGCGTCAGCGGCGCAGCGCTGTTCCTGTCGCCGGTCCAGGACGTCCGTGTCGGCGGGCGGCAGGGTAATGCGACGTACCAGTACACGCTGTCGGGCGACAACGCCGACACGCTGCCGGGCTATGCCGACAAGATGGTCGCGATCCTCAAGCGCAGCAACGTGCTGACGGACGTCGACGCCGACACCCAGCAGAACGGGGTCGAGACCTTCCTGACGGTCGATCGCGATCGCGCGGCACGGCTGGGGACGACCGCGCGCGACGTCGACAACATCCTGTACGACGCCTTCGGCCAGCGCGGCGTGTCAACGATCTACAGCGACCTCAACCAGTATAAGGTGATCATGGAGGCGGCGCAGCCGTTCCGGCTCAACCCCGACGCACTCGCCAATATCTATGTTCCGGCGAATGCCCCGCAGGCAGCGGCGCGCGGCGGTGGCACCAGCGCGGTCGCGGCAGGCAGCATCATCGGCGCGACCGCGACGACGGCGCAGAACGCCGCCGCACCCGCCGCCGGGTCGAACGGCGACGTCCAGGCTTCGGGCAGTGCCTTGTCGGCGGTGCCGTCGACGATGATCCCGCTCGCCGCGTTCAGCCATTACGACACCCGCGCGACGGCATCGTCGATCAACCACCAGGCAGGGTCTCCGTCCGCGACGATCTCGTTCAACCTCGCGCCGGGCAAGTCGCTGTCCGACGCGACCCCGGTGATCGCCGATGCGCTGGCGCAGGTCAGGGCTCCGGCCGATGTCCACGGCAGCTTCGCCGGGACCGCCAAGGCGTTCCAGGATTCGCTCAAGTCGACCCCGCTGCTGATCCTCGCAGCGATCGTCGTCATCTACATCGTCCTGGGGATGCTGTACGAAAGCCTGATCCACCCGCTGACAGTATTGTCGACGCTGCCATCGGCGGGGGTCGGGGCGGTGATCGCGCTGCTCGCGAGCGGTACCGAATTCTCGATCATCGCCCTGATCGGCGTCGTCCTGCTGATCGGCATCGTCAAGAAGAACGCGATCCTGATCATCGACTTCGCCCTTGCTGCCGAGCGTGACCACGGGCTGTCGCCGCGCGAGGCGATCACCCGGGCGTCGCTGCTGCGCTTTCGCCCGATCGTGATGACGACGCTCGCCGCGGTCCTCGGCGCGGTGCCGCTGGCGATCGGCTGGGGCGAGGGCGCCGAGCTTCGCCACCCGCTCGGCATCGCGATCATCGGCGGGCTGCTCGTCAGCCAGGTGCTGACCCTGCTGACCACCCCGGTCGTCTATCTCGCGCTCGACCGCTTCCGCCGCCGCTCGCCCGAAGAACGCGCCGTCGCGCGGCTGCACCCGGAGTTCGCATGAAGCGTATCCTGCCCATCACCCTGACCGCTACCTTGCTCGCGTCGTGCACCGTCGGGCCGAACTACAAGCGGCCGACCGACCTGACCCCGCCAGCGTTCAAGGAAGCCGCGGGCTGGAGCACCGCCGCGCCGGGCGACCTCCTCGACAAGGGGCCGTGGTGGACGCTGTTCAACGATCCGGTGTTGAACGACCTGTGCGCGCGGATCGAGGTGTCGAACCAGAACGTCGCCGCAGCAGTCGCGGCACTCGAGCAGTCGCAGGCACTCGTCCGCGAAGCGCGCGCGGGTCTTTTCCCGACGCTCGACGTGACCCCGGCGGTGACGCAGTCGGGCGGCGGCGGCAGCAACGGGACGATCATCACCAGCGGCGGCGGCACCGGCAACTCGAGCGGCGGCGGCACGACCGGGACGGGGACCGGGAACGGCAATACCGGCAGCTCGACGATCGGCTCGGCCGGCAGCGGCACGCGCTACCGCCTGACCGGCGGGGCAAGCTGGGAGCCCGACCTGTGGGGCCGCGTCCGCCGCACCGTCGAGCAGGCGAAGGGCAACGCCGCCGCAAGCGCCGCGGACCTCGCCGCCGCGCGGCTGTCGGCGCAGTCGACGCTGGCCACCGACTATATCCAGATGCGCTCGCTCGATGCCGAGATCGACCTCACCGTCGAGACCGGCAAGTCGTATGACCGCGCGCTCCAGATCACGTCCAACCGCTACAACGCCGGGGTGTCGGCGAAGACCGACCTGCTCCAGGCGCAGACGCAGGTGGCGAGCACTCGCGGCGACCTCGCCGAACTCGTCCGCCAGCGCGGCGTCCTTGAACACGCCATCGCGGTGCTGACCGGCGAGGCCCCGTCGACCTTCGTCATCCAGCACGCGGCATGGGCGCCCGTCGTCCCGGTGGTGCCCGCCGAGCTGCCGTCGACCCTGCTCCAGCGGCGCCCGGACATCGCCTCCGCCGAACGCCGCGTCGCCGCCGCCAACGCCGGCATCGGCATCGCGGTCGCAGCGTTCTTCCCGAACCTGACGCTGACCGGGTCGGTCGGCCAGTCGGCGACATCGATCGGCAATCTGTTCAACGGCAGCGCCTTCCTGTGGTCGCTCGGCGCATCGCTGGCGCAGTCGGTATTCGATGGCGGGCTGGTCCGCGGCCAGGTCGCGGCGGCGCGGGCGACGTGGCGCGAGTCGGTGGCGACGTACCGCCAGACCGTCCTCGCCGCGCTGCAGGACACCGAGGACCAGTTGATCGGGGCGCGCCAGCTTGCCGTCACGACGACGCTGCGGCAGGCGGCTTCGTCGGCCGCCGACGAGACCGAGAAACTGACGCTCAACCAGTATCTCGCCGGGCAGGTCGACTACACGACCGTCGTCACCGTCCAGGCGACCGCGCTCAATGCCCGCAGGACCCTCGTCACCGCGGTCGCCAACCAGCAGGCGACGTCGGTCGGCCTGATCCGCGCGCTCGGCGGCAGCTGGGAAACGACGTACCGGACGCCGCCGCCGCCCGCTGGATAATCGCCGTCCTACACGACCCGGCGTAAGCTAGCGTCGATCCGGGTCGGGTTGCCGAAGGGTGGCTTCATGGTGCTTTTTCTCATCGTTAGCCCGGCACGTTCGAAATTGCAGCGCAACTATGTTACGGCGACGAGCACGATTCAAAATGCGCTTAGTGTTACCTTTGTTACCTTAGCCCGCCATTGCCGCCCGCGCCTGGCTCGCGAGGTGCGCGAGCATCGCCGTCGTCACCGGCCCGCCGCTCCGGGCACGCGCGATCGGCCCAGCGATTCGCGTCAGGCGGTCGGCGTTGTTTGCCTCCCACTCGGCGACGGCCGCAGTCGGATCGCCACCTGCCGGCACGATGCGGCGGAGCAGGTCGAGGCGCAGCGCCTCGAAATCACGCACCAGCCCGGCCTGCAGCAGCCGCTCCCACGGATCGGCAGGGGTCAGCGCCGCAGTCGCGCCCTTGGCCCAGTCGAGCCCGGTCGCCTCGCCGAGCCCGGTATAGGCGCTGGCGATCGCCGCTTCGGGAACCCCGAGGTCGGCGGCGAGCAGTCCGGTCCCGACCGCGCCGTCGAGCGAGGTGATCCGGACGAGCTGTGCCGCGACATCGGCGGGTGCCCCCATCGCCGCAAGCCGCGCGGCGAAGCGATCGATCTGCGCCTTCGGTTCGGGCCGAAGCAGTTGCCCAAGCGCATCGCCAAGCCGGGCGACGCCGGGCGCAAGCCGCTCGACCAGCGCCGCGGGAGCGAGGCAGCTTCCGGCGCGCAGCAGGTCGGCCATCTGCATCCGTAGCGCCGCGACCGCGTCGACGTGGAGGTCGAGATGGACCGTCCCCGCCACCGGGGCGGCGTCGATCGCCGTCCACAGGCCGCGGAAGTCGAACAGGTCGCGTGCGGCGACGAACGCCCCGGCGACCTCGGCGAGGTCGACCCCGAACTCCTCGGCAAGCTCAAACGGCAGGGTCAGCCCGCCACGGTTGACCAGTTCGTTCGCCAGCTTGGTCGCGATCAGCTCGCGGCGCAGCCGGTGATCGTCGATCGCGGCGGCGAAACGCTCCTGCATCGCCTGCGGAAAGGCGGCGTGGAGGTCGGGGACGAGCAGCGCGTCGGTCACCAGCGGGCTGACGACGAGCGCGTCGTAGACCGCCATCTTGGCGTAGGCGAGGACGACCGCGAGCTCGGGACGCTCGAGCCCCTGCCCCGACCGGCCGCGCTGCGCCAGCACGTCGTCGGACGCCAGCCCCTCGACCTTGCGGTCGAGTTCGGCGGCGCCGTCCTCGAGCATCTCGATCAGCCGGATATGCCCCGGCAGCGCCGCGACCCCGCCGCGTTCGGCGATGCTCAGCGCCTGCGTCTGAAGGATGTTGTCGCGGAGCACGAGCGCGGCGACGTCGTCGGTCATCGACGCCAGCAGTTCGTTGCGCGCCTCCTCGGTCAGCCGCCCGGCGGCGACCTCGGCGTTGAGCGCGATCTTGATGTTGACCTCGTTGTCTGAGCAGTCGACCCCGGCCGAATTGTCGATGAAGTCGGTGTTGAGGCGCCCGCCCTTGCCGGCGAACTCGATCCGGCCGGCCTGCGTCAGGCCGAGGTTGGCGCCTTCGCCGACGACCTTCGCACCGATCATCCGGCCGTCGATCCGGTGCGCGTCGTTGGCCCGGTCGCCGACGTCGTTGTTCGATTCGCCCGACGCCTTGACGTAGGTGCCGATGCCGCCGAACCACAACAGGTCGACCTTCGCCGTCAGGATCGCGACGATCAGTTCTGACGGCGACAGCGTGTCGGCGGCGATGCCGAGCGCGGTCTTGACCTCGGCGCTGATCGGAATCGCCTTCTGGCTGCGCGGGAACACCCCGCCGCCCGCCGATAGCAGCGCCTTGTCGTAATCGTCCCACGACGAGCGCGGCAGCACGAACAGCCGCTGGCGCTCGGCGAAGCTTGCAGCGGCATCGGGACTCGGATCGAGGAAGATGTGGCGGTGGTCGAACGCCGCCTGCAGGCGGATGGCGGGCGACAGCAGCATGCCGTTGCCGAAGACGTCGCCCGACATGTCGCCGACGCCGACGACCGTCGTCGGCTCGGTCTGGACGTCATGGCCGAGCTCGCGGAAGTGGTGTTGGACCGATATCCACGCGCCCTTCGCGGTGATCGCCATCGCCTTGTGATCGTAGCCGACGCGGCCGCCCGAGGCGAAAGCATCGCCGAGCCAGAACCCTGCGTCGAGGGCGATCTGGTTCGCGGTATCGGAAAAGGTCGCAGTGCCCTTGTCGGCGGCGACGACGAGATACGGGTCGGGGGCGTCGCGGCAGACGACGTGCGCCGGCGGGATGTTGCTGCCGTCGACCGCGAGATTGTCGGTCAATGACAGCAAGGCACGGACGAAGATCTTGTACGCCTCGGTCCCCTCGGTGAGCCACGCGTCGCGGTTTGACGGGGCGGGCAGCAGCTTGGGATAGAAGCCGCCCTTGGCGCCGGTCGGGACGATGACGGTGTTCTTGACCTTCTGCGCCTTGACCAGCCCAAGCACTTCGGTGCGGAAGTCGTCGCGGCGATCGGACCAGCGCAGGCCACCGCGCGCGATCGGGCCGTAGCGCAAATGGATACCCTCGACGCGCGGGCTGAATACCCAGATCTCGCGGTACGGCACCGGGCGCGGCAGCCCGGGGACGGCGCTGCTGTCGAGCTTGAACGCGAGCGCCTCGGGACCGCCCGGAACGAAGGCGTTGGTCCGCAGCGTCGCTGCGATCACCGCGCGGTAGAGGCGGAGGATGCGGTCGTCGTCGATCGCGGTGACGGCGGCAAGCCCGGCATCGATTGCATCGGTCGATGTGTCGCCTGCGCTCTTGAACCGGCCGCGGAAGAAGCGGACGAGGTCGCGCGTGATCGCGGGATAGCGGCGGAGCGAATCGACCACGGTCATCAGGCCGTAGCTGACTCCGGTCTGGCGGAGGTAGCGGAAGTAGGCGCGCAGCCAGCCCGCTTCCTCGGCGTCGAGCCCGGCGGCGATGACGAGCGCGTTGAAGCCGTCGTTCTCCTGCGCACCGAGCAGAACCGCGGTCAGCGCCGGTTCGACGCGCGACCTGAGCCCGGCGAGGTCGAAGCTCGTCGCGGTATCGGCGGCTTCGAGGAGGAAGTCGTGGACCCAGCCGGCGCCGCCGTCGAGGTCGAAAGGAAACTCCTCGATCACCCGCAGCCCGAAGTTCTCGAGCACCGGGACCGCGTCCGACAGCGCGATGATCTTGCCGGTACGATAGATCTTGAGGCGGAGTTGGTGGTCGAGATCGCCGTCGCGACGGTAGAGCCGGACCGCCCGCCCGCGGTCGTCCTCGAGCCCCGACAACGCGACCATGTCGGCGGCCGCTTCTACCGCCGAATATTGCGCCCGGTAGCTCGCCGAAAACCCCTTGCCGCTGGCGAGCGTCAACCGGGCGGCGCGCGCCGGTCCGACCGCTTCGATCAACGCCGTCTCGAGCGCCTCGTCCCAGCCGCGGACCAATGCGTCGAGCCGCGAGTCGAGCGCCGCCTCGTCGATCTCGCCGACGTCGTGCTGGACCGCGATGACATAATGGACGCGCGCCAATCCCTCGGCGCGCAGCTCGACTTCATAGCGGGTCAGCGTGCCATCGAACGCCGTCGTCAGCATCGCCCCGACGCTCTCGCGGACACCGCTGGTGTAGGCGTCGCGCGGGACATAGACGAGCACCGAGACGAAGCGCCCGAAGGCGTCGGCGCGCGCGAACAGCTTGGGCCGAGGCCGGTCGAGCAGCGACAGCAGCCCGAGCGCCATCGTCCGCAACCGCGCCGGCGTCGTCTCGAACAGCTCCTCGCGGGGGAAGCCCTCGATAACATGCGCCAGCGCCTTGCCGGTGTGCCCCTTCGGATCGAAGCCGAGCGCGTCGGTGATCCCCGCAACCTTGCGGCGGAGCAGCGGGACGTTGCGCGGGCTAGTCGCCAGCGCGGCGCTGGTGAACAGCCCGACGAAGCGCGTCTCGGCGACCGCCCGGCCCTCGCGATCGAAGGTCTTGACCGCGATCAGGTCGGCGTTGACCCGGCGATGGACGGTCGACACCGCCCCGGCCTTGGTGATCAGCAGCGGTTCGGGCGACGTCAGGAAGCGCCGCAGCGACGCGGATGCCTCCGGGCCGTCGTCGTCCCACACCTTGAAGCCGGGATCACGCAGCAAGCCCAAGCCAGCTGCATCGGGCAGCTCATTGCCGTTGCCGTCGAGCACGTAACGCCGCGTCCCGAGCAGGGTAAAGCGGTCGGCCGCGAGCCATTCGAGGAACGCCATCGCCTCGGCGCTCGCATGCGGCGCGATCGGCGGCGGGTTCTCGCCGAGCGCGCGCGTAGTCTCCTGGAGCATCGCCAGCATTGCCGGCCAGTCGTCGACCGCAGCGCGGACATCGGCGAGGACGCGGCCGAGCGCCTCCAGGAGCTCCGCCCGGCTGCGCGCGCCGGCGCGTTCGAGCTCGATGTAGATGATCGATTCGCGCGTCGCGCCCTCGGGAACCGCACCGGCACCGATCCCGATCAGCTTGACCAGCCGCCCCTCGGCATCGCGGCGGACGTCGACGATCGGATGGAGCAGGCGGTCGATGCCGAGGCCCGCGGCAGTGATCGCCAGCGACACCGAGTCGACGAGGAAGGGCATGTTGTCGTTGACGATCGCCAGCGCCAGACGCCGCCGCCCGGGATGCGCGCGCTCGGCGGTCGCCGCCTCGAGCGATATGACCGGGGTGCCGGGGTGCCGGACCGCCGCCGCCGCCTCTACGAAGGCGACGATCCGCGCCGCGGCGGCTCCGTCGATATTGTCGGCTTCTCCGGGCAGCGCCGAATCGAACAATGCCGCGGCCAATGCGCGTTCACCCGACGTCACGCCGCCGGTTTGCTCGATCGTCGCCATGTTCAACTCCCGCATCGGCACGCGGTCGCGCTTATGCGTCGGGGCGGCTGCGACGACAAGGCGGGCGACGTTCGCTTCAGCGAGCCGGGCGGGCCGGGATCGTCGGACGGCGGCTCAGCGACGCCCAGAGTTCGTGCCGCAGCTGCTCGCTCTCGAACACCGCCAGCGCTTCGGTCCAGGTGATCACTGCACACGCCGCCCGTCCAGCCGCTCCCCGGGCAAGCGGCAGTACGACGCCGCGCGTCAGCAGTGTCGCGGGGCCGCCAGCCGGTCGGGCAAAGCCCCCTTCGATCCGCACCGGCGTCGCATCGCGGTCGCTTTCGAGTGCGGCGAGGAGCAAGGCTTGCTCGAACGGCACAGCTGTCGACAAGGCTCCGGCACCGAGGCCGAACGTCGTTGCAATTGGCGCCCCTGCCTCACGCACGCCGGCACCACCGCCGTCGTCAACCTCGAGCCAGACGATATTGGGCAGCCAGTCGGCGTCGAGCATCGCCCTGAAGTCGGCGGCGGCAAGCTGCCCGCGGGCGCAGCGGTCGGTCCACTCGGCAACGATCCGCCCGCAAAGCCGCCGATCGTTGACCCCGGCGAAGCGCGGCGGCAAGTCGAATGCCGCTTCGCGCCAATGGCGTTGGTCGATGATCGACGCATGTTTCACCGGCAGTCCTCGAAAATCGGGAGCGACAATCGAGGTAACGGCGGCAATCGCCGCTACTTGCTTGTATCCCGCCAAACCCGCTGCTATGCCGCCGCACCACGCCGCTTTAGCTCAGCTGGTAGAGCACATCATTCGTAATGATGGGGTCGGAGGTTCGAGTCCTCTAAGCGGCACCAAATATCACAACAACTTAGACATCCGAACCGCAGCCGAGAACGGGCGGTTCTGGCGGCTGACAATCACCGGGCAATCACGAGAGACGATTTCGCATCGATGGCGGGCGGCGGTGCGCCACGGGCAACCCAGAAAGCTGCTAAAGTTGCTAAAGTCGCTAAAGATCGCGGTTAGCTGCGCGGCGTCGATTAGCTTGCGAGCGCGCCTCAATGATCCGCGACCTATGGACCCGCACCGGCGAGCATCGCGACATTGCAAGCAGGACGCCGCCCGGCGGGCGCTCGCGAAGTATCTTATCGAGCGCATGGGAATGGCGAAGCGGGAGGTTACGCGGTCGCTTCTGTCACCCGATCGGGGTCGTTATGCACCTATTCTGGCAGCATAGCGTCTGCTTGACGCCCTCACTGCGCGTTGAGATACTTCACCACTACCATACGGGTGGACGTTTTTTCGATCGCGCTGGAGTACCCGCTCGCAAAGGCGTTGTTGCCGCTGGCATAGGAATTGCCGCCGCCGACGAAACCGGTTGTGCGAACATCCTGCCCGTCGACGATGAGAGCATTCCCCCCTGCGACCGCTACCCGCTTGGCAATTGCCGGCGAGC
>NZ_JANYGL010000087.1 GCF_025362435.1 Polymorphobacter sp.
ATCGACGCCTCATCCGCCGCCGCACGAATATGGCGGATGATCTTCATATTCCACGACTTCGCCATCGCGCCTTCGAACGCGAGGCCGCGCGCCTGGAAGAAGCTGTGGAGCCCCATGACGCCGAGGCCGACCGAGCCCGGCATGGAGCGCGCGGCCTATGCCGCGATGCGCGAACGCTCGGTCGGCCTTGGCGTCATGGGGCTTCACAGCTTTTTCCAGGCGCGCGGCCTCGCGTTCGAAGGTGCGATGGCGAAATCGTGGAACATGAAGATCTTCCGCCATATTCGTGCGGCAGTGGATGAGGCGTCGATGCACCTCGCCAACGAACGCGGCGCGTGCCCCGACGCCGCCGACGCCGGCGTCATGGAGCGCTTCAGCTGCAAGATGGCGATCGCTCCCACCGCCAGTATCTCGATCATCACCGGCGGCACGAGTGCCTGCGTCGAGCCGATCCCGGCGAATATCTACACCCACAAGACGCTGTCGGGCAGCTTCTCGATCCGCAACCCGTTCCTCGAGAAGCTCCTCACCGCCAAGGCGAAGAACAGCGACAACGTCTGGAACTCGATCCTCGAACAGGGCGGGTCGGTCCAGCATCTCGACTTCCTCACCGCGGACGAGAAGGCGGTGTTCCGCACGGCGTTCGAGATCGACCAGCGCTGGCTGCTCGAACTCGCCGGCGACCGCACCCCGTACATCGACCAGGCGCAGTCGCTGAACCTGTTCATCCCCGCCGACGTCGAGAAGTGGGACCTGCTGATGCTTCACTTCCGCGCGTGGGAATTGGGCATCAAGTCGTTGTATTACCTGCGGTCGAAGTCGATCCAGCGCGCCGGGTTCGCCGGCGGGGTCGAGGCCGACAACACGCCCGACCTGCGCCAGCTCGAACTCGAGCCGAACGATTACGACGAGTGCCTTGCCTGTCAGTAAGGCGCCCCCGCGCAGGGCCGGGCCCTCGGGTCCGGGCCTACGCGGGACCGGCCGGGGCGCTTTGCCCCGGCGGGCGGGTGAGGGGGCCGACTTCGCGCATTCCACGACGCGCGAACCTGGCCCCCTTGCTTACCGACAGGCCGAACGACTGTGACGGACACGAACCCACACCGTCATCGCCGCGAATGCGGGGGATGACGACCTAAGAAATTCGAACGGAGCTACCCCATGTCCCTGCTCAAATCCTCCAACACCTACAAGCCGTTCGAATACCCGTGGGCGTTCGACTTCTGGAAGCGCCAGCAGCAGATCCACTGGATGCCCGAGGAGGTTCCGCTCGGCGAGGAT
This sequence comes from Polymorphobacter sp., assembly GCF_025362435.1. Classification (GTDB taxonomy): domain Bacteria; phylum Pseudomonadota; class Alphaproteobacteria; order Sphingomonadales; family Sphingomonadaceae; genus Polymorphobacter_B. The sequence goes on from NZ_JANYGL010000087.1 coordinate 1,279, forward strand.
TGCCGTGACTGGGCGCAAAAGCTGACCGAGCACGAGCGCAACCTGCTCACCCAGATCTTCCGCTTCTTCACCCAGGCCGACGTCGAGGTGCAGGACTGCTATCACGAGAAATACGGCCGCGTGTTCAAGCCGACCGAGGTCAAGATGATGCTGACCGCGTTCAGCAACATGGAGACGGTCCACATCGCCGCCTACAGCCACCTGCTCGACACCATCGGCATGCCCGAAAGCGAATACAGCGCCTTCCTCAACTATAAGGAAATGCGCGACAAGCACGACTATATGGGCACCTTCGGGGTCGACAACGACGGCGACATTGCCCGCACGCTGGCGATGTTCGGCGGCTTCACCGAGGGGCTCCAGCTATTTGCCAGCTTCGCCATGCTGATGAACTTCCCGCGCTTCAACAAGATGAAGGGCATGGGCCAGATCGTGACGTGGAGCGTCCGCGACGAAAGCCTCCACTGCGAGGGCATCATCAAGCTGTTCCACGCCTTCTGCGCCGAGACCGGGGTGATGACGTCGAAGCTGCGCGACGACATCGCCGATGTCTGCATGCGCACCGTCCGGCTGGAGGACGCGTTCATCGACCTCGCCTTCGAAATGGGCCCGGTCACCGGCATGACGCCAAAGGAAATCAAGCAGTACGTCCGCTTCACCGCCGACTGGCGCCTGAAGCAGCTCGGCATGAAGCCGATCTACATGATCGACGAACACCCCCTCCCATGGCTCAGCCCGCTGCTCAACGGCGTCGAACACGCCAACTTCTTCGAAGCCCGCGCCACCGAATATTCGAAGGCCGCGACCAAGGGCAACTGGAACGAAGTCTGGGACGCCTTCGACCGCCGCAAGGGCGCACAAGCGGCCACCGCGAGCGCGGCGAACGAGGGGGATGACGGGGCGCAGGGCGGGTTGCTCGGCGTGGCGGCGGAGTAGGCTGAATCGCAGGGGGCATCGATGGTTAAAGACGATTTGAAGAGAATGGTTGTAGATGCGCTGTCTGCTCTAGGCGGTAGCGGCAGTGTTACTGAAGTAGCGAGAAAAATTTGGGACACGAATGAAGACGAGCTTAGAGCAGGTGGCGACGTCTTTTACACGTGGCAGTATGACATGCGGTGGGCTGCTCAGAAGCTGGCCGATGATGGAATATTACTTAAGAAGGAAGAAAAAAGACGGTGGAGATTGAATAAATAGTTGTGTTCGCAAGAACTGCTTGAATTCGTATGCGCGACTGCAGCCGGTCGGGAAAGCAATCGGCGAGTTCGGCCGTGGCCAAGCCTCAGGGTCGCCGCGAACGTCTCAGTTTCCGTCGTGCATCCATCGCCCCGTGCAAGACGCGAACTATCAGCACCTCGCGGGCAGAAGGCCGATAATAAATCACATGACTACCGTGGACGGTCGATCGTAAGGCAGCTCCTAGGCGGGGTCGTGCCCTTCCGCTGCGCGGATAGTCGGCGATCAGCGCGAGGCTACGGTCGAACGAGGCAAGATAGTCGTAGGCAACTTCGGCTCCCCAATGCTCGACGCCGTAGCGGAACAGCGCGCGAAAGTCGTCGAGCGCTCGGGGTGCGTATCGCAGTTCAACCACTGACAAGCGACACGCGCGCCTCTCGCAATATGTCGTCAAAGTTCAGGTCGCTGACCCCACTCGCCAGTCCCTCGTCGATCGCCGCCTTGAGCGCGACCAGCTTCGCCGCATCCTCGCGGTCGCGCTCGACCAGCTCCGCGACGTACGTCGCCGCGTCGGGGTAGTCGCCCGCGGCGACGCGCTCGTCGATCCAGCGGGCGGCGGGTTCGGCGAGTGAGACGGTGATCGGCATGGGTGGTCTCCTTGCTGCTCGACGATGGGATCGGGGGTCGCCTAAGTCAATTGCGGCCGGGTCGATCGCGTGCGGGTCGATCGCGACGGGCAGATTGCGCTGTCCTACACCGTACCGGATGCGGTAATTTCGCGGGTCGAGTCGGATGCGGGAGGATGGGATCGGTGACGGTGGGTTTGGCAGTCTGTGTTTTGCGGGGTTGCGGGGCGGCGACCGGGCTGCGCGGGGGAGGTGTTTCGATGCGACGTGGCGTCAACTTCATCAACTTCGACAAGCTGGCTTGACACTTTTTATGCCCCGAGCGCGTGAAACAGGCCGCCGTCATGTGGACTTCGTGGACTTCCGATCGAGTGCGCCCTGTGCAGCGCCGGTCTGGCGCAGGTCCGAGGGGTCGACTGGCCGAGGCACTCGAACGCAAAACAACGTGCGTCTGTGTGAACTTATTTTGAACTTAGGCTCTTTCGCACCCGCTCGGGCCGTCTGATGGCGACCGGGTTGATCGCCTTGCTCGACGATGTCGCGGCGCTGGCGAAGGTGGCGGCGGCGACGCTCGACGATACCGCCGGGATGACCGCGAAGGCGGCGGTCAAGGCGGCGGGGGTGGTGATCGACGACGCGGCGGTGACGCCAACCTATGTCGTCGGCTTCGCCGCGGCGCGCGAGTTACCGATCGTCTGGCGCATCGCGATGGGAAGCCTGCGCAACAAGCTGTTGTATTTGCTTCCCGCCGCGCTGGGGTTGAGCGCGGTCGCGCCGTGGGCGATCCCGCCGCTGCTGATGGCAGGTGGCGCCTATCTGTGCGTCGAGGGGGTCGAGAAATTGTTCGCGGCGTTCGGCGGCGGCGGCGGACATGGCGCGGGTGACGGCGCGGCGGGGGAGGAGCGCGACGAGGCGAGCCTTGTTGCCGGCGCGATCCGCACCGACCTTGTCCTGTCGGCCGAGATCATGGCGATCACCCTCGGCACCGTCGCCGCCGAAAGCTTCCTGAACCGCGCGATCGTCCTCATTGTCGTCGGGGTCGGGATCACGGTGCTCGTCTATGGCGCGGTCGCGCTGATCGTGAAGGCCGACGACGCCGGGGTCGCGCTGGCACGGCTGCGCGGGGCGGCGGCGGCTCCCCTGCGCGTCGTCGGGCGCGCGTTGGTCGCGGGAATGCCGGGGCTGCTCAAGGGGTTGGCGGCGATCGGCACCGCGGCGATGCTGTGGGTCGGCGGCGGGATCGTGCTGCACGGGCTCGCCGAGTACGGGGTCGCGGGACCGGCCGACCTCATCCACCATCTTGCGGTCGCGGCGGGCGGCGTCGCTGGTCCCGTCGCCGAATGGTTTGCCGGGGCGCTCGGTGCGGGGATCGCCGGGGTCGCGATCGGCGGAGTGATCGTCGCCGGGTTGCACGCGTGGCACCGGCGGCGCGGGCATTGATCGACCCCGACCACGTCGCGGCGCTGCTCCACGCGAGCGCGCGGGCGGGGGAGAGCGTGACGTATTCGGAGGTGCTGGGCGCGCTCGGCTACGCCTTCAGCCGCCCGAAGATGCGGGCATTGTGCGCCGTGCTGATGGACGTCGATGCCGCTGAGCGCGGGGCGGGGCGGCCCGACCTCGCGGTGCTCGTGGTCCGCCAGAGCGACCGGCTGCCGGGGCAGGGGTGGTGGCTCGGGCGGAGCGATTACAAGGGGTTGTTCGTCGGCGCTGAGGCGATGTCTTATGTCGCCCGGCAGCAGCGAGGGGTGTTCGACTTCTGGGCGAATGATCCTCCCCCACTTCAGGGGGAGGGGGACCATCGCGCTTGCGATGGTGGAGGGGCAGTCGAACGGGCTCGAAGTTTGAGTTCGCTCGACCGCCCCTCCACCACGCCAAGGGGCGCGGTCCCCCTCCCCGAAGACCGGGAGGATTTTAGACGCCGTCCTTGAAGGTGTCGCAGCCCGCGATCGTCCCGCCGGTCAGGCCCTGCTGGAGCCAGTGGACGCGCTGGGCGCTGCTGCCGTGGGTGAAGCTGTCGGGGACGACGGTGCCCCGCGCCGCCTGCTGGAGCCGGTCGTCGCCGATCGCGGTCGCCGCCTTGAGCGCCTCGTCGACGTCGCCGGGGCTGAGCAGGTCGGGGTTGGCGTGCGCCCAGACCCCGGCGAAGCAGTCGGCCTGGAGCTCGAGGCGGACCGAGACGGCGTTGCGCTGGCGCGCCGAGCCGCGCGACATCGCCGCCTCGGCCTGGTCCGAAATGCCGAGCAGGTTCTGCACGTGGTGGCCGATTTCGTGGGCGATGACATAGGCTTGGGCGAAGTCGCCGGGCGCGCCGAAGCGGCTCGACAACTCGTCGAAGAAGCTCGTGTCGAGGTAGACCTTGCGGTCGGCGGGACAGTAGAACGGCCCCGACGCCGAGGATGCGCCGCCGCAGCCCGACTGGATCTGGCCGGTGTAGAGGACCAGCTTGGGGTCGACGTAGCGGACGTTGGCTTGGGCGGGGAGGAGCTTGGCCCAGGTGTCTTCGGTCGAGGCGAGGACCTTGCGGACGAAGCGCTTCGAGGTGTCCTCCTGGCCGGGAGCGGCGGCAGGCCCGGCTGGGGCAATGCTGTCCCGCGGCTGGCCGATTTGCTGGGTCGGGGCACCCCGGCCGCCGAGACCGCCGACAAGGCTACCGAGGTTGCCGAGCCCGCCGAAGACCAACAGGATGATGCCGAGGACGACGACCCCGCCGCAGCCGAAGCGGCTGAGGACGAAGCCGAACAGCATCGGCACCAGCCCGCCGCCGAAGCCGCCGCCGCCACCACCGCCGAAGCCGAACCCGCCGCCGCCGCCCTGGCCGCGGTCGTCCTCGACATTGTCGCTCTCGCGTTCGTCGTCCAGCCGCATGCCCGCGCTCCTTCGTTGCCGCGGCATAACGTGCCGCCGCCGTATCCGTTGCCGCCGCCATATCTCGGATCGCCGTGGTCATGCTATGGCCCGCGCCGGAGAGTCCACCGCCGGAGAGGCACAGCCATGCTCGCACGCCGCTTCCTGTGGATCATCGCCGCGGTCATCGTCCTCGTTGTTGGGGCGGCACTGGCGTATCGGCTGTTCGGACAGCAGCTGATCGCCGCCGCTACCGTGCCTTCGGTGACGTACGACGCCAGCCCGCGCGCCGCCGGACCCGACTATGCCCGGCCCGACGCATGGTATGCCAACCCGGCGCTGCCGTCCGACACGGCGCGCTGGACCCCCGCGGGCTACACCGCCGCGCCGAAGCCGCGTGTCGCAGTGTTCTTCGTCATGCCGACGGTTTACCTCGGCAACGACCGCTGGACGATGCCGTTCGACGACGCCGCGACCAACGCCCGCGCCGACTTGTTCCTCCGCAGCCAGGCGACGGTGTTCAACGGGGTCGGCGCGATCTGGGCACCGAAGTACCGCCAGGCGAGCTTCGGCGCGTTCCTGACGACCAAGCCCGACGCGGCCCGCGCCCTCGACCTTGCCTACGGCGACGTGTTGCGGGCGTTCGACGCCTTCATTGCCGCGGTTCCGACCGATGCGCCGATCGTCCTTGCGGGACACAGCCAGGGGTCGCTTCACCTGCTGCGGCTGCTCCGCGACCGTGTCGCGGGCAAGCCGATCGCCAAACGTATTGTCGCGGCCTACGTCGTCGGCTGGCCGGTGTCGGTCGAGGCAGACCTGCCCGCGGTCCTCCCGGTGTGCTCGAGCGACACCGCGACCGGGTGCCTGCTGAGCTGGCAAAGCTTCGCCGAGCCGCTCGACTATGCCGCGATCCGGGGGGCGTTCGATGCCCATCCCGGACTGACTGGAGCACCGCACAGGGGCACCCGCATCGTCTGCACCAACCCGCTGACCGGGGCCGGCGGCGCCGCGGCGATCCCGGCAGCGCGCAACATCGGCTCGCTCGTGCCCGCGTCGGACCTCGGCTCGGCGGCGATCGTCGCCGCCGGGGTCGGCGCGAGATGCCTTCCGTCGGGCGTTCTGGACATCGGGACGCCGCCAGCGGGGTTCGGCACGTACGTCCTCCCCGGCAACAACTACCACGTGTATGATTACATGCTGTTCTGGGCAAACATTCGTGCCGACGTCGAACGTCGCGCCGACGCGTTCAGCGCCGGATGATCGTCGATGCGGGCGGCTTCAGGGCAATGTTGCCGCATGGCGGACGCCTCGCCGGGCTCGACGTGGGCACGCGGACGATCGGCATTGCGACGTGCGATGCTGGTTGGAGCTTCGCCACTGCGCTGGTCACGATCCAGCGGACCAAGTTTACCCCCGACCTAGCGATCCTCAAGCAGATGCTCGAGAAAGAGCGGATCGTCGGGCTGATCGTCGGCCTGCCGCTGAGCATGGACGGCAGCGACTCGCCGCGGACCCAGTCGGTCCGCCAGTTCGCCAAGTCGATCGAGAAGCCGCTCGAACGCCCGATCCTGCTGTGGGACGAGCGCTGGTCGACGCAGGCGGTCGAGCGGGCGCTGATCGATGCCGACCTCAGCCGGGCAAAGCGGCACGCAATGATCGACAAGTTGGCGGCGGCGTACATCCTTCAGGGGGCGATCGACGGGCTCATGGCGGGGACGCTGCTGGCTTAAGCCGGATGACCGCCGAGCCGTGCCGCCACCGCGCCGGCTCGCCCTTCCCGAATGCCCTCGCAACGTCTAGACGGAGCGCGATGACGCCACCGCCCCTGCCGAGCCTGCTGCCCGAAGGCGTCCACCCGTTCCCTCATCGCCACCTGCTCGGCATCGCCGAGCTCAAGCCGTGGGAGATCACCTGGCTGCTCGACGAGGCGGAGGGCTGGATCGAGGTCAACCGCGGCCTGCGTAAGCGTGACGACCGGCTGGCGGGGCTGACGCTGATCAACGCCTTCTTCGAGAACTCGACCCGGACGCTGCTGAGCTTCGAGATCGCCGGCAAGCGGCTTGGCGCCGACGTTGTCAACATGACCGTCGGGGCGTCGTCGGTGAAGAAGGGCGAGACGCTGCTCGACACCGCGCTGACGCTCAACGCGATGCACCCCGACATGATCGTCATTCGGCACGGCGAGTCGGGGGCGGTCCAGCTGATCGCCGAGAAGGTCGACTGCCCGGTGCTCAACGCTGGCGACGGGCGTCACGAGCATCCGACACAGGCACTGCTCGACGCGCTTACGATCCGCCGGCGCAAGGGGCGGATCGAGGGGCTGACCGTGGCGATCTGCGGCGACATCCTCCACAGCCGGGTGGCAAGGTCGAACTTCCAGCTCCTCGGCAGCTTGGGCGCGAAGGTCAGGGCGGTCGCCCCGGCGACCCTGATCGGGGCCGACGTCGACAGGCTGGGGGTCGACTGCTTCACCGACATGGATGCCGGGCTCGACGGGGCCGATGTCGTGATGATGCTCCGCCTCCAGCGTGAGCGGATGAGCGGGGCGTATGTCCCGTCGACCCGCGAGTACTTCCACTTCTATGGCCTGACCGCGGCGCGGCTGGCGGCGGCGAAGCCCGACGTGCTGGTGATGCACCCGGGGCCGATGAACCGGGGGGTCGAGATCGATACCGCGGTCGCCGACGACATCGCCCGGTCGGCGATCAGCGAGCAGGTCGAGATGGGGGTCGCGGTCCGGATGGCGTGCCTCGACGTGCTGACCCGGCGGTCGCGGGGGGTCCCCGGATGGTGATCGCCTTCACCAACGCCCGGGTGATTGACCCGGCGAGCGGGCGCGACGCGCTCGGCTCGGTCGTTGTCCGGGAGCGGGTCATAACGTCGATCGACGGGGACATCCCAGCCGACGCCCGGGTCATCGACTGCGGCGGCCGGATCGTTGCCCCGGGGCTGATCGATGCGGGGGTGTTCACCGCCGACGCTCCAGCCTGCCTTGCGGGGGGCATTACCCGCGTCGTCCTGATGCCCGATCGGTCGCCGCCGCTCGACGACCCGGCGCTGATCGAGTTCGCCCAGCGCATCGGCAAGCCCCACGTCTGGGTCCACCCGTTGGCGGCGGCCACGCAGGGGCTGGCGGGGGTCGAGCTCGCCGAGATCGGGCTGTGCCAGGAGGCCGGCGCGGTCGGAGTCGCGACCGGGCGGGGCGCGATCGCCGACGCCGGGGTCATGCTCCGCCTCCTCCAATATGCCAGCGGCTTCGACCTCGTCGTCGTCACCCACGCCGAGAACGCCGCCCTGACCGTCGGGGCGGTAGCGACGGCGGGCGAGTTCGCCACCCGGCTCGGCCTGCCTGCCGCCCCCGCCTTCGCCGAGGCGATCGCCGTCGCCCGCGACCTGCGGCTGGCGGCGGCGACGGGCGCGCGGCTCCATATCCGGCAGGTCACGACTGCCGAGAGCATCGACCTCGTTCGCGCCGCCAAGGCTGCGGGAACGCGGGTCACCTGCGGGGTCACGCCGGGTCATTTTCTGTTGGGCGAACAGTCGGTTAGCGGCTACCGCAGCTTCGCCCGCCTGTCGCCGCCGCTGCGTCACGACGACGACCGGCGGGCGGTCCTCGCCGGGATTGCCGACGGCACGATCGACGTCGTTGCCAGCGGCCACGACCCGCGGACGCAGGAGGACAAGCGCCTGCCGTTCGCCGATGCCGCCCCCGGCATGGTCGGGGCGGAGACGCTGCTCGCCCTCGCCGGAACCTTGGTCCGCGACCATGACATGACCTGGCCGGCGCTGCTGGCGACGATGACGAGCACCCCGGCGGCGCTGTTCGGGCTTCCCGGCGGGCGGCTCGAGGCAGGGGCCCCGGCCGACCTGATCGTCTTCGATCCCGGCGCGCCGTGGCGGATCGATGCCGGGGCGATGGCGGCGGCGGCGGGGAACACCCCGTTCGACGGCCTGCCGGTGCAGGGCCGGGTGACGATGACAGTCAAAGGAGGCGAGATCGCATGGACGCTGTGAAGGTCGCTCTGGCGAGTGCCGCGCTGCTGCTGGTCGCGGCGAAGCGTGTGCCCGTCCCGGTCCCGGCAGCCGCTGCGCCCGCCGCGGCACCGGCGCCGAGCATCAAGCAGGGGGTCGAGCTGTGGCGCGCCGGGGACTATCCGGGGGCGGTGGCGATGTGGCAACCCTTTGCCAACGCTGGCGATCCTGACGCGATGTTCAATATCGGGCAGGCGTATAAGCTCGGGCGCGGGGTGCCGATCGATGCGGCGGTGGCGCGTGACTGGTACCGCAAGGCGGCGGTCAAGGGGCACCTCCCGGCGCAGGCCAACCTCGGCATCGCGCTGTTCCAGGCGGGCGAGAAGCCCGAGAGCGTCAAGTGGCTGCGGACCGCCGCTGACCGCGGTGAGGCGCGCGCGCAATATGTCCTCGGCATCGCCGCGTTCAACGGCGACGGACTTCCACGTTCGCAATCATTGGGTTACGCGTATCTGTTGCGGGCGCAGGCGAGCGGTTTGCCGCAAGCCGTGACCGCGCTCGGCAGCATCACGCCCGGCCTGTCGCCCGCCGATCGGACCGCAGGGGAGGCAATCGCTGCGAGCATTGCCGCCGGGACCGGGGTGCCGTCTGCGCTCGCCGCAGTGAGCGGGCCGCGGATGATCGCGCCGATCCGGACCCCGCCGACCGCGGCCGAGATCGCCGCGATGCGCGCGTCTTCGGCGCCACAGCCGGCCGCACAACAGTCCTCACAGGCTGTCGCACCGGTCGTCACGCCGCCGCGCCCCGCGCCGACCACGGGCACCGTCGTCGCGGCGGGCACGCCGATGTCGTCGATGCCGGCGAAGGCCGCGCCGTTCGACACGTCACGGACCGTGACGACGGTGACGCGGGCCACCCCGCCGGCGGTACGGACGACCCCGCCCGAAGTCGTCGCTGCCCGACCGATCCCGCAACCGACCCCGGCGCAGGCCGATGCCGCCGCCAGGTCCGCCGCAGCAAGCCCGCCATTCGGGCAGGTCGCGTCGACGGTGCGGACGCTGCCGGCGACCCCGCCAGCCGCGTCGGTGATCGCAACGACCGACGTGCCGGCGTCGAAGCCGGTGACGCTCGCACCGGCGCGGACCACGGCGTCGGCCGATCCGCTGGCGACGCCGCCCGCCAAGGCTGTCGCCGCCGCTCCTGCCAAGGTAGTTCCGACGACGCCGGCCAAGCCGGTCCAGACCGCCGCGCTCAAGCCGTTCGAGACGATCGACAAGCCGGTGACGCACAAGCCCGATGGCTGGCGGGTCCAGCTCGGGGCGTTCTCGGCGCGCAAGCAGGCCGATAATGCTTGGGCCAGCGTCAAGGAGACCGCCGCCCCGGCCAAGCCGATCTTCGCCACCGATGGCCCCGTCACCAAGCTTCAGATGGGACCGTATGCGACGCGCGACGCGGCGAAGGCGGCCTGTGCCAAGCTGACCGAGGCTGGGAAAGCGTGCTTCGTCACGAACGGATAGATCGGCTGTTTCGGAGCTAAGGTGACAAAGGTGACACTAAACGCATCTTGAAAAATGCGCTTCTCATTGCGTCGTCGTAACATTATTGCGCGGTTGCCGTCGACGCTCTCGCTGTCGTTGGCGATCGCGTGGCCTCGGCGCCGCTGCCGTGCAACCCGGCGAGGCGGCGTGTGCTAACCTTATCAAGGCTGGCAAGCGTGCTTTGTCACGAACGAATAGAAGGTGTGGTCATCGGCTAAGATGACAAAGATTACACTAAACGCATGGTGAAACGTGCGTATCTCTTCGCGCTAGTGTAATATTATTGCGCGAAGTCGACGTTGACAGTTTCGGGTATTGTCACCGATTGCGTGGGCCGCGCGGCAGTCGCGCGACCCAGCGGAGATCATGGGCCGGCCTTCGCGGGCGACAACGTTGGCAATGCGCCCGCTCGATAACAATGAGAAACACCGATCCCGTCGCCCGTTGGCGACTCGAAGGGTCGTAACGTAGTCTGGACGAGAGGGTGTAGGACAGACCTTGTCGGGCTGTTGAGCGATATTTGTCATCCCGGCGAAGGCCGGGACCCATGAACTCGAAATGTTGTGATCATGGGTCCCGGCCTACGTCGGGATGACAACTCAAAAGCAGGTGGGCGCCACCCTCTGCTGCCCCGCCGTCTCTGGCTCAGACGTACTTCGGTGATACCGGGCTGTCTTTCGATTTCAGCATCCAGCCGCGCCTCAAGCCGCAGCCCGGATCGCCTCGCCGGGCCACTTCGCCCACAGCGCCGCTTCCTCGCCCGCAACCTTGACCGCCGCTGCCGCCTTGACCGGGCCGAAGCCGCGGATTGCCAACGGGAGGGCTGCGATCTCGACCGCAAGGGCGCGGTTGTCGGGAGTCAGCCCGGCGAGGAGGCGGTCGACCTTCGCGGCATAGTCGCCGAACGCCGCGCGCTCGTGGCGGCGTTCCTCGCTGTAGCCGAATGGGTCGAACGCAGTGCCGCGCAGCCCCTTGAGCTTCGCCAGCACGCCGAACGCCGAGAAGATCCACGGGCCGAAGCTGTACTTCTTCGGTCGCCCGGTTGCGGGATCGAGCTTGGCGAAGATCGGCGGCGACAGCTGGACGCGGGCGGGCTTGCCGCCCTCGAACTGCGCGTCGAACGCGGCGCGGAAGCGCCCGTCGCTGTACAGCCGCCCGACCTCATACTCGTCCTTGTACGCGAGCAACTTGTACGCCGAGCGCGCCACTGCCTCCGTCAGCCGGTCGTCACCCGCGGCGGCAACCCGCGCCACCAAGTCACTGAACTTGCTCGCATAAGCCGCGTCCTGATAGACCGTCAGGTCGGCGACGCGGCGCTCGATCAGCTCGGGCAGGGTGGTCGACGGCGGCGCGGCGACCGGGCCGCGCGCGGCCTCGACCATCGCCGTCACCGTGTGCGGCGAATGCGCGAGCAGGCGGCCCAAGGCGAAGGCGCGCTTGTTGAACGGGATAGCGACGCCGTTCAATTCAATCGCCCCGTCGATGCTCGCGAGGCTCAGTGGGATCAGCCCCGACTGCCACGCATAGCCCATCAGCAGGATGTTCGCGCCGATCGCATCGCCGAGCAAAGCAGTGGCGATTGTGTCGGCGGCGATGAAGCTCGTCGCGTTCGGGTTTGCCGCCTTGCGAATAGCCTTTTCAACGAGATGCGAGCGGAAGTCAATGTCGCGGTTGCGGACGAAGTCGCTCGTCGGGGCGATATCGCCGTTGGCGACGACAGCGGTCCGGGTCGGCACCATCAGCGTCTGCGTCGCCTTGTCGGCGGCGACGACGGCATCGCACGCCAGCACGAGGTCAGCACCGCCGGCGATGATCCGGGGCGAGGTCAGGTCGTCGTTCGACGCCGCGAGGCGGACGGCGGAGTAAACCGCGCCGCCTTTCTGCGCCATGCCCGCCATGTCGGCGGTCGTCGCGGCGAGGCCTTCGAGATGCCCGGCGGTGCCGAGCAGCGCCGACACCGTCAGAACGCCGGTGCCGCCGATGCCGGTGACCATGATGTTATAGCCGTGCCCGGGAGCCGGAATCTGCGGCTCGGGAACGCCCGACAGGTCGAGGTCGCCGGTCGCCTTGGCCTTCTTGATCGTCGCGCCCTCGACGGTGACGAACGACGGGCAGAAGCCCTTGAGGCAGCTATAGTCCTTGTTGCAGCTCGACTGGTTGATCCGGCGCTTGCGGCCGAACTCGGTCTCGACCGGCTCGATCGAGACGCAGTTCGACTGGACCGAGCAGTCGCCACAGCCTTCGCATACCGCGGCGTTGATGAAGACGCGCTGCTCGGGGTCGGCCATCGTCTTGCGCTTGCGGCGGCGGCGCTTCTCGGCGGCGCAGGTCTGGTCGAAGATGATGACGGTGCACCCCGGGGTCGCCGCCATCTCGTCCTGGATCGCGGGCAGGGCGCTGCGGTCCAACAGCCGGACCGAAGAAGGCAGCGTAACTCCCTGATAACGCGACAGGTCCTCGGTCAGGACAACGGTCTTGACCGCATGTTCGGCGACCATCTGTGCGGCGATCGAGGGGACGTCGAGCTCACCGTCGTGGGTCTGCCCGCCGGTCATCGCGACCGCGTCGTTGAACAGGATCTTGTAGGTGATGTTGACCTTGGCCGCGATCGACTGGCGGATCGCAAGCAGGCCGGAGTGGAAATAGGTGCCGTCGCCGAGGTTGGCGAAGACGTGCTTTTCGCTGGTGAACGGGGCCTCGCCGACCCACGTCACGCCCTCGCCGCCCATCTGGGTGAAGGTCTCGGCGCGGTCCATCCACAGCGCCATGATGTGGCAGCCGATGCCGGCGAGCGTCCGCGCGCCGTCGGGCGCCTTGGTCGAGGTGTTGTGCGGGCAGCCCGAGCAGAAATACGGGGAGCGCTTGATCGGGACTTCGTACGCACCCGCCTTGCGGTCCTGGTCGTCGAAGAACGCCAGCCGTCCGCGGATCGCGTCGGTGTCGTAGTAGCGCTGGATTCGCGCGGCGATGACGTGGGCGATCGTGCCCGGGGTCAGCTCGTTGTCGGGGGACAGCAGCCAGTCGCCGTTCTCGTCGTGCTTGCCGACGACGCGCGGGCGGACGGCTTCGCGCCAGTTGTACAGCTGCCAGCGGAGCTGATGCTCGATGAACTCGCGCTTCTCCTCGATGACGAGGACCTCTTCGAGACCCTCGGCGAAGGCGCGGATGCCGTCGGGCTCCAATGGCCACGGCATCCCGACCTTGTAGATGCGAAGGCCGATCTGCGACGCGATGTGCGCGTCGATGCCGAGTTCGGACAGCGCCTCCATCGTGTCGGCGAACGCCTTGCCGGTGGTGACGATGCCGAAGCGCGGGCGCGGCGTATCCCAGACGATGCGGTCGACGCCGTTGGCCTTGGCGAAGGCCAATGCGGCGAAGCCCTTGTAGCGCTGGAGGCGGGTGTCCTCCTCGCGCCAGATGTCGCCACCACGGATGTGGATGCCGCCCTCGGGGAAGTCGAACGGCGGCAGGATGATCTGGCGCTGCTCGACGGCGAGGTCGATCGTCGCCGAGGTCTCGACGGTGTCGGCGGTCGCCTTGAAGCCGACCCAAGTCCCGGCAAAGCGCGACATGGCGATGCCGAGAAGGCCGTATTCGACAAACTCGTGGACGCTGGCGGGCGACAGGAACGGGACGAACGCCGCCTGGAAATTATGGTCGGACTGGTGGGGCAGGGTGCTGGACTTGGCGCCATGGTCGTCGCCGACGATTGCCAGCACGCCACCGTGCGGGGTCGTGCCCGCCGCGTTGGCGTGCTTGATCACATCCATCGCGCGGTCGAGCCCAGGGCCCTTGCCGTACCAGATGCCGAAGACGCCATCGACCGTTGCGCCGGGCCGCATCCCGACGTGCTGGGTGCCCCACACCGCGGTCGCGCCGAGCTCCTCGTTGATGCCGGGGACGAAGACGATGTTCTCGGCAGCAAGCAGCTTCTTCGCGCGCCACAGCTCCTGGTCGTAGCCGCCGAGCGGCGAGCCGCGATAGCCGGAAATGAAGCCGCCGGTGTTGAGCCCCGCCGCCTTGTCGCGAGCGCGCTGGACGAGTGGCAGGCGGACCAGCGCCTGGGTTCCCGACATGAAGACACGCCCGTCGGTGAAACGGTACTTGTCGTCGAGCGATACGGGCGGAAGGCCGGCTACCATGATCAACTTCCCCAAGTGATTAGGTCAATGATACTGACCTTTTACGAAAATTCAAGGGTTAGAAGCGTTTCGACACACCGATATAGGCCTCGACGTCGGGGGTGTCGCGGTTGAGCCCGACGTAGGTGGCAACGTCGAACTGGACCGACGGCAGCGACTTCGGAATCCATGCGGCGAAGAAGTCGGCGGTCGCCTCGGTCTTTCGTCCCGTCGGGTCGTCGTCCTGCGTCGCAGCGAGTTCGACCCCGGGAGTGACCGCTCCGAAAGCCCGGCTTATGCCGCCGATCATCGTGTAACTAGCGTGGTGGCCTCGATCGCCGCCATTTGGCAGCCGGTCGACCTCGGGAGAAAGGCCGAGCGAGAAATCGGCGGGGAGGCTGATCGTCACCGGCACGATCAGCCCTTGTGTCGACGACCCAGCCCCGATCGCCGACTTTGCCGTCGGGATCGTCACGAACGGCGCGAGCGCGATCGACACGCCTTTGCCGTCGGGGTGGAGCAGCGACTGCTTGAGCCCGAGCAGGACGTCGCCGACGCCGCGGTCGGTGGTCACGCCGCCGCCGCGCATCCGGTCGCGGACGCTGGTGTACGGGCTCCACTGTGCCACCGCCTCGAGGTGGTCGGTGACACCGTAGCGCAGCGTCGTCGACGCGATCGTCAGCGTGTCGGTAATGTCGCTGTCGGTTGCGTCGTGGGTGAAGTCGACCGCGCCGGTCTCGACCTGGAGATGCCCCGCGTCGACGATGCACGCCGGGGTCAGCCGGCCGGGTCGGTCGGGGCACAAGTCGCGCAGGTCGGCGGCCGCGGCGGCGGTCGACGCCGTGACGATCATTGCGGCCAAGACAGCGGAGCGGACGATCATAGGTGGCCCTTTGTACGGTTGTAGTTCATAGAACATCGGCGTGGACCGAAGGGTACCGGCTGTTGTTCCCAAGCGAACGGCGTCGTGTCCAATCGCTCTACGTCGGGGCAGCTAATCCAACGACGAGCAGCTTCGGTTCGGTAGCGCGCGGCGGTCCGCGCGCTGCATCGCTGACGGTGCGCTTTGGCGCGCCGGGAAGGATCGGACCGATGTTTGACCATGCTTCCGCTGTCGACCTCGCTCGCGCGCAGTTCGGCTTCACTATCTCGTTCCACTTCATCTTCCCGGCGTTCTCGATCGGGCTGGCGAGCTTCCTCCTCGTCCTCGAGGCGCTGTGGCTGCGGACGGGCAACGACACCTACCTCGTGCTGTTCAAATATTGGGTGAAGATCTTCGCGATCGCCTTCGGCATGGGCGTCGTCTCGGGGATCGTCATGGCGTACCAGTTCGGCACCAACTGGGCGGTGTTCTCCGACAAGGCGGGATCGGTGATCGGCCCGCTGATGGCGTACGAGGTGCTCACCGCCTTCTTCCTCGAGGCTGGCTTCCTCGGCGTCATGCTGTTCGGGCTCGACCGCGTCGGCAAGAAGCTCCACTTCACCGCGACCTTCGCGGTGGCGGCGGGGACGTTCATCTCGGCATTCTGGATCATCGTCGTCAATTCGTGGATGCAGACGCCGCAGGGCTACGCGATCAACCCGCAGGGGCAGTATGTCCCGGCCGACTGGCTCGCGATCATCTTCAATCCAAGCATGCCGTACCGGCTCGTCCACACCGTGCTGGGCGCGTATCTAACGACGGCGTTCGTCGTCGGCGGGGTCGGGGGGTGGCACCTGCTCCGCGAGCGCAGCCACAAGGAGGGCCCGAGCGAAGGCACCCGCGTCATGTTCTCGATGGCGATGTGGATGGCGGCGATCGTCGCACCGATCCAGATCCTCGCCGGGCACGAGCAGGGGACCAACACGCTCGCCTACCAGCCCGCCAAGATCGCGGCGATGGAGGGCAACTTCACCTCGCATCCCAACGGCGCGCCGCTGACCGTCATCGGCATCCCCGACCAGGCGGCGGGAGTGATGCGCCACGCGATCGAGATTCCGAAGCTCGGCTCGCTCGTCCTCAAGGGTAGCCTCGACGCGCCGATCGACGGGCTCGACAAGTTTCCGCGCGCTGACTGGCCGCAGGTCTACATCCTGTTCTGGACCTTCCGCGTCATGGTCGGGATCGGCGTCGGCATGTTCGGCCTCGGGCTGTGGAGCCTCGTCGCGCGCGCCCGCGGCAAGCTGTACGGCTGGCCGTGGCTTCATCGCGCGGCGGTCGTGATGGGGCCGACGGGCTTCGTCGCGGTGATCGCCGGCTGGATGACGACCGAGGTCGGGCGCCAGCCGTTCACCATCTACCATCTCCTCCGCACCGCCCAGTCGGTGTCGCCGCTCCAGGCTCCGGCGGTGGCGGCGTCGCTGATCGCCTTCATCATCGTCTATTTCTTCGTCTTCGGCGCGGGGACGCTGTTCATCCTCCGGCTGATGGGCCACTCGCCGCATCCCGGAGAGAAGGGACCCGACCGGGATCAGGTAACGCGGACCGCGGGGATCACCCCGGTCCCCCAGACGCACGGCGACGCCGTGCTCGCTTCTAGTGGTCCGGCTCACGCCGTCGGCGCGGCGGAGTAGGTCATGGGCATCAGCTTCGATCTGACCGTAGTCTGGGCAGGGATCATCGCCTTCGCGGTGTTCGCCTATGTCGCGATGGACGGCTTCGACCTCGGCATCGGCATCCTGTTCCCGGCGCTGGCCAAGGGCAACGACCGCAACTCGGCGATGAACTCGATTGCGCCGGTGTGGGACGGCAACGAGACATGGCTGGTGCTCGGGGGCGGCGGGCTGCTCGCGGCGTTCCCGCTAGCTTATGCCGTAATCATGCCGGCGGTCTATGTCCCCATCATCCTGATGCTGCTCGGGCTGGTCTTCCGCGGCGTCGCCTTCGAGTTTCGCGGGCGGACGAACCATCCGTGGCTGTGGGACGTGTCGTTCTTCGGCGGGTCGCTGGTTGCCGCCTTCTCGCAGGGCGTGATCCTCGGGGCGATCCTGCAGGGGATTGTCGTCGTCGGGCGCGGCTACGGCGGCGGCTGGTGGGACTGGCTGAGCCCGTTCACCTGCCTGACCGGCGCGGCGGTCGTCATCGGCTATGCCCTGCTCGGCGCGTGCTGGCTTATCTGGCGTGCCGAGGGTGACCTTCAGGCGCGGGCGTACCGTCTGGCGTGGCTCGCCGGCATCGGCACGATCATCGCGGTCGTCGCGGTCAGCGCGGCGACGCCGTACCTCAAGACCGCTTATTACCATCGCTGGCTGACCGCGCCGGGCATCTATTACGCCGCGCCGGTGCCGATCCTCGTCGGCATTACCGGGCTGCTTTTCTTTCGCGCGATCGGGCGCAAGGCGGAGCTGATGCCGTTCCTGCTGACGCTCGCGCTGTTCCTGCTTAGCTACGTCGGGCTGGCGATCAGCATGTTCCCGTATCTCGTCCCCGGGCAGATCACGATCTACCAGGCGGCGGCACCGGCATCGAGCCAGGTCTTCATGCTTGTCGGGGTCGCGATCATGGTGCCGATCATCCTCGGCTACACCGGCTATGCCTATTGGCTGTTCCGCGGCAAGGTCGGGCACGAGGGCTACCATTGACCCCGCGCGAGCCTTCGACCGCGAGCCGCTGGGCGTGGTTCGTCGGACTATGGGCCGCCGGCGTGGCGACTGTCGCCGCCGTCGGGCTGGTGATCCGCCTGTGGCTCCACAGCTAACTTGCACCGACCCGGTTCACTGGTATAAGCCCGCGCTTCCCTCGCGGGCGTGGCGGAATTGGTAGACGCGCTTGGTTTAGGTCCAAGTATCGTGAGATGTGGGGGTTCGAGTCCCTTCGCCCGCACCACGACATATTGAAAGACGGACACTTAAAATGCGGATTGCCGAGACGTTGAACGAAGGCCTGAAGCGCGAATACAGCGTCTCGATCCCGGCCGCCGACATCGAAGCCAAGGTCGATGCGCAGCTCGGCAAGGTCGCGTCGCAGGTCCGCATGCCCGGCTTCCGCCCCGGCAAGGTGCCGCTCAACCTCGTTCGCAAGATGCACGGCGCGCAGCTGCGTTCCGACGCGCTGCAGGAAGCCGTCAACGAGGGGATGCAGCAGCTCATCGCCGAGCATGCGCTGCGTCCCGCGATGCAGCCGCAGATCGACCTCGCCGCGCCGCCGGCCGAGGGCCAGGACGTCGACTTCACCGTTGCCGTCGAAGTCCTGCCGGTGATCGAAGCGCCGCAGATCGACGGCATCGCGCTCGAGAAGCTCGTCGTCGAACCCGGCGATGCCGAGCTCGACGCCGCCGTCCAGCGCCTCGCCGACCAGCAGAAGTCGTTCGAGCCCGCTCCCGCCGAGCATGAAGCCGTCAGTGGCGACACCGTCGTCATCGACTTCGTCGGCACCGTCGACGGCGAGCCGTTCGATGGCGGCAAGGGCGAGGGGATGAAGATCCTGATCGGCTCGGGCCAGCTCATCCCCGGTTTCGAGGACCAGCTGATCGGCGCCAAGGCCGGCGACGCGCGCACCGTCAAGGTGACCTTCCCGACCGACTATAACGTCGCCTATCTGATGGGCCGCGACGCCGAATTCGCCGTCACCGTCACCGGCGTCGAAGTCGCCGCCCCGGTCGCGCTCGACGATGCCTTCGCCAAGGGCTTCGGCATCGACAGCTACGAGGCGCTGCGCGAAATCCTCAAAGACCAGGTTTCGGCCGAGCTCGGTGCGATGACCCGCACCCACATGAAGCGCAAGCTGCTCGACACGCTGGCCTCGGCGCATGACTTCGCCGTTCCGCAGTCGATGGTCGACGCCGAGTTCGACCAGATCTGGCGCCAGGTCGAGGCCGAAGACGCTGACAGCGACGAGAGCAAGAAGGACGACGACCGCGCCGAGTACCGCCGCATCGCCGAGCGCCGCGTCCGCCTCGGGCTGCTGCTGTCGGAGATCGGCCAGTCGAACGGCGTCAACGTTACCCAGGCCGAGATGAACCGGCTGATCGGGCAGGAAGCGACCAAGTACGACCGCGCGGAACAGCCGCAGGTCGTCAAATACTTCCAAGAGAACGCGATGGCGGCGGCACAGCTTCGTGCGCCGCTGTACGAGGACAAGGTCGTCGATTTCCTGATCGGCAAGGCCGACGTCACCGAGCGCGTCGTCAGCCGCGAAGCCCTTCAGGCCGAAATCGAGAGCGACGACGAGACCCCGGGCGCACACGTCCACGGTCCGGATTGCGGGCACGATCACGGCCATGACCATGCGAGTCATGATCACGCGGGCCACGATCACGCCGGGCACGACCATGCTCCTGCTCCCAAGGCGAAGAAGGCGAAGGCCAAGCCGGCGACTGTCGAAGCTGAGCCCGTCATCGCCAACGCTGCGCCTGTCGCTGCCGAGGCTGCCAAGCTCGCCAAGCCGAAGAAGGTCAAGCCGGTCGAGACCGATCCGGTCGCAGCGATCGAACCGCAGGCCGCGATCGAACCGAGCGATGAGCCCTCGGTTGTCGAAGCACCGGCTGCCGATGTCGCTCCCGCAAAGGCGAAGCGCGCGAAGAAGACGGTAACCGAATAGGCCCCGCTCGCTAAAGCCGTTGTCCCTCCGTAGCGGGGGACGGCGGCTTTGGGGAAGCTACCGTCCGGCTGGACGATCCGCCACCGTGCTCCCTCGCGACCCCAAGGGGGCTTGAAGCTCGCAGCGTTCGGGCCGATGTTGGCAACACGCGATCCTCGCCCGAACCCCACGGAGCAACCATGCCCGACCACGCCGATATCATCGGGGGCCTCGTCCCCATCGTCATCGAACAATCGAACCGCGGCGAGCGGTCCTTCGACATCTTCTCGCGCTTGCTGCGCGAGCGGATCATCTTCGTCACGGCGCAGGTTGAGGACCACATGGCCTCGCTGATCGTCGCCCAGCTGCTCTTCCTCGAGTCCGAGAATCCGAAGAAGGACATCTACATGTACATCAACTCGCCGGGCGGCGTGATCACTGCCGGCATGGCGATCTACGACACGATGCAATACATCCGACCCAAGGTCGGGACGGTGTGCATCGGTCAGGCCGCGTCGATGGGTAGCTTCCTGCTTGCCGCCGGCGAGCCGGGAATGCGCGTCGCGCTCAAGAACTCGCGGATCATGGTTCACCAGCCGTCGGGCGGCGCGCAGGGCCAGGCGACCGACATCGAGATTCAGGCGAAGGAAATCCTCCGCGTCCGGCATGCGATGAACGAGCTGTACGTCAAGCACACCGGCCAGACCCTCGACGTCATCGAGCGGGCGATGGAGCGCGACAAGTTCCTGTCGGCCGAGGAGGCCAAGGTCTTCGGGCTGATCGACGAGGTCACCGAAAAGCGTCCGACGCCGCTCGAGGGAGAGGCGCTCAAGGCGGCATAACGCGATGCCGTCAAAGCCGTCGCGTGACATTATCGTGACGGCAAGCATTTTCACGGGTTGCCGCATCGCAACGACACCCGCTAGACTGAACCGCGTTCGCGCGAAAGGATACCCATGACCAAATTGACTGGCGGGGACTCGAAGAACACGCTGTACTGCTCGTTCTGCGGCAAGTCCCAGCACGAGGTCCGCAAGCTCATTGCCGGACCGACGGTGTTCATCTGCGACGAATGCGTCGAGCTGTGCAACGACATCATCCGTGAGGAAACCAAGACGGCTTTGGTCAAGACCAAGGACGGCGTGCCGACCCCGCGCGAGATCTGCAAGGTGCTCGACGATTACGTGATCGGCCAGAACCACGCCAAGCGGGTGCTGTCGGTCGCGGTCCACAACCACTACAAGCGGCTCAACCATGGTGCCAAGGGCGCCGAGGTCGAGCTCGCCAAGTCGAACATCCTGCTCGTCGGGCCGACCGGTTGCGGCAAGACCCTGCTTGCCCAGACGCTCGCCCGCATCCTCGACGTGCCGTTCACGATGGCCGATGCGACGACGCTGACTGAGGCTGGCTACGTCGGCGAAGACGTCGAGAACATCATCCTCAAGCTGCTCCAGGCGTCCGACTATAACGTCGAGCGGGCGCAGCGCGGGATCGTCTACATCGACGAAATCGACAAGATCAGCCGCAAGGCGGACAACCCCTCGATCACCCGCGACGTCAGCGGCGAGGGCGTCCAGCAGGCGCTGCTCAAGATCATGGAGGGCACCACCGCGAGCGTTCCCCCGCAGGGTGGCCGCAAGCATCCGCAGCAGGAGTTCCTCCAGGTCGACACGACCAACATCCTGTTCATCTGCGGCGGCGCCTTTAACGGCCTGGAGCGGATCATCGGTGACCGGCTCCAGGGCAAGTCGATCGGCTTCGGCGCGCATGTCGCCGGTCCCGACGAGCGCCGGACCGGGGCGATGCTTCGCCAGTGCGACGATCTTCCGGCGCAAGCACCTGTGCCGCGAAACCAATCGACGTGGACCGGCCGCGTGCGGAAATG
>NZ_JANYGL010000127.1 GCF_025362435.1 Polymorphobacter sp.
GTGGAGGGGGCTCCCACGCGGAATATACGTTGCGGAGCGCCCCCTCCACCATCGCGAAGGGCGACGGTCCCCCTCCCCCGCAAGAGCGAGGGAGGATTTAGGTTAGAAATTCACCCTTCCCGTCACCCCGTAATACCGGTCCGCATCGCGCGGGATCTGATACCGGTACGACCCCCCCGGGCCGCCATTAGTGATCGCGGCTGCAAACGCCTTGTCGAGCAGGTTCCGCACCTGGAAGGTCAGCTTGTACTTGTCGGCATGGTCACTGATCCCCGCCTGAAGGTTGACCAAGGCATACGCGCCGATCGTCCCCTGCGCGCGCTGGACCGGGCCGGCGGCGAACAGCGCGAGTTCGCTCGACTGGAACGATCCCTGCGCGCCGACAAGGAAGTCGACCGGCAGGTCGGCGGTGCGGATGCGGTAGTCGGCGCCGAGGCTGCCCTTCCACTTCGGCGCGAAGCCGAGCGGGGTGCCGGGAGAGATGACCGCCGGGGCGGGGGCACCGACGGCGACGGCGGGGATTTTGAACTTGTCGACATGGGCGTCGGTGTAGGCGAGCCCGCCGGTGACGCTGAGGTCGCGGATCGGGCGGTAGAGCAAGTCGAGCTCGCCGCCGCGGGTCGAGACGTCGCCGGCGTTGGTGAAGCGCGTGACGACGACGCCGCCCGCGAGGTCGGGATTGTTCGCCTGGAAATTGTGATACTTGGCGAGGTAGCCCGCAAGGTTGACCGTCAGCTTGCCGCCGAGCAGCGTGTTCTTGAGGCCGATCTCGTACGCGTTCGACGTCTCGGCCTCGATGACGTTGGTGCCGGTCGTCGTCAGATTGTAGAACACGTTATACGCCGGGCCCTTGTAGCCCCGCGAATAGGTCGCGTACGCCGTCGAGCCGTGGCTGATGTCGTACTGGACGCCGGCTTTGCCCGAGACATTGTCCTTCGACGTGTTGGCGCGGAACGGGACACCGTTCGCTGCGCCGCCGGCGAACACGCCCGCATCGAAGCTCGGGTTGATGCCGGGACCGGCGAGCGTCGTCACCCGCGTCTCGAAGACGTCGAGCTTATCGTGGGTATAGCGCAGCCCGCCGATCAGGCGCAGCCCCTCGAACAGGCGGTAAGTCCCTTGGCCGAACAGCGCCAGGTTCTCGAACTTCGAGCCGAAGTCGGCGGTGCCGGTCGGGAAGGTCGACGGCGCAGCGAGGGGGCTGCTGCACGGCGTCAGCACCGTCGGCGCGGGGGGGACGAGTGCGTTGCAGACCTGGTCGGTACGGGTGAATATCCGCTCCGACTTGGCGCTCGAATAATAGGCGCCGAGGACATAGGTCAGCGGCTTGTCGGCGGGCGACGTCAGGCGGACTTCCTGGCTGAAGGTGTTCCCGGTCTGCGGTCCGTCGTCGTGGAGCTGGTTGAACCCGATATACGCCTGCGGCAGGAAATCGCCGTCGCGGATCTCCTCGTTCTTGTAGTTGCGATACGCGGTGATCGAGGTGACGACGAAGTCGCCGAGGTTGAGGTCGCCCTGGAGCGAGAAGCCGTAGCCGGTCTCCTTCGTCCGCGTGATCAGGTTTTGCGAGATCGTCCGGCTGTTGACGCCGAGCGGGGTAGGCAGCACCGCGGTAGTCGGGTTGGCGATGACCTGCCCGGCGGCGTTCAAGGGCGGCGTGGCGATGACCTCGGCGCAGCAATCGTCGGAATTATGGTGATAATCGGCGATCGCGGTCAGCTTAAGCGTCTCGGTTGCGTCGGCCTCGACGATTCCGCGGACGCCCCAATGCTTGAAGCCGTTGACCTCGCGGTTCACCGTCGGCGCAGCGTTGAAGATGTTGCCTTTATAGTCGTCGTAGAACCCGTTGACGCGTGCGCGGACGGTTTTCGACAGCGGCACGTCGATCGCCGCGCGGGCGCGGTATTCCGCCTCGCTGAAATAGCTCGCCTCGACATAGCCACCGAGGACGTCGCCGGGCTTGACCGAGACGATGTTGATGACGCCCGCGCTGGCGTTCTTGCCGAACAGCGTCCCCTGCGGCCCGCGCAGGACTTCGATCCGCTCGACGTCGACGAGGTCGCTGAACGCCTCGCCGGCGCGGCTGAGGACGACGCCGTCGAGCACGGTCGACACCGACGGTTCGCCCGCGATCGAGAAGGTTGCGGTGCCGACGCCGCGAAGGAACAGCGACTGGTTAAGCGTCGTCCCCGACTTGAGGAAATTGAGCGACGGCACGAGATACTGCGCACCCTCGAGGTTGACCTTGCCCGTCGCCGCGAGCGCCGCGCCGCCGACGACGGTCACCGCGACCGGCACGTCCTGCAACCGTTCGGGACGCTTCTGCGCGGTGACGATGATGTCGGCGCCGATGTCGTCGGCCGCTGCCGGTGCAGCCGCCGCAACCTGCTGGGCAGTGGCGGCCTGCGGCACCGCGATCGCCAGCATGGTCCCAGCCAGCATCAACGAGCGGTGCCGCATCGAATATCCTCCCCGAAATAACCGGCGGTTTGCCGCCTGATTGCGTTGCCCTATTGGTCGCGCGGATTCGCGAAAGCAATTCGCTGTGACACTAAAGCCTGTCTTTGGGTGGCTGTTGTCGCTTTGTGGTCACAACGACTTTGGCGGGGAGAGGCATAAAGCCGTTAAAGTCCCAGCTCCCCCATCTCGACCACCCGGTGCTCGCGCGCGCTGATTTCCGCCGCCAGCCCCATCGCTACCGCGCGCAACCCGTCGTCGGCGGTGACCGCGACCGGGCCGTCGCCGCGGACGGCGGCGGCGAAGGCCTGGTGCTGGTAGAAGGTTGCGCCGTGGTGCTGGCCCGCGCTGAGAGCCGTCGGGTCGACCGCGACGTGGCTGCGCTCGCCGCGCTTGGGGTTCATGAAGCCGACGCGCGGGCTGTAGACGATCTCTCCCGCGGGGATCAGGCAGTCGAGCCGCGCCGCATCGCCGACCGCGACGATCTCCTCCTGGTTTTCCGCGCCGTCGGCGAACATACTGAGGTCGAGCATCGCGCGGACGCCGTTGGCGAAGTCGACCGTGGTGAAGCTGTTGTCGATGATGTCCGGGACCTCGCCGCCATACTTCTCGTCGCGGTGGTTGACCCCCGCCGCGCCCGAGCAGAACACGCGGACCGGCTCGCTTTCAACGATGACGCGCATCAGGTCGAAGAAGTGGCAGCATTTCTCGACCATCGTCCCGCCGGTGTTGCGGTTGAAGCGGTTCCAGTCGCCGACCTTGACGAGGAACGGGAAGCGATGCTCGCGGATCGACAGCATCTTGAGGTGCCCGACGCGCCCGCGGTGGACCTGCGCGATGAACTCGGCGGCCGGGGGCATGTAGCGGTACTCCATGCCGGTCCAGAACACCTTGTCGTACCCCGCCACCCGCGCGGCAATGTCGCGGGCGTCGGCGAGCGTCGTCGCCAGCGGTTTCTCACACAGGATATTGACCCGCGCGTCGAGCAGCGGCCCGAGCACCTCGTGATGGGTGAAGTTGGGCGAGGCTATCAGCACCGCGTCGACCGTCCCGCTCGCGGCGAGCGCTGCCGGGTCGGCATAGACCGTGACCGGGGCGCCGATCGCCGCCTGCGCCCGCTCGATCGACGTCGCCACCGGATCGACCAGCGCGACGATCTGGCTCCCGGGCGTCAGCTTGAGGTTGGCGATGTGCTCGATCGCCATCATCCCGGCGCCGATGATGCCCCAGCGGATCGTGTCTCCCATTCGTCGCGTCCCTGTGCCAAAAGCCGTTCATGACCGAAATCATCCTTTCCTCCGAACCCCGCCTGCTCGGCAAGTCCGGGATGCTCGTCTCGCCGCTCGCCTGGGGCATGTGGCGGTTTGCCGGCGACGACGTCACCGCCGCGCGCACCCGTGTCGAGGCGGCGTTCGAGGCGGGGATCACGCTGTTCGACACCGCCGACATCTATGGCCCCGACAACGACGAGCCGTTCGGCGCGGCAGAGGTGTTGCTCGGGCGCGTCTTCGCCGAGGCTCCCGGATTGCGCGACAAGATGGTGCTCGCGTCGAAGGGCGGCATCCGCATGGGCGTGCCGTACGACTCGTCGCCCGCTTATATTGTCGAGGCGGTCGACGCGTCGTTGAAGCGGCTGAAGACCGAGCGGATCGACCTGTGGCAGATCCATCGCCCCGACCTGCTGACGCATCCGGCGGATATCGCGGCGACGCTCGAGGAGCTCGTCCTCCAGGGCAAGATCGTCAGCGTCGGGGTGTCGAACTACACTCCCGCGCAGACCGCGGCGCTGAAGTCGTATCTCAATATCCCGCTCGTCTCGACCCAGCCCGAATTCTCGGCGCTCGCGACCGCGCCGCTGTTCGACGGGACGATGGACCGGGCGATCAAGTACGGCATGGCGGTGCTCGCATGGTCGCCGCTCGGACAGGGGCGGCTGGCGAGCAACGACGCCGCCGACGACCGCACGACCGTGGTCCGCGCGGTGCTCGACACCCACGCCGACAAATACGGCGTCGGCCGCGCGGCTGTCGCCTATGCGTGGATCATGGCGCATCCGGCCAAGCCGATCCCGATCGTCGGCAGCCAGAACCCGGCGCGGATCATCGAGGCCGCCGACGCCTACAAGGTCCGCTTCGAGCGGTCCGAATGGTACGCGATCCTCGAGGCGAGCCTCGGCGAGCGCCTGCCGTGAGTTGCGAGGTCAGCTGGTTCTCGGCGCTATGCGACGACGACTACGAGTTCCTCGGCGTCCCCGACGCGAAGCTGAAGTCGAGCTGGGAGCATTGCCGCGACATCGTGCTGGGGGCGGAAGCGGGCGGGTTCGATAACGTCCTGCTACCGTCGGGCTATGCGCTCGGCATCGACGCGACGGCGTTTGCCGCCGGGATCGCGGTGCTGACGCGGCGGATCCGGCTGTTGCTCGCGGTGCGGGTCGGCGAGACGTGGCCGCCGCAGCTTGCCCGGCAGATCGCGACGCTCGACCGGATGCTGGGCGGGCGTTTGACGGTCAACATCATCTCGTCGGACATGCCCGGGGAGACGCTGGCGAGCGCGCCGCGATATGCCCGGACGGTCGAGTTGATGAGCATCCTCAAGACCTTGCTCAACGGCGACCCGCTCGATCACCAGGGCGAGCATTGGCAGCTCAAGCTCGATCCTCCTGCCGCGACGACGCTTAGCGGCAAGTGCCCGCCGCTGTACTTCGGCGGCCTGTCGCCCGAAGCGCGCGAAGCCGCCGCCCGGCAGGCCGACGTCTATCTGATGTGGCCCGACACCATGCCCGCGGTGCAGGCGATCCTCGACGACATGCGCGCCCGCGCCGCCGCGCACAGTCGGACGCTCAAATTCGGCTACCGCGTTCATGTCGTCGTCCGCGATACCGAGGCCGAGGCGCGCGATGCCGCGAGCCGCCTGTTGTCGAAGCTCGACGCCGCGACCGGCGACGCGATCAGGAGCAAGTCGCTCGACTCGCAGTCGGAGGGTGTCCGCCGCCAGGCCGAACTCCGCGCCAGCGCGGGCAACGAGGGGTACGTCGAGGACAACCTCTGGACCGGGATCGGCCGCGCCCGCTCAGGCTGCGGCGCGGCGATCGTCGGCGACCCCGACCAGGTGCTGGCGAAGCTCGCGGCATATCAGGCGATGGGGATCGAGGCGTTCATCCTGTCAGGCTATCCGCACGCGGCGGAGGCGGATTTGTTTGCGCGGCATGTGCTGCCAAGGATGACGCATGGGCCGCTCTAAAATCCTCCCCGCCTTCGGGGAGGGGGACCATGCGCTTGCATGGTGGAGGGGCGGTCGAGCGATCTCGGACTCCGCACCGCTGCCCCTCCACCATCGCAAGAGCGATGGTCCCCCTCCCCGTTCCGGGGAGGATCAAGCATGATCTACAAATCGGTCGCCATCGTCGGCGCGGGCTTCTCAGGCTCGCTTCTCGCGATCAACATCCTCCGTCACGCCGGGCCGCAGGCGACGCTGATCGAGCGGCGGCCGGTGTTCGGGCGCGGCACCGCTTACTCCGCGCCGCACCCATCGCACCTGCTCAACGTCCGCGCGGGCAACATGAGCGCGCTCAGCGACCGCCCGGCGCACTTCGCCGAATGGTGCACCGCGCGGGGCCTCGGCGACGGCGGCAGTTTCGTCCAGCGGCAGCAGTACGGTGAATATCTCGGCGAACTCCTCGAACGCTCGTCGGCGCGCGCGGGTGACCGGCTGGTGCTGGTCCGCGACGAGGCGGTGTCGGCGACGGTATCGGATGACGGAGTTATCGTCGGGCTCGCCGATGGGCGGAGCCTCCCGGTCGATGCACTCGTCGTCGCGGTCGGCAATTTGCCGCCGCACGCGCCTCCGGGGCTAGATCCCGACGCACTGCCCGGCGACATCTACGCCCCCGACCCGTGGGACCCGGCGACGGTCGACGGGCTGACCGCCGACGATACGGTGATGCTGATCGGCACCGGGCTGACGATGGTCGACGTCGCGCTGTCGCTCGATGCGGCGGGGTTCGCGGGCAAGATCGTCGCGCTGTCGCGGCGCGGATTGCTGCCGCGCCCGCACGTCCCGCCCGGACCGGCGGGGGACCGCAACGAGAAGCCGACGACGGTCGCCTCCGCCCTCCTCGCCGAGATCCGTGAACGCGCCGACGGGATCGGCTGGCGCGCCGCGGTCGACGAACTGCGCCCGTTTACGCAAGGACTGTGGCTGTCGGCGAGCGAGGACGAGCGCGCGCGCTTCCTCCGCCACCTGCGCCCGTGGTGGGACGTCCACCGCCACCGCCTCGCCCCCGCCGTGGCCGCGAAGATGGAGGCGATGGTCGCCCGCGGCCAGCTTAGCATCGTCGGCGGCAAGCCGTCGGCATACGTTCCTGAGGGCAGCGGCGTCCGCGTTACCTATCGCCCGCGCGGAGCCGATGCGTCGACGACCCTCAGGGTGCGCCGCATCGTCAATTGCACCGGCCCGCAGGGTGACCTTGCGCGGTCGTCCGAGCCGGTGTTGCGGTCGCTGATCGAGGCGGGGCACGCCCGCGCCGACCCGGCGCGGCTCGGGCTCGATGTCGACGCGCAGTCGCGGCTGATCGGGGCGAACGGCGAGGCGCACCCGCGGCTGTTTGGGCTTGGCCCGATGACGCGCGGCGCATTCTGGGAGATCGTCGCGGTCCCCGACATCCGCACGCAGGTGTGGACGGTCGCGCGCCGCCTTGCGCAGGCGCACTGGGTGGGCGGCGAGGGACTCTAGATCCTCCCCGGCTTCGGGGAGGGGGACCATCGCTCTTCGCGATGGTGGAGGGGCGGTGGAGCGAACTCATAATTCGAGCCCGCTCCGCCGCCCCTACGTCGCGCAAGTGCGCGCCACCTCCCCGAAGGCGGGGAGGATTTTAACCGAACACTTCCGCGAAATGCGCCGCCATCGCCCGCCACGAGCGGCGGTTCGCCGCCTCGTTGAACTTGAGCGCGGGGTTGAAGCTGCCGTCCTGGTCGGGGCGGGTGAAGGCGTGGACGACCCCGGTGTAGGCGATCGTCTGGCAGTCGGCGCCGGCATCGCGCATTTCGCCGAGGAAGCCCGACAGCGCGGCGTAGTCGATCATCGGGTCCTCGGCGCCGTGGCAGACGAGCAGCCTTGCGTGGATGCCGCCGGGCGCGACCTTGGTCGAGGTCTGGAGCGCGCCGTGCATGCTCACCCCGGCCGTCATCAGCGGATTTCCCGCGCGGGCAAGTTCGAGCATCACCGCACCGCCGAAGCAGAAACCGACCGCGCCAATCCGTCCGTCGCAGCGCGGGTGTGCCCTCAACGCGTCGAGCGCGGCGCCCGAGCGCGCGTTGAGCAGCGGGATATCGCCGCGCAGCTCGCCGATCCACTTGAGGCCTTCGTTGAAGTCGCCGGGGGTCCGGCCCTCGCCATAGACGTCGGCGGCGAGCGCGACATAGCCGAGCTCGCTGGCGATCCGGTCGGCCCAGCCTTGGTTGTGCGGCCCGACGCCATTGATGTCGTGGAACAGCGCGATGCCAGGCGCGGGGGCGTCGCCGGCAGGAAGCGCGATCCCGCCGCGGCAGGTCGTGCCGGCGTGGTCATAGTCGAAGGCGGTGGTCATGCGTGTTCTCCCAAGGTCGTCGTCCATGCCGCCGAACAAGCGACTCGACAAGAGCGCTGCGACGACGGACACTCGCGCCAATCATTGGGAGGACGTGCCATGGCCGAAACCCTGACGACGCGCGGCGCCGCCGAGCCGCAGACCCGAACGACAAGCGAAGCCGAGCCGCAGATCCGAACCATCGGTACTGCCGACCTCGTCGACTCGCTGCGACGAGGCATCGACGACTTCAAGTTGATGCCGACGTATCTCGTTTTACTGACCCTGATCTACCCCGCAGTCGGGCTGATCGCGGCGCGGGCGGCGCAGGGCAACGATGTCGTGCCGCTGATCTTCCCGCTCATCTCGGGCTTCGCGCTCGTCGGACCGCTGGCCGCGGTTGGGCTGTACGAGCTCAGCCGCCGCCGCGAGGCCGGGCTCGACACGCGCTGGACGCATGTCTTCGACGTCCTCAAGGCGAAATCGATTTCGACGATCGTCGGCCTCGGCGTGATCCTTGCGATCATGTTTGCCGCGTGGCTGGCATCGGCAGTCGCGATCCAGCAATGGGCGATGGGATCGCAGAGCGCGGGCGACATCCCGACCTTCCTCCACGACGTCGTCGCGACCCCCGGCGGCCACCTGCTGATCATCGTCGGCAACTTCGTCGGCTTCATGTTCGCGGTGGCGACGCTGGCGATCGCGGCGTTTTCGTTCCCGCTCGCGCTCGACCACGACGTCTCGCTGCCGACCGCGATCTCGACCTCGGTCCGCGCGCTGGTCGCGAACCCCGGGCCGATGGCGCTGTGGGGGTTGATCGTCGTCGGCGGGCTGGTCCTCGGCGCGATCCCGCTGTTCG
>NZ_JANYGL010000047.1 GCF_025362435.1 Polymorphobacter sp.
GACCGCAGCGACGCCGCCTCGATGAACTTCATCGCTGCCGCCCCGCCCGCCGACAGGCCCTCGACCCGCGACAGCTCGGCAGGCGATGCTGCAAGCACCGCCGGGAACGAGCCGAACTCGCTCAGCAGGCGCTTCGCCAGCGGCTTGGTGTCGCGCCGCAGGATCGCCAGCCCAAGAATATATTCAAGGAGTTCGTAATCGAGAAAGGCGTCGCCGCCGCCTTCGAGCAGCCGCGCGCGCAGCCGCTCGCGGTGCCCCGCCGGGTCGTTCTCAGGTGGCGTAGGGAGGATGGCTCAACCCGGCAGGGCTGGTGGTGAACACCTCGCACCCGGTCTCGGTAATGCCGACCGAGTGTTCGAACTGCGCCGAAAGCGAACGGTCGCGCGTCACCGCGGTCCAGCCGTCGTCGAGCAGCTTGACCTCGGGACGGCCGAGATTGATCATCGGCTCGATTGTGAAGATCATCCCCGGCTGAAGCACCGGGCCCTTGCCCGGACGCCCGACATGGACAACGTTCGGGGCGTCGTGGAACACCCGCCCGACGCCGTGGCCGCAGAAATCGCGGACCACCGAGCAGCGCTGGCCCTCGGCGAACGACTGGATCGCCCAGCCGATGTCGCCGAACGTTGCGCCCGGTTTCGCCGCGGCGATCCCGCGCTGGAGGCACTCCCAGGTGATGTCGACGAGGCGCCGCGCCTTGATCGGGACATCGCCGACGAGGTACATCCGGCTGGTGTCGCCGTGCCAGCCGTCGACGACGACGGTGACGTCGATGTTGACGATGTCGCCGTCCTTGAGCCGCTTGACGCCGGGAATACCGTGGCAAACCACGTGGTTGACGCTGATGCACGAGGCATGGGCATAGCCGCGGTAGAAGATCGTCGCTGGCACCGATCCCGCCGCCATGACGAATTCATGGACCATCCGGTCGAGGTCGGCGGTCACCGCCTCAGGCTTGACGTGCGGCACGAGCATGTCGAGGACGCGTGCGGCAAGCTGCCCGGCAGCGCGCATCCCGGCAAAGGCCTCGGGCCCGTGGAGCTTGATTGCGGTCGACGGTTCGTCGAGCAGGTCGGCGGTATCGGCGTAAGTCATGTCGGCAAGGTAAGCCTCCGGGTGCGACGTGGCAACCATGGCGGCGTTGTCGACACTCCGGCCATGCTGGGCTAAACCGCAACGATGCCCGACGCCGCCCCCGACCGTATCTACACCGCCGCGCTCGTCGTCATCGGCGACGAGATCCTGTCGGGACGGACGCAGGACGCCAACACCGCGTATCTGGCGAAGTGGCTCGGGGTCCAGGGCATCCGGTTGCGCGAGGTCCGCGTCGTTGCCGACGACATGGCGGCGATCGCCTATGCGGTGAATTCGCTCCGGGTCGCGCACGACTATCTTTTCACCACCGGCGGCATCGGCCCGACCCACGACGACATCACCGTCGACGCGATCGCCGCCGCGCTGGGGGTCGAGGTCGTCCACCACCCGCAGGCCGTCGCGATCCTCACCGAACACTACGGCGACCGCATCAACGACGCCCGCCTGCGCATGGCGCGCGTCCCCGCCGGTGCGGAGCTGATCGCCAACCCGCGGACGCAGGCCCCCGGCATCCGCGTCGGCAACGTCTTTATCATGGCGGGGGTGCCGGCGATCACCCGGTCGATGCTCGCCTCGCTCGACGGCCAGCTTCCCGGCGGCCTGCCGGTCCTGACGCGGACGATCGCGGCGTGGACGTATGAAAGCCGCGTCGCCGAACTGCTGGCCAGCGTCGAAAAAGCTCATGATGGCATACAGATCGGCAGCTACCCGTTCTGGCGCGAAGGCAAGACTGGTGCCAATTTCGTGTTGCGGAGCGTTGACCGCCAGACGCTCGATACGACGGCGAGCGCATTGATCGCCGCGTTGGCCGACGAGGGCATCGAGGCGGTCGACGGCGAGTTATGAGAAGGATGCGGCGATGAGGGCCCTCAGACTGATCGGCTTCGGCGCATTGCTCGCGCTGTTCGTCCTGTTCGCGTTCAACAACTGGACGCGCGTACCTGTCGACCTGCCCAACGGCACGATCGTGCTGGTTTTCCTGCCGGTGATCGTGCTGGTTTCGATCCTGCTCGGCTGGCTGCCGATGCTCCTCGTCCATGTCGCGGCGCGTTCGTCGTGGCGGCGGCGGACGGCGCGGGCCGAGCGCATGCTCGACGAAGCGCAGTCGGCCGGGCCGCGTAGCGTGTCGCCGGTTTCGGAGCCGGTCGTCGCGCCGATGTCGTCGAGCTTTCCCCCCGCCGCGTGACCGCGAACCCGATCTACGTCGCGATCGATTCCAGCGACCGCCTCGCCGCCGAGGCGCTGGCGCGCGCCGTCGCGCCGCATGTCGGCGGGCTAAAGCTCGGCCTCCAGTTCTTCATGGCGCACGGGCCCGATGGGGTTCGCCGGATGCAGGCGTTCGGCCTGCCGATCTTCCTCGACGTCAAGCTCCACGACATCGGCAATACCGTCGCCGGGGCGCTGACCTCGCTCGCGCCGCTCGGCGTGGCGATCGTCAACGTCCATGCCTCGATCGGGGTCGAGGCGATGAAGGTAGCGCGCGCGGCGATCGACCCGGCGACGGCGATCATCGCGGTCACCGTGCTGACCAGCTTCGACGCCGCCGATCTCGCGGCGATCGGGGTCGAGGCGCGCGTTTCCGACCAGGTCGCGCATCTCGCCGCGATGACGCGCGTCGCCGGGCTGCAGGGAATCGTCTGCTCGGGGTCGGAGGCAGCCGCGACCCGGGCGGCGTGGCCCGATGCGATGATCGTCGTTCCCGGGTTGCGACCTGCGGGCGGCGACGTCGGCGACCAGAAGCGCGTAATGACGCCGCGCGATGCCCACGACGCGGGCGCATCGATCCTCGTCATCGGCCGCCCGATCACCGCCGCTGCCGATCCCGCCGCCGCCGCCGCCGCGATCGCCGCCTCGCTGTGACCCTCGACATCAAGATCTGCGGGCTGTCGACGCCCGAGGCGCTCGACGCCGCGATCGGCGCGGGGGCGAGCCATGTCGGCTTCGTCTTCTTCTCACCCTCGCCGCGCAACGTCGCCCCCGAGCGGGCGACTTCGCTCGGCGAGCGCGTGCCGTCGCACATCACTCGCGTCGGGGTGTTCGTCGATCCCGACGATGCCCTGCTCGACCGCACCGTCGCCGGGCTCGACGCGAT
Source organism: Polymorphobacter sp. (assembly GCF_025362435.1). Classification (GTDB taxonomy): domain Bacteria; phylum Pseudomonadota; class Alphaproteobacteria; order Sphingomonadales; family Sphingomonadaceae; genus Polymorphobacter_B. Next base: position 3,188 of record NZ_JANYGL010000047.1, read on the forward strand.
CCAGCTTCACGGCAGCGAGACGCAGGCGCGTGTCGCCGAGGTCCGCCGCCGTTACCGCCGCCCGGTCTGGCGCGGGGTCGGCGTCGCCAGTCGCGACGACATCGACGCGGCGATCGCGACCTTCGGCGGCACCGCCGACCGATTGCTGTTCGATGCCAAAGCGCCTAGGGGAGCCGCCTTGCCCGGGGGTAACGGCCTGCGCTTCGACTGGCGATTGCTCGACCGCGTCGGTCGCGCGTGCTGGGGCCTGTCGGGCGGGCTCGATGTGGGATCGGTGGCGGAGGCGGTGCGGACCGCACATCCGCCGCTGGTCGACGTGTCGTCGGGAGTCGAGGACGAGCCGGGAGTGAAGTCGGTGGCGAAGATCAAGGCGTTCATCGCCGCGGCGCGGGCCGTGTAATGGCGACGGCAGCACTAACAGCGAGCGGGCGTCCGAGCCTGCGGACCGGCCCCGACGCGCGCGGGCATTTCGGGGCGTTCGGCGGGCGCTATGTCGCCGAGACGCTGATGCCGCTGATCCTCGAACTCGAGGTCGCGTATCGCGCGGCGCAGGCCGACCCGGCGTTCGCCGCCGAGTTCGACTATCTGATGAAGCATTATGTCGGCCGGCCGTCGCCGATGTATTTCGCCGAGCGGCTGACCAACGCGCTCGGCGGGGCGAAGATCTACTTCAAGCGCGACGAGCTCAACCATACCGGCGCGCACAAGATCAACAACTGCATCGGCCAGATGCTCCTCGCCCAGCGGATGGGCAAGACGCGGATCATCGCCGAGACCGGGGCGGGGCAGCACGGCGTCGCCACCGCGACCGTCGCCGCGCGCGCCGGGCTGCCGTGCACGATCTACATGGGCGCGCGCGACATCGCTCGGCAGGCGCCGAACGTGTTCCGCATGAAGCTGCTCGGGGCCGAGGTCCGCAGCGTCGAATCGGGGTCGAAGACCTTGAAGGACGCGATGAACGAAGCCCTTCGCGACTGGGTCGCGAACGTCCACGACACCTTCTACATCATCGGCACCGCCGCCGGGCCGCACCCCTATCCCGAACTCGTCCGCGACTTCCAGTCGGTCATCGGCAAGGAGGCGCGCGAGCAGATCGTCGAGGCGGAGGGCCGCCTGCCCGACGTCCTGTGCGCCGCGATCGGCGGCGGGTCGAACGCGATCGGCCTGTTCCACCCGTTCCTCGACGACGATGTCCGCATGATCGGGGTCGAGGCATCGGGCCACGGCCTCGACACCGACGCCCATGCCGCGAGCCTAGCTGGCGGTCGCGCGGGCGTGCTACACGGCAACAAGACGATGCTGCTCCAGGACGACGACGGCCAGATCACCGAGGCGCATTCGATCTCGGCCGGGCTCGACTATCCCGGCATCGGTCCGGAGCATGCGTGGCTCCACTCGATCGGGCGCGTCGAATACCAGTCGGCGACCGATGCCGAGGCGCTCGACGCATTCCAGCAGCTGTGCCGGCTCGAGGGTATCATCCCCGCGCTCGAACCCGCCCACGCGCTCGCCGCGATCCGGCGCTTTGCGCCGGGCATGAGCCGCGACACGATCGTCGTCGCCAACCTCTGCGGGCGCGGCGACAAGGACATCTTCACCGTCGCCGAAGCCCTCGGGACCCAGATGTGAGCGACCGCTTGAGCCGTCGCTTCGCCGAGTGCGCCGCGCAGGACCGCGCCGCGCTGGTCACCTTCGTCACCGCCGGCGACCCCGACCTCGAGCGGGGGCCGAGCATCCTCGCCGCGCTCGTCGCCGGGGGGGCGGACATCATCGAGCTCGGCATGCCGTTCACCGACCCGATGGCCGACGGCCCGGCGATCCAGGCGGGCAATATCCGCAGCCTGGGCACCGGGACGACGCTGCGCGGGGTGCTGGCGATGATCCGCGCCTTCCGGCTGACCGACGGCACGACGCCGCTGATCCTAATGGGCTATTTCAACCCGATCCTCGCCTACGGAGTCGAGGCGTTCGCCGATGCCGCTGCCGACGCCGGGCTCGACGGGACGATCGTCGTCGACCTGCCGCCCGAGGAGGATGCCGAACTCGCGCCGATGCTTAGGGGGCACGGGCTCCACAACGTCCGGCTGGCGACGCCGACGACCGACGCGAAACGCCTGCCGACGGTGCTGTCGGGGGCGTCGGGGTTCGTTTATTACGTCGCGGTCGCCGGGGTTACCGGCACCGCATCTGCCGCCGACGCCGATATCGCCAGCGCGGTGGCGCGGTTGAAGGCGGCGACGAGCCTGCCGGTCGCGGTCGGCTTCGGCATCAAGACCCCGGCGCAGGCGGCGGCGGTCGGGCTCCACGCCGACGGCGTTGTCGTCGGCTCGGCGCTCGTCTCGCTGATCGGCGCTGCCGCCGAGACGCGCGCGAACGACCTGCCCGAACAGGTCGAACACTTCGTCCGCGGGCTCGCCGACGCCGTCCGCACCGCGCGAGTGAGGACGGCAGCATGAGCTGGCTGACCCGCATCCGCCCGCGCCTGACGGCGATGCTGACCCGGCGCGAGACGCCCGAGAACCTGTGGCGGAAGTGCGCCAAGTGCGGCGCGATGCTGTATATCAAGGACTTCGAGGAGACGCTCGGCGTCTGCCCGCGCTGCGGCCACCACGAGCGGATCGACCCGAAGACGCGCTTCCACCAGATCTTCGACGGCGAGTACAAGCGCCTCGACGTTCCCAAGGTGCCCGAGGACCCGCTCAAGTTCCGCGACCAGAAGCGCTATGTCGACCGGCTCAAGGCGGCGCGGACCAACACCGGCGAGCCCGAGGCGATGATCGTCGCAACCGGCACGATCGGCGGCGAGGCGGCGGTCGTCGCGGTGCAAAACTTCGCCTTCATGGGCGGATCGATGGGGCTGGGCGTCGGCGAAGCGTTCCTGTCAGGGGCGATGGCGGCGGTCCGGGCGAAATGTCCATTCGTCGTCTTCACCGCGGCGGGCGGCGCGCGGATGCAGGAGGGCATCCTCAGCCTGATGCAGATGCCACGGACGACGGTCGCGATCGCCGAGCTGCGCGAGGCGGGGCTGCCGTACATCGTCGTGATGACCGACCCGACCACCGGCGGCGTCACCGCGAGCTATGCGATGCTCGGCGATATCCAGATGTCGGAGCCCGGCGCGCTGATCGGTTTCGCCGGGCAGCGGGTGATCGAGCAGACGATCCGCGAGAAACTGCCCGAAGGCTTCCAGCGCGCCGAATATCTGCTCGACCATGGCATGCTCGACATGGTCGTCCACCGCAAGGACCTCAAGGCGACGCTGGCGCGGCTGATCGGGCTGCTGATGCGGCAGCGCGTGACGCCACCCGCCGCCCCCGCGGCCTGAACCGGGGGCGGGGGCAATGGAGGCGGCGCGGTCCGACAATCCGGTGCTCGATGCGCTGCTCGCGGCGGCGTTCAAGCTCCACCCGGCGACGATCGACCTCGCGCTCGACCGGCTCGAGCGGCTGCTCGCCCGGCTCGGCAGCCCGCACCTCAAGCTGCCGCCGGTGTTCCATGTCGCCGGAACCAACGGCAAGGGCTCGACTGTCGCCTTCCTCCGCGCCGGGCTCGAGGCGTCGGGGCGGCGCGTCCATGTCTATACCTCGCCGCACCTCGTCCGCTTTAACGAGCGCATCCGGCTCGGCGGCGCGATCATCGACGACGCGACGCTGATCACGACGCTGCGCGATGTTCTCGACACCAACGGCTCGGCCCCGATCACCTTCTTCGAGCTGACCACCGCGGTCGCCTTCCTCGCCTTCGCCCGCTCGCCCGCCGACGCCGCGGTGATCGAGGTCGGGATGGGCGGGCGGCTCGACGCGACCAACCTCGTGGTCCCCGTCGTCACCGGCATCGCCGCGCTCGGCCTCGACCACCAGCCGTGGCTCGGCAACTCGATCCTCGACATCGCCGGGGAGAAAGCCGGGATCGCCAAGCGCGGCGTGCCGCTATTGCTGTCGCGCTACCCCAAGGCGGTCACCGCGCGGATCGCCGAGGTCGCCGGGCTGGCGGGGGCGAAGCTCCGCATCCGCGGCGACGACTGGGACGCCGCGCTGTACGAGGGCGCGCTTCACTACCGCGACATCGACGGCAAGCTCGCCCTGCCGCTGCCCCGCCTGACCGGGGCGCATCAGCTCGACAATGCCGCGCTGGCGGTGGCGATGCTCCGCCACCAGAACGCGGTGCCGGTGCCCGACAGCGCCCTCCGCGCCGGGATGGGCTGGGCCGAATGGCCGGCGCGGCTCCAACGCCTCGATCGCGGGCCGCTCGTGGCGACGCTGCCGGCGGGGAGCGAGGTCTGGCTCGACGGCGGGCATAACCCGTCGGCGGGACGGGTCATCGCCGATGCGTTCCGCGGTCACCCGCTTGCCGAACGGCCATTCTATCTCGTCGTCGGGATGCTCGACACCAAGGACCCCGGTGGCTTCCTCAAGCCGTTCGCCGGGCGCGCGACCGCGGTCTATGCGGTGCCGATCGCGGGGCACGCGTCGCATCCAGGGGAGCTGATCGTCGCGCGAGCGAAGGACACCGGGCTGCCGGGGATCGCCGCCGTGTCGGTCGCCGAGGCGCTTGCCGCGATCGCCAACGGGGCGGACCGGGCGCGGCCGCCGGTGGTGCTGATCACGGGGTCGCTCCATCTCGCGGGCGAGGTGCTGGCGGCGAACGGGCAGAGCCCGGCCTGAGCCTTCCCCTCCCCTTCAGGGGAGGGGCGAGAGACGCGCCGCTTGGCGCGGCCCGGGGGTGGAGCCTTTTTTGAGGTGAGGAGTGCGTGGCGACTGCCCCACCCCCGACCCCTCCCCTGAAGGGGAGGGGAGCAGGAAGTGAGGAAGGGGAGGAGAAAGGGCAGAGCCCCCTCAGTTCGTGTCGTTCGCCCCAGCCGTAAACCGCCCGGCATACCGCTTCGTAATCCGCTCCACCGGCATCACCACGAACACATCGACGGTGTTGAACTGCGGGTCGACATACGCGCCGTCGCCGATCAGCGCGCCGACCCGGAGGTAGCCCTTGATCAGCGGCGGCAGCGCCTTCGCGGTCAGCCGCACGTCGTAGGCGAGCGGGCTCATCCGCTCCATCGGGACATAATGCTCGGCGAGTGCGCGCGCGCGCAGCTCGGGCGGGGCGAGGTGGTGGTGGTAGAGGTACGACAGCTCCGCCGCATGGACCCGCGGGTCGGCGCCGTGGAGCGAGGCGCAGCCGAACATATGGCCGATGGCGTGGGTCTGGAGGTAGCTGGCGATGCCGCGCCATAGCAAAGTGATAGTCGCGTTGTTGCGGTACGCCGGGGCGACGCAGCTCCGGCCGAGCTCGAGCAACTGGCCGCCGGTGGCCGACTGCGCGATCAGCGGCGACAGGTCGTACTCGCCCGCCGAATAGAAGCCGTGGTTCATCTGCGCGACGACCTGGCGGAGCAGGCGGTACGTGCCGACGACGTGCGGCCCGTCGCCGGGCATGCCGTGGTCGATCACCAGCAAATGGTCGCAGATCGCGTCATAGGTATCGACGTCGCGCTTGGCCGCGTTTGCTGTGCCGCGATTCGACGCGACCATCGCCGCCGACGGCGTCGCCCCCATCTCGTCGTAGAAAATCTGGTAGCGGAGCGCCTGTGCGGCGGCGATTTCCGCCTCCGACGTCGCCAGCCGGACGTCGAGCTGCCCCGAGCGGTGGATGTGCGGCGCCCCCGCCAGCAGATGTGCCGCCACCGCCGTCGCCTGCTTCGCCGCAAAACCCATGATCACGTCCCCGCGCCGCGCCCAAGCCGGGCATGTACCGGTGAATTGTGACAGTGTAACTTATACGGGCTCATCAACGCCAGCGACGCCGCCCGCCGCTGCGGTAAACCGCGGTGCCTCGTCGATCAGCCCGCGGCGTAACATGTAGAGATAGATCAATATTCCCGGCAGCGCGGCGACGGTCGTCAGCAGGTAGAACGCCGGATAGCCGATCGCGGTGATCAGCGCGCCGGTGCTCAATCCGGCGACGAGCCGCCCCAGCACCGACGCCGCCGCCGACAGAAGCGCGAACTGCGTCGCGGTGAAGCGCATGTCGCACAGCGCCGACAGATAAGCGACGACCGCGACTCCGCCGATGCCGCTGCTGAAGTTCTCGAAGCCGATCGACGCCGCCATGCCGATGTCCGAATGCCCGGCGAGCGCCAGCGCGGCGAAGCTGAGGTTCGACACCATCATCAACACGAGGCTGACGAGCACCGCGCGGCGCAGCCCGAGCTTGGTGTAGATGATCCCGCCGACGAAGATCCCGGCGAGCGTCGCGACGAGCCCGAGCCCGACGTCGTAGAAGGCGACCTCGTCCTTGGTGAAGCCGAGGTCGTGGAACAGCAGCCGGAAGCTGAGGTTCGCCAGCGTGTCGCCGAGCTTGTGGACGAGGACGAACAGCAGCACGAGCAGCGCGCCTTCGCGGCGAAAAAAGTCGGCGAGCGGGGCGATCACCGCGTCGACGACGGCGGCGACCCCGCGCGCGGTATCGGCGACGCGGTGGGCGACCGGCTCGCCGAGCATCCACCCGGCGGCGATCGCGGGCAGCGCGAACAGCGACATCGCGACATACGCGGTCGGCCAGCCCTGCCGCGCGGCGATGACCAGCGCGAACCCGCCCGCCGCCTTCGCCCCGAGCTGCCAGCCATATTGCGACATGCCCGATCCGACGCCGAGCTGTTCGGGCGTCAGCGTCTCGATCCGGAAGGCGTCGATGACGATGTCGTAGCTCGCGCCGAAGAACGCGACCGTCAGCGTCGCCGCGACGACCGGCGCAAGTCCCGCGGCGGGGTCGGCGAGCCCGAGCCAGCATACCGACGCCATGACGCCAGCGCCGATCACCACCAGCCACGCCCGCCTCTGGCCGATGGCGCGCGCCAGCAGCGGAATCCGGAAGCGGTCGATCAGCGGCGCCCACAGGAACTTGATGTTGTATAGCAGGAAGGCGAGGGTGAACGCCGTCACCGCCTTCTTGTCGATCCCCGCCTCAGCGAGTCGCGTCGTCAGCGTCGCCGCGATCATCGCGAACGGAAATCCCGACGAAATCCCGAGCAGCAACGCGCCCACCGGCGCGCGCTCGGTGTACGGACGGATGCCGGCGGGAATGGTGGCGCGCCAGCCGGCCGTGGAGGTCAAGCTGCGCGCTCCGACTCGTTCGCAGGATCGGAAGTTGACGAAGTTGACGCCACGTCGACATGAAACGCGCCCCCGGTGAACCGGGTCGGTGTTTTCGGCTGGAAGCGGATGGGCGCGGTGTTCATCGAGCGATGTTACCCGCTCGGCTCGCGTGTAGGACAGCGCTAATTACTGTCACTCCCCCGTCACCCCGGCGCAGGCCGGGGCCCATGGTGGTGCAAGCCCCGAACTTCGCGTTGCGCGGTGCGTGGGGCCCCGGGCCTGCGCCGCGGTGACGGCGAGGGTTAGGCTACAATGCTCGCCTTCGTGGGGCATCGCGGTATGAGGGCAAAGTGAACCGCCTCCTGACCTTCGATGCCGATGCCTTCGGGGCCATGGCGCTGTGCCTCGGCACGGCATTCGTGCTGGGCCTCATCATCGGTCTCGAGCGGCAGATCCGTCAGCGCAGTGCGGGTCTGCGCACGATGGTCCTCGTCTCGCTCGGCGCTGCGGCGTTCACCCTGCTCGGCGGGCGCCTGCTCGGTGGCGAAGGCCAGGTTCGGATCATCGCGTATGTTGTGTCGGGGATCGGCTTTCTCGGCGCGGGCGTGATCATGAAGGACGGCGCGCAGGTCCGCGGGCTCAACACCGCGGCGACGCTCTGGGCGTCCGCCGCCGTCGGCGCGACGGCGGGCGCGGGGCTGTTGGTCGAGGCGGCGCTGGTCACGGCGTTCGTGCTGGCCGGCAACACGCTGCTCCGCCCGCTCGTCGATCTCGTCAACCGCCAGCCGATCGATACAAGTACGGAGGCGCTCTACCGGGTCCATGTCACGTGCGATCCCGAGGCGGTCGCCGCGGCGCGCGACCTGCTCGATGCCGAACTCGAACGCTTCCATTACCCGGTGCGCGAGGTCGAGTTACTGTCCGACAACGATGATGTCGTCGAGCTCGCCGCGATCCTCGTGCCGACGACGGCGATACCCGCCGACCTCGATGCGATCGTCGGGCACCTAGTCGGGCACGACGAGATCGACAGTGCGACGTGGAGCGTCAGCGCGACGACCTGAGTGCGGCTCGCAGGTTTGCGCGGCATGTGACGCCAGCGCAGCGGCTTCGCGCTTTCACCGTTCGGGCGTGTGCGGTACGATGTGTGCGTGGACCTGCACGTTCCCTTCCGCAGCCCGACCGCTGGGCAGCTCGCGCTCGCCGAGGCGATTCCGCGCGCGAAAGGGGCCGTTGTGAGCGGCACCACCAGCCGGGTGCCGGCCAGCGTCTATATCGACCCCGGACGCTTCGCCGCCGAGCAGGCCGCGCTCCGCCGCCTGCCGGTCGTCGTCGCCCCGTCGGCGCTGCTCCCGGGGCGCAACATGAGCGTCACCCACGACGGCTTCGGGGTTCCGCTCCTCCTCGCCCGCGACGGCAAGGGGGTGCTGCGGGTGTTCTTCAACGCCTGCCGCCACCGCGGCACGCGGCTCGTCGAGGCGGACCAGCCGACGACCGCGCCGCGGCTGGTTTGTCCTTATCATGCATGGACTTACGCGCTCGACGGGCGGCTGACTGGGCTGCCGCGGCCGGAGACGTTCGACGGGCTCGACAAGGCGTCGCGGGGGCTGGTCGAGTTGCCGAGCGTCGAGGCGGGGGGCCTGATCTGGGTCGGGCTCGACCGCGACCACAGCTATGATTTCAGTCTCGCCAGCGGTCCGCTCGCCGCCGATTTCGACGCGCTCGGCTTTGCCGACCAGCACCTCTACCGCCGCCGCACCCACACGGTGGCGTCGAACTGGAAGCTGATAATGGACGCGTTTCTCGAGAGTTATCACGTCACCCGGCTCCACGCCGCGACGATCGGGCCGTATTTTCAGGACGGCGTCACCACCGGCGACACGATCGGCCCGCATGCCCGCTCGGCGGTCGGGCGGGCGGAGAAGCTCGACGGGGTCGACTGGAGCGACTGGGGGGCGCTGCGGCGGACGGTGACCTTCGCCTACCAGCTCGTGCCGGGGACGGTGGTCGTCGCCTCGCCCGACTATATCAACATCATGACGCTGATGCCGCAGAGCGTGAACACGACCCTGGTCGAGGATTTCATGCTGATCCCCGAGCCCCCGGCGACGCCGAAGGCCGAGGCGCACTGGGCCAAGTCGTGGGAATTGCTCGATGGCGGGGTGTTTGCGGGGGAGGATTTTCGCGCCGCCGCGCTTGGTCAGCAGGGGCTCGAATCGGGCGCGGTCGACCATGTTTTGCTCGGGGGGATGGAGCAGGGGATCAAGCGCTTCCACGACACGTTAGCTGGGCTGATGGCGCTGGATTGAGACCACCGGCCTGAAGGAGACCCCGATGACCCCATCGACCGTCGCGATCCTCAGCACCGCCCTCAGCTTCGGCGCACCCCTGCTCCTCGCCGTCTACGAGATCGTCACGATGCGCCGCTCGCCGCGCGGCGGCGGTGACGACGACGACGACCGCCGCCCTCCGGTCGTTGCGCCGCAGCCCAAGCCGCTCCCCGATTGCCTGCGGCCGGAGAATTTGCTGCGGCGGGGACGGATTCCCGACCTCGAAGACGCTTGACGGCGAGATCGCCGGACCGCCCTGAAACTATGTCGCGCGCTGTGTCGTTGCGCTCGCGGATCATGGGAGACAGGCATTGGCGGGGTCGGCGTTGGTCGTCGGGGCGAGCGGAATCGTCGGCAGCGCGACCGCGACGCTGCTGATCGAGGCGGGCTGGACGGTGCACGGGCTGGCGCGGCGGCCGACCGCGCGGCCGGGCGTCCTCCCCGTCGCTGCCGACCTCCAGGATGCCGACGCGACCCGGGCGGCACTAAGCGGTGTCGCCCCCGACGCGGTGTTCATCACGACGTGGCTGCGGCAGGACAGCGAGGCGGAGAACATCCGCGTCAACGCCGCGATGGTGCGTAACCTGCTCGACGGGCTGGCGAAACCGGCCGCGCCGCGCCATGTCGCACTGGTCACCGGGCTCAAGCATTACCTCGGGCCGTTCGAGGCGTACGGTAAGGGGGCGTTGCCGCAGACGCCGTTCCGCGAGGAGCAGGGGCGGCTCGACGTCGAGAATTTCTATTATGCGCAGGAGGATGAGGTCTTCGCCGCGGCGGAACGCGACGGCTTCAGCTGGAGCGTCCACCGCCCGCACACCGTCATCGGCAAGGCGGTCGGCAACGCGATGAACATGGGGACGACGCTCGCGGTCTACGCGACCTTGTGCCGGGAGACCGACCGGCCGTTCTATTTCCCCGGATCGACCGCGCAATGGGCCGGGCTGACCGACATGACCGACGCGCGCCAGCTCGCCCGCCACCTGTTGTGGGCGGCGGAGACCGAGGCGGCGCACGATCAGGCGTTCAACATCGTCAACGGCGATGTCTTCCGCTGGCAGTGGATGTGGAGCCGGATCGCCGACTGGTTCGGGCTCGAGGCGGCGCCGTTCACCGGCCACAGCCACCCGCTCGCCGAGCAGATGGCTGATGACGGGCCGGTGTGGCGCGAGACCGCCGCGCGGCATGGTCTAGCCGAGCCCGACCTCACCCGCCTGTCCTCGCCGTGGCACACCGACGCCGATCTCGGCCGCCCGATCGAGGTCGTCACCGACATGTCGAAGAGCCGCCGCCTCGGCTTCACCGCGTACCAGCCGACCGACGACGCCTTCTTCGCGCTGTTCGACAGTCTGCGCGCCGACCGGCTGATCCCGTAAGCGAAGCGAGATTGCCGAAATTTGCTTGGGGCGAGATGAATAGCGCCTATCAGCACAGCGTCGACACCGAAGCTCTGGCTAGAGTACCCGTGAGTAGTGCGATCACCCGTATTTCAAGTGAAACGAGTCTTCATCCGTTGCAGCATAAACCAGAGCCTCGATGAAGGCGACTACGGCGGGGATGAAAGTCCAGCAAAATAATAAGTATAAAAATCCGGCTCCGCCTCGGCCAAGATAGAATTTATGAATGCCGATTCCACCCAACAATAGAGCAAGTATGATCGCAGTGCCCTTGCTTTTCACTGGCCCGCGATTTGTGGTCGTAACCGCGGCGTTCATAAACACTTGCTGAGGCATTACAGCCGACTTTAACGCGGCCATTTCGCGTAGGGTCGCATCAAGCATTTCCCCGCAATGGCGGCATTTCTTGGCAGCCGGTTGAATCTGCTCGGCGCAATAAGGGCACGCCACGGTATCGATTGTTGCCACGCAAGGCCCTCACTCATTATTGTTATGGTATCGTAACGAGATTGAGCGAAGAGTCTATGTGACGTCGGCTTGCTGTCTCCTTGACCCGCCGCCGCCGCTCCCGCACCACGGCGGGATGCGGGAATTGTCATGAAAAGCACGCGGCTGACCAGTTTCATCCTGGTCGCGCTGGTCCTCGGGCTGGTCACCGGGTGGTGGGTCCATTCGGCCTATGCGGCGCCGCAGGCCAAGGCGATCGCCGCCAACCTGTCGATCCTGACCGACGTCTTCCTCCGCTTGATCAAGATGATCATCGCGCCGCTGGTGCTGTCGACGCTGACCGTCGGCATCGCCCACATGGGGGCAAAGGACGGCGGTGCGTCGCTGGGTCGGATGTTCGGACGGACGCTCGGCTGGTTCGTCGTCGCCAGCCTCGTCTCGCTGACGCTCGGCGCGGTGATCGTCAACCTGCTCCAGCCGGGGGTCGGGGTCGGGCTGACGCTGCCCGCCGCCGATGCCGCGACTGGCGTGGCGAAGTCGGCGTTCAACCTCAAGGACTTCGTCAGCCACCTCGTGCCGAGCTCGATCTTCGACGCGATGGCGAAGAACGAAGTCCTCCAGATCGTCGTCTTCTCGTGCTTCGCCGGCGTCGGGCTGATCGCGATCGGACCGGCGGGGACGCCGATCGTCCGCGCGCTCGACGCGGTGGCGACGCTGATGCTCAAGGTGACCGGCTATGTGATGTACGCCGCGCCGTTCGCGGTGTTCGCCGCGGTCGCCGGGTCGATCGCGACCGAGGGGCTGGCGATCGTCATCACCTTCGGCAAGTTCATGGGCGGATTTTACCTCGCGCTGGCGATCCTGTGGGTGCTGCTGCTTGGAGCCGGGGCGGCGGTGATCGGGCGGGCGCGGACCGGCGGGCTGATGCGGGCGATCCGCGAGCCGTTCCTGATCACCTTCGCAACAGCGTCGTCGGAGGCGAGCTACCCCAAGCTGCTCGAGGCGCTCGAACGTTTCGGCGTGCCCAACCGGATCGCCTCGTTCGTCCTGCCGCTCGGCTATTCGTTCAACCTCGACGGGTCGATGATGTACTGCGCCTTCGCCTCGCTGTTCATCGCGCAGGCGTACGGCATCCACCTCAGCCTCGCGGCGCAGGCGAGCATGCTGCTGCTGCTGATGGTGACGTCGAAGGGCATCGCCGGCGTCCCGCGCGCCTCGCTGGTCGTCATCGCCGCGACGCTGCCGTTCTTCAACATCCCCGAAGGCGGGCTGCTGCTGATTCTCGCCGTCGACCACTTCCTCGACATGGGCCGCAGCGCGACCAACGTCATCGGCAACGCCGTGGCGGCAGCGGTGGTGGCGAAGTGGGAGGGGGAACTCGGCGCCGCCGAAGACGGACCGGTCCTCCTCCCCGCCTAGAGCCTAGTGGAGCGCGGCGGTGACCGCCTTCGCCTGTGCCGCAGGCAGATGCACCGACAAGCCCTTGATGATGTTGCCGACCTCGACACCGATCCGCTCGGGAACGGGGTCGCCGCCGTGGATCGCGAGCCACAACGAGATGATCCACTCGATGTCGTTCTTGTGGACAGCGGTGATCTGCTTGACCGGACGAAGTGACATGGTCGTTCTCCCCAGGTTTATTGGGGAGTTACTTACCATCAACTGATTGACCGTCAGTAAACCATGGTGTCGGCGAAAGGGTCGGGGCCGAAGCGGTTGGCGCCTTCGGTACCGCGGGTGCACTGCCAGACGACTAACAGCACTGCAACGGCGAACACCGTGATGGCGACAATGCCGACGGCCACGGCCGTCCCTCCGCCCGTCGCGATTGCGAGATATGCCAGGACGCCGACCGGGATCGCCAGCGCAGGTGGCAGTGCAAACCACCAGCCGGTTCGATCGATATCATGCAGGCGGCGCACTGCGACGGCGACCTGCGGAATGATCAGCCCGAGCGAGACAAGCGCGCCGACTAGCCCGGTTCCGCTGCTGCGCGCCGTGCCAAGCAGATGGTCGACGATCGTGGCGACGACGGAGACCAGCAGACCGAACAAGAAGAACCACCAGAATTCGGCGCGACGGGCCCGGCCGGTGAACTGCGCATATCGGCGCAGCGGCTCGATCATCCACTCGGTTGCGGTCTTGTTCATGGTTGCCCCCCGGCGGCGCGGATCAATTGACCGGCGCGTGACGACGATAACTCAGTGCCTCGGCGATGTGAATGCGCGTCACCTGCTCGGCCCCGGCGAGATCGGCCAGCGTCCGCGCCACCCGCAGCACGCGGTGATAACCGCGCGCCGACAGCCGCATCGCCTGCGTCGCGTGGACCAGCAGCTTCTGCCCGGCGTCGTCGGGGGTCGCGACCGCTTCGAGCAGCTTGCCGTCGGCCTCGGCGTTGGTCCGCGTCGTCGTCCCGGCGTAGCGGGCGTTCTGGATATCGCGCGCCGCCGCGACGCGGGCGCGGACGGTGGCGCTGTCGTCGGTCGGCGGCGGCAGGGTGAGATCGGCGGCGCTGACCGCGGCGACGTCGACGTGGAGGTCGATCCGGTCGAACAATGGCCCCGAGACGCGGCTTTGGTAGTCGGCGGCGCATTTCGGCGCGCGTGAGCAGGCGAGTTGCGCGTCGGCGAGGTGGCCGCAGCGGCACGGGTTCATCGCCGCGATCAGCTGGACCCGCGCCGGGTAGGTGACGTGCGCGGCGGCGCGGCTGACCGTCACCGTTCCGGTCTCGAGCGGCTGGCGGAGCGAATCGAGGACGGTCCGTTGGAACTCGGGCAGCTCGTCGAGGAACAGGACGCCGAGGTGCGCGAGGCTGACCTCGCCGGGACGTGCTCGCGCGCCGCCGCCGACCAGCGCCGGCATCGACGCGCTGTGATGCGGCGAGCGGTACGGCCGGGTGCGGAGCAGCTTGCCGCCCTCCAGCTCGCCCGCCATCGACGCGACCATCGACACTTCGAGCGCCTCCGACGGCGTCAGGTCGGGGAGGATACCCGGCAGTGCGGCAGCGAGGAGCGACTTGCCCGACCCCGGCGGCCCCGACATCAACAGGTTATGCCCTCCGGCGGCGGCGATTTCGAGCGCGCGCTTGGCGGTCTCCTGCCCCTTGATCTCGCCCATGTCGGGGCCTGAGCGGACGATCTCGGCGACGCTGCGGACCGGCGGCGACAGCAGTTGCGTGCCCTTGAGGTGGTTGATCAGCGTCAGCAGGTCGGGCGCGGCGATGACGTCGACCTCCCCCGCCCACGCCGCCTCGCCGCCCTGTGCCGCCGGGCAGATCAGCCCGAGATCGTGCGCCGCCGCGTGGAGCGCCGCGAGGAGCACCCCCGGCACCGGCGCGATCCGCCCGTCGAGCCCGAGTTCGCCGACAACGAGGAACCCGCTGAGCATCTCGCTGTCGAGCAACCCCATCGCCGCGAGCAGCCCGAGCGCGACCGGCAGGTCGTAGTGCGACCCCTCCTTCGGCAGGTCGGCGGGGGACAAGTTGACAATGACGCGCTTCGGCGGGAGCGCGAGGCCGATCGCGTCGAGCGTCGCCTGGACGCGCTCGCGGCTTTCCTTGACCGCCTTGTCGGGCAGCCCGACGATAATGAAGTCGGGCCGTCCGCCGCTGACCTGGACCTGGACGTCGACCGAGCGCGCCTCGAGCCCGAGGAACGCGACCGTCCCGACATGTGCCACCATTCGTTACGTCCCCGTTACGCCCCGTCCTTCCTGTAGCGGCAAGGCGAGCGCGGGGGCAATCGTCGGGATCGTTCCGGGTGTGACGCGGTTCACAGCGCGTGCATCGGCACTTGTCCAAATTGCGCCACAGCCTGTGATTATAGAGTTGCCCGCGATGATCCACCAAAGCTTCGTCACCAGCCTGATCCGCAACGAGCCGGCGCGTGTCGCGCAGCTCGGGGCCGGGCTGGTGCTGATCGTCGTCGCACCGCCGCTGGCGCTGATCCCGCAGCCGTTCCCGATCGCGATCATCGTCGCCGGCACCGGCCTCGCGCTGGTGTTGCGCAATTCGAGCTGGGCGCGTCGCCGCTACGTCCGCTGGCACCGCCGCCATCCGCGCGCCGGGCGCGTCGCCGATTTCAGCCTGCAGCGCCGCGGGCATCGTGACGTCCGGGATCTGTGGCGCTAGACGTCGACGGCATGATCGCCGTTCGAAAATGGGTTCCTGCCATCGCACTGCTTCTTGCGGCCTGCGGTGGAGCCGCCGAGCACCGCTTTACCGATGTCGTCGAGACCAAGCCCAGCCCCGACGGCAAGGTCGTCGCTGCAAGTGTCTGGGAAGAACGCGGCCCCGGTAAGCCGCACGCCAGCGCGATCGTCGTCGTCGCGCGTGGCGGCGACGCCCGTGATGCCGCGCCGGTGCTGCTGACGAGCGACGACTTCCACCCGATCGCTTATTCATGGACCGGCCCGGCGGCGCTGACGCTGCGCCTGCCATGCGGGCGCTGGTCGAACCTCGCCAACCATGCCGTCGTCGGCGGGCGGACGGTGACGATCGCGTCGACGCCTGCGCAGGGGTGTTATGTCGGTCCGGCGGGCACCGGCGCGCTCCCGGGTCCGGGGTTGTGAGCGATGCGGGCACGGCGGAGCCGGCGGATTGCGGCACCACCGAATTGACTCTTGGCGATCGTGCGGCTAAGCGCACCACCTTGATTTCGGCCCCGGACTTCGTGGCCGCAACGCGACGCCCGAGGAATGAGCGATGAAGCGGACCTTTCAACCGAGCCGACTGGTGCGAGCGCGCCGTCACGGCTTCCGCGCACGCATGGCGACCCCGGGCGGCCGCAAGGTGCTGGCGAACCGCCGCGCCAAGGGCCGGACCAAGCTGAGCGCCTAGCCGTTCCTGCGACTCCGGTCGCACAGGCGCATATCCCGACGGTTTCGGCGCGCAAGGATTTCCTTGCCGCCAATTCTGGCCGTCGCGCGCCGACTCCCGGTTTCGTCCTGCTCGTGCGTCGCCGCGACGATGATGCGCCGATGCGTGCGGGCTATACCGTGACCAAGAAGATCGGCAACGCGGTGATCCGCAACCGCTTGAAACGGCGGATGCGGGCGCTGGTCCGGCAGGTGCTGCCGGCGAACGGCGTCGCCCATGCCGATCATATCCTGATCGGGCGGAGCGAGGGGCTGACGCGCCGCTTCGACACGCTCGCCGCCGATCTCGTCAAGGCGCTGGCCCGATGCGCTGGCTGAGCCGAATCCTCATCGCGCCGATCCGCGCGTACAAGTTGGTATTGTCGCCGCTGATGCCGCCGTCGTGCCGCTTTCAGCCGACGTGCTCGACCTATGCGATCCAGGCGATCGAGCGTTACGGCCCGGCGAAGGGGGTCTGGTTGGGAACCAAACGCATTTGCCGCTGTCACCCATGGGGCGGGTCGGGCTATGACCCTGTTCCGGACGCTGCGGCGACCCCACATGTCGCCCCGACACTCTGACGCCGTCCCGACGCCCGCCCTGCAGAAAGCCTCCGCGTGACCGATAATCGCAACTTTCTCCTCGCCATCGTCCTGTCGGCGATCGTGCTGCTCGGCTGGAATTTCCTGTCGGACCGCTTCATCCCAAGGGCGCCGGTGGCGAAGCCGGCAATCGCCGCGCAACCGTCGAACCCGGTCGCGGTCGCACCCGACGGCACCGTCGTTCCGGCAGTTGGTGGCGCCGGGCAGCTGCGTGATCGCGGCGCCGTGCTGCGCGAAAGCCCGCGGGTCGTCATCGACACGCCGCGCCTGTCGGGGTCGATCAACCTCAAGGGCGCACGCTTCGACGACCTCGTCCTCAAGGGCTATACCGAGACGATCGCCAAGACCTCGCCCGACGTCCGCCTGTTCGCCCCGAGCGGCACCGCGCAGGCGTATTTCAGCCAGTTCGGCTGGAGCGGGACCGATGCCCCCGCCGCCGACGCGACATGGACCGCGAGCGCGGCGAAGCTGACCCCGGCGACGCCGGTCACATTGTCGTACACCGCACCCGGCGGCACGGCGTACGAGATCGTCGTCGCGGTCGACAACGACTACCTGTTCACCGCGACCCAGCGCGTCCGCAATGCAGGCACCGCTCCGGTCACCGTCCGCGCTTGGGGGCTTGTCAGCCACGCAGGCGAGGGGCTCGAGAAGGACGCCGGCAACCTCCACGTGGGTCCGATCGGCGTCGTCGGCGACCGCCTCAAGGACAGCGAGGTCGCCTATAAAAAGCTGACCGACGACGGCCCGCAAAGCTTCCCGACGACCGGCGGCTGGCTTGGCATCACCGACAAATACTGGGCGGCGGCGCTGATCCCCGACCAGAAGACCGCCGTCGTCGCGCGCTTCGCCAAGGCTCCCGACGACCGTTTCCAGACCGACTACCTCAGCCCCGCCGTCGCCGTTGCGCCGGGCGCGACGATCACGACCACCGCGCATCTGTTCGCCGGGGCGAAGGAGGTCAGCGTCATCGACCGCTACAAGACCGCGCTCGGCATCCCGCTGTTCGACCGCATCGTCTCGTGGGGCTGGTTCTGGTTCATCGCCCAGCCGATCTTCCAGCTGCTCGACTTCCTGTTCAAGCTGTTCGGCAACTTCGGCGTCGCGATCATCGGCCTGACCTGCATCATCCGCCTCGTCATGTTCCCGATCGCGGCGAAGCAGTTCAGCTCGATGGCGCGGATGCGCGTCGTCCAGCCCAAGCTCAAGGAGCTGCAGGAGCGCTACAAGGACGACAAGCCCAAGCTCCAGACCGAGATGATGGCGCTGTACAAGAAGGAGAAGGTCAACCCCGTCGCGGGCTGCCTGCCGGTCGTGCTGCAGATCCCGATCTTCTACGCGCTGTACAAGACGCTGCTGGTGTCCACGGAAATGCGCCACCAGCCGTTCGTGCTGTGGATCAAGGATTTGAGCGTCGCCGACCCGCTGACCCCGGTCAACCTGTTCGGGCTGCTGCCGTTCACGCCGCCCGCCATGATCGGTATCGGCCTGCTGCCGATCATCCTCGGCGTGACGATGTACTTCCAGCAGAAGCTCAACCCGGCCCCGGTCGACCCGGCGCAGAAGCAGATCTTCGCGCTGATGCCGTGGGTGTTCATGTTCATCATGGCCCCCTACGCCGCCGGGCTGGTGGTCTATTGGGTGACGAACAACTGCCTGACGATGCTCCAGCAATGGGTCATGATGCGGCGGCACCCGATGCCCGCGACGCCCGCCGTCATCAAGTGATCGACGCTCCTCCCACCGGTCCCGAGGACCCTCCCGAAGACCCGAAGGCCGCCGCCTACCGGATCGAGACGGCGCGGCGCGTCTTCTCCGGGCCAATCGAGTTCCTGCTGTCGGCCCCCAAGCTAGAGTTCCTGCCCGAGCCGAAGGTCCCCGAGATCGCTTTTGCCGGGCGATCGAACGTCGGCAAGTCGTCGCTGCTCAATGCCCTGACCGGGCGCGCCGGGATCGCGCGGACGTCGAACACGCCGGGGCGGACGCAGGAGTTGAATGTCTTCGACGTCGGCAACCCGCTCCACTTCCGCCTGATCGACATGCCCGGCTACGGCTATGCCGAGGCGCCGAAGGACGTCGTCCGCAACTGGAAGGCGCTGGTGTTCGACTATTTGCGCGGGCGCGCCGCGTTGAAGCGCGTCCTCCTCCTGATCGACGCGCGCCACGGCATCAAGCCGGTCGACGCCGAGATCATGGGTCTGCTCGACAAGGCGGCGGTGAGCTACCAGGTCGTGCTGACCAAAGGCGACAAGATCAAGTCGACCGCGCTGGTCGGCACGGCGAAGGCGGTCGCCGACATCGCCCGGACGCATCCGGCGGCGTTCCCGCATGTGTTGTCGACGAGCGCGGAAAAGGGGGAGGGGATCCCCGAACTACGTGCTGCGGTGCTGGCGGCGGTAGTCGCTTAGCCTCAATCCTCCCTCGCTCTTGCGGGGGAGGGGGACCATCGCTCTTCGCGATGGTGGAGGGGGCTTTCTACGCGGAAAGTTCGTTGCGGAGCCTCCACCACCACGCCTGAAGCGGCGCCGTCCCCCTCCCCCGCAAGAGCGAGGGAGGATTTAGTTGAATTCGCGTTTGCGGCGCAGCAGGTTGACCTCCCCGCATCGCTACGCGAAACACCGTCGCGGGGAGACTCCACATGCTCAAGCTCATCATCGGCAATCGCGCTTACTCGTCGTGGTCGCTGCGCGGCTGGCTCGCGTGCAAGCAGTCGGCGTTGCCGTTCGAGACGGTGCTGATCCCGATGGACACGCCCGAATGGGTCGACGGGTCGGCGAAGACGTTGATGCCGTCGGGCAAGGTGCCGGTGTTGTGGGACGGCGAGATCGTCGTCTGGGACAGCCTCGCGATCATCGACTGGCTCGCCGACCATGTCCGGACGGCGCGGATCAGCCGCGGGCATTTCTGGCCGCACGATCCGGCGGCGCGGGCGCTGGCACGGTCGATGTCGGCCGAGATGCACAGCGGGTTTGGCGCCTTGCGCGCAGGGTGCTCGATGAACCTCAAGCGCGACTATCCGAAATATGTGCCGACCCCCGAGGTTGCCGCCGACGTCGCCCGGATCGATGCGTTGTGGACCGAGGCGCGGACGCGCTTCCATTCGATCGATGAAGCCCATGACGGGCCGTTCCTGTTCGGCACGCTCAGCGCCGCCGACATCATATTCGCCCCCGTCGTAACCCGCTTCAAGACCTATGGCATCGCGCTCAGCGAGACGAGCGCGGCGTATGTCGCCGAAATGCTGGCGCACCCGTGGATGGTCGAGTGGACCAAAGCGGCGAAACTCGAGACGTACCCGTTCAACCGCGATTATTTCGAGGTCCATGGCGGCGTCGACGGCGGCGTTCCCGCCTGATGCCGGCGGTGATCGATGCCCTCGACCTTGCGCGGGCGCTGATCGCCTGCCCGAGCGTCACCCCCGCCGACGCCGGGGCGCAGGACGTCCTTGCCGCCGCGCTCGAAGGCATCGGCTTCACCGTCCACCGGCTGACCTTCGGCGAGGCCCCCGACGGGCCGATCGCCAATCTGTTTGCGACGATCGGCAGCGGCGCGCCGCATTTCGCCTTCGCCGGGCACACCGACGTTGTCCCCCCGGGCAGCGGCTGGGCGGGCGACCCGTTTACCGCGACCGTCACCGATGGCTGGCTCGTCGGGCGCGGGGCGGCCGACATGAAGGGCGGGATCGCCGCCTTCGTCGCCGCCGCCGCAACCACGGTCGCCCGCGGGTTCGACGGCACGCTCAGCCTGATCATCACCGGCGACGAGGAGGGCCCCGCGACCTTCGGCACCGCGCCGCTGCTCGACTGGATCGAGGCGAACGGCCACGTCCCCGACTTCTGCCTCGTCGGCGAGCCGACCAGCGCGGCGGTGCTCGGCGACATGGTCAAGATCGGGCGGCGCGGGTCGCTAAACGCGTGGATCACCGTCGACGGGGCGCAGGGCCACGTCGCCTACCCCGCCAGGGCCGACAATCCGGTGACGCGGCTCGTCCGCATCCTGACGCGGGCGAAGGAGCGCGTCCTCGACACCGGCAGCGACTGGTTCGACGCGTCGAACCTCGAGGTCACCGACCTCACCGTCGGCAACCCGGCGGCGAACGTCATCCCGGCGCGGGCGAGTGCGCGGCTCAACATCCGCTTCAACGACCTCCACCGGGGAGCCGAGCTCGAAGCGTGGCTGCGCACCACCGTCGCGGTGCACGCCCCGGCAGCCGAAGTCGTCGTGCGCATCTCGGGCGAGGCGTTCCTCACCGAACCCGGCATGCTGTCGGGGCTGGTCGCCGACGCGATCGCCGCAGTCACCGGGCGCAAGCCCGAACTTTCGACCACCGGCGGCACGTCGGATGCGCGGTATATCCATACGCTGTGCCCGGTGGTCGAGTTCGGCCTTGTTGGCGCCTCGATGCACCAGATCGACGAGAGCGTTGCGGTGGCGGACATCGCTACCC
>NZ_JANYGL010000073.1 GCF_025362435.1 Polymorphobacter sp.
AGAGGAACGACCGGGCGGTCCGGGGCGTCGGGACGGGCACCGCGTCGACCACACGCTTTGTCAATCGACCAACAGCCACCCCTCGCCTTCCAAACAATCACCGGACAATCACGGTGTATAAAGCCACGGCGGGCTATAGGCAACCACACCGGGGGCATTAGCCGAACACCCTGTGAACAATATGGCATTGGCGGGATATGGAACGCCACAGCGGGAGACAAGCACATCATTCGTAATGATGGGGTCGGAGGTTCGAGTCCTCTAAGCGGCACCACCCAGTCCACTCGCCACCACGTGTACCCGTACGTGCACCGATACGGCGGATTACTCGCGACATTCCCGCGCCTTACCGG
Organism: Polymorphobacter sp.; assembly: GCF_025362435.1. Taxonomy (GTDB): domain Bacteria; phylum Pseudomonadota; class Alphaproteobacteria; order Sphingomonadales; family Sphingomonadaceae; genus Polymorphobacter_B. The sequence continues at coordinate 354 of NZ_JANYGL010000073.1, forward strand.
CGCGAGAGCTGCGCGGCGAGGCCAGGAGACGCTTTCCGCCGCGCGGGTGGGGCGCGCAACGCGCCGTTTTCTCCGACCCCCGTTTTCGCTGGCCGCAGATGCGATGCTGATGGTGATGCAGTGGGCACCGTCGGGGAGAGCGCTGCGGCGCGCAGTAAGCTAAGCGAACCCGAGCGCTGTGCGCTGGGCGGGCCACGCGAGTGGCAGCTCGGCGATGCGCAGCAGCCGCCGACCGCTGAGCGTAGCCGGCTGGTGGCCGGCAACGATCGCACCGACGATGTCGGGAGCGAGGTAGCTGAGGCGGGCCAGCCGGGTCTGATGCTGGCGGCTGTAGTGGTCCACCAGCGGTTCGGGATTGCCTGAGATCGCCGCCTCGCGCGCGGCGAACCCGAGGACGATCAGCTTGAGCAGCGCGGCGTCGGGACGGGCGATTGCTGGCCCGCCGTCACCGGCAATGGCGAACCGCGGATCGGCGCGCGGATCGTACCGCTGGTGCGGGATGACGATGGTCGCCGCCTCGACCGTCGAGCCGTTACCGATTATGACGATCTCGACCTGTTCGTCGCCCACCGCGACCGTCACCCCAAGCTCGAGCAGCGCCGCGCGTTGCTCGAGCTGACTGCCGGTCCGGAACCGGTCGGCGATCGCCCCGCGCTGGGCGCGCCGATCGCGGTAGGCGGTGAGATCGCCGGTATCGGCGTCGATGCCATCTTCGTCGAGCCACTCGACCAGCTGGGTTATGACCAGCGTCTCGATCGCATGCGCCGGTAGGCGGACGATCTCGCTTTTGGCCGCGCGGCCGCCGACGGTGGGCCGGGTCGCGTAATAGCGATAGCGTCGAGCCTCGCGCACCGCATAGGTCGGCGACATCGGCCGGGCGTTGCGATCGACGATCAGCCCGGTCAGCAGGCTCGGCGCCTTGGCTTTGCTGCCAAGCCGCCGGGTTACCCGGTTGTCGGCGGCGATCGCCTGGACCGCGTCCCACAGCTCGCGGTCGACGATGGCGTCGTGCTCGCCGGCATAGACCTGTCCCTTGTGACCGACCTCACCGATGTAGACGCGGTTGGCGAGCAGCCACGCCAGCGGCCCCTTGCTGAACGCCACCCCGCCAACCGTGCGACCGTCGCGGTAGGATCGCAGCCGCGTCCGGATACCGGCGGCGGCGAGCTCATCGACCAGATCGGCCAGCGAGCGCAGCGCGACGTAGCGGGTGAACGCATGCCGTACGGTCGCTGCTTCGGTCTCGTCGATCACCAGCCTGCGCTCGGCGACACGGTAGCCGAGCGGCACCGGCCCGCCCATCCACATGCCCTTGCGCTTCGACGCCGCAACCTTGTCGCGGATGCGCTCGCCAGTGACCTCGCGCTCGAACTGGGCGAAGCTGAGCAGCACGTTGAGGGTCAGCCGGCCCATGCTGGTCGTCGTGTTGAACGACTGGGTCACCGACACGAAGCTGGCGCCCCTTGCATCGAGCACATCGACGATCCGCGCGAAGTCGCTGAGCGACCGGGTCAGACGATCGACCTTGTAGACGACGATCACCTGGATGCGTCCCGCCTCGACCTCGGCCATCAGCGCCACCAGCCCCGGTCGCTGCATGTTGCCGCCTGAGTAGCCGCCGTCGTCGTACATCTCGGGGCTGAGCACCCAGCCCTCGTGCTTCTGGCTGGCGATGTACGCGACGCACGCCTCGCGCTGCGCATCGAGGCTGTTGAACGCCTGCTCGAGCCCCTCCTCGCTGCTCTTGCGGGTATAGACCGCGCAGCGCTTGACTGGCTCAGCCACGATGATCGACCTTGCCCGCCAGCACCGCCTTACGGCCTCTCAGCCCGAAGAACCGCGGACCCGACCAGCTGGTACCGGTGACCTCGTGGGTGATCCGGGTCAGCGAGCCATACTGCCGCCCCTCGAACTCGAACCCGTCGGCGGTGACGAGCACGTTGATCGTCCGCCCCCGCCAGCCACGGACCAGCCGGGTGCCCGGCTTCAGCCGCACCTCGTGGGTGGCGACGACATCGTCGCCGCGCCGCAGTCGCGCGGTCAGGCGGGCGATCTCCTTCGCCACCGACCCCGGCAGGCCGCCGTGCCGCCGCTCCTGCAGCCGAGCCGCCACCGCGCGCGCCATCAGCTCGGGCGTGATGGCCGGCGGTGGCGTCCGGTAGGCGTCGCGCCATGCCGCCCGCAACGCGGCGGGCGACATGGCCGACAGGGCGGCGAGCTGCGCGTCGAGACTCATGCGGCAGGCCCGGCGTCATCGTCGGAGGTGGCCGCGACCGAAGCCCCTTCCCCTGCCGCGACGATGCGGTAGGTGCCCTCGCCGCTCTTGCGCGTCTCGCGGACGATACTGCGGCTCTTCTTGCGCAGCCCCGAGAGGAACGCCCGCAGGCTGTGCGGCTGCCAGCCGGTCGCCGCGATCAGCTCGGCCGGGGTCGCCCCCTTGGCGCGGAGCAGCAGCTTGATCACCGTGTCGGACTTGGTCGTCGGCTTGGGCGCGGCCTTGACGGGTGATAGCGGCGACGGTGGTGCGCCTACGGCGTTGGCCGTCGCCGCAGGCAGCACCGCGTCGGCGATCTTGCCACGACGCGTCCGCGTCGGGTTGGGCACGGCAGCGGCGGTAGTGGTCGTGGTGTCGTCGGTTGTCATGATCGGCCTCCGTGGGAGCGGGCACACCAGCGTGCCGCGCCTCCCACGAGCCGAAGCCCCGGGATCGCAGGGTCCGGGGCCGGTCGTCGCCGGCAATGCTGCCTGCGACTCACGACCTGACCAACGCTCCGTTCGGCAGCACAGTCCAGTCGGAAGCGACGTCCAACACCAGCTTCATCGAGCAGCTGGCGATGATGGCCGGACTGCGTGACTGGTGGTCCCTACCCTCGTTGATTATGACATCGGTATTACAGCTAGTGGAGAGAGAGCCATGGCGCTCAGGGACTATCTCGGCATCATCGATAACGGTCTGAAGCAGCTGTTCGACCGCAAGGCCGTCGATCCGGCCAAGGCGCGCCGTCCGCTCATCCGCGGCATCGACCGGATGACCTTGCCCCTGCCTGACGTCTCCCTTGGCTGATAGGATCAGACCACCGAAGGGGTATCAGGAATGAAAGACGGCGTGCGGGCGCTATATACGCTTGAGTTCAAACAGGAGGCTGTACGATTGGTGCGTGGCGGCGAGAAGCTGTCGGTGGCAGCGCG
>NZ_JANYGL010000078.1 GCF_025362435.1 Polymorphobacter sp.
CGCCCCTCCCCTGAAGGGGAGGGGAAGTGAAGATTTCTGGCACCTCGCGACCACCGCCGGTGACTTCACCGCCACCACCCTCGTCGACGCCGCTGGTGCATGGGGCGACGAGCTTGCCACACTCGCCGGAGTCGCCCCGCTCGGCCTGACGCCGTTGCGGCGGACGATGGTCGTCCTCGACGTCGACCCGGCGCCGCCCGCCGACCTGCCGGTCGTCTTCGACGCGGCGGGAAGCTTCTACTTCAAGCCCGACGGCGGCCGCCTGTGGCTGTCGCCGCACGACGAGATCGCCGACGTCGCCCGCGACGCCGCGCCCGAGGAGCTCGACATCGCCGTCGCGATCGACCGCTTCGAGCGCGCGACGACCGCGCGCGTCCGCCGCGTCGAGCGGAGCTGGGCGGGGCTGCGGACCTTCTCGCCCGATCGCAACCCGGTCTATGGCTTCGACGACGCCGTCCCCGGTTTCTTCTGGTGCGTTGGGCAGGGCGGTTTCGGCATCCAGACCGCCCCGGCGGCGGGCGACCTTGCGGCACGCGCGCTGCTCGGGATGGCGGCGGGGGCGGTCGACCCGGCGGCGTACCGGCCGGGGAGGCTGCGCTAACGGCGAGGGCGAATCCGCTGTCCTACACCCGCGCTACGCGCCTAGCGTCGGCGGTTCGAGTCGCCACCGGGCGGCACCCGCTCTTTCTCATCGTCAGCCTGCTTACGCCTGGTGCTTACGCTTAGTTCTCACGCTTAACGGTCACGCTGAAGTGAGCTTCATCACATCCAATTGTCATCCCGGCGAAGGCCGGGACCCATGATCTCGACAGACGGTGATCATGGGTCCCGGCCTTCGCCGGGATGACACTTTAGGGAGATTGTGCTCTCCCAAACGGCTCCGCCCGCAAGGCCGCAAAACGAAAAGCGATGTCGAAAAGCCTGAACTTCGTGTGACCTTTCAACCCCCCAAAACCCGGCCGCCGGGGCCAAGTCCCTCGATTCACTTACCGCCCCACGAGCCAGTTCGCGATGTTCACCGCATAGCGTTGCGCCGACGCGAGCGCCGCCGGGTGGGTCGCCATGCCGCTCCCCGGCAGTTCGGAAACGAAGCTCGGGCTGCCTGTCGCCGGGTCCCAGTTATAGTCGGCGAAGTGGTGGAAGGTGCTCGCCGCGAATGCCCGGCCGCCGCTGTCGTCGGCCTCGAACGCGACCGCGAGGTTGAAGCGCTGCCCGGTCGCAAGGCTGGTGCCGGTCGCGATGACGCGCGCCGAGGGCTCGTCGGCGGGGGCGCCGACGCCGCCCTCGTGCGGATGCGCGGGCAGGCGGTCGACGCCGTCGAGGACCGGATGGCGCGCGCCCTCGACGGCGATCCGCTGCCAGTCGCCGTTCGCTCCCGAATGATAGTTCGGCCACAGGATGTCGGTCGTCACCGTGTCGTCGGCGGCGTGTCGCGCGGCGTCGGGGTCGGGGTTCTTCGAGTGGAAGTAATGCGCCTTGCCGACCCCGCCGAGGTCGCACACCGACGAGCCGAGATCCATGTGATCACGGGTGACGAACAGCCCGCGCCCGCCACGCCGGAAGCGGCTGATCGCGGCGCAGTCGTCGGCGGTCAGCCCGTCGCCGGTGTCGACCGCGAACAGCCACGCCGCGTCGAAGTCGCTCGTATCGAGGGCCGACAGCACCGGGTCGGGCCCCGGCAGCGGATCGCGGTCGCGCGCGACGACGTCGAAGCCCTCGGTCCGGAGAAGCTCGGCGAGCTTGCCGAAACGCGCGATACCCCGGTCGTCGATCGGGATCGGAATCGTCGTTTGGAGGAGGATCCTCGGTCGGTTCGGCATCGCTCGTCTCCCGGTGGCTGCGCCAGTATGGCGCACCCGGGGACGAGCGCTAGGGGTCGACCGCTACGGGGTAAGCGCGGCCTTCGACCGTGCCGCCGCCGCGATCGCGGTGTTCGCCAGTCCGTCGGCGCGCTCGTTGTCGGGGTCGCCCGAATGGCCCTTGATCCAGCGCCAGTCGACGTCGTGCGGCTTGGCGGCGGCGATCAGCGCCTGCCACAGGTCGACGTTCTTGACTGCGCTGCCGTCGGCGGTCCGCCAGCCGCGCTTCTGCCAGCCGTGAACCCATTTCATGATGCCGTCGCGGACATAGGCGCTATCGGTGGTGAGGATAACGCGGCATGGCTTGGTCAGCGCCTCGAGCGCGCGGATCGCCGCGGTAAGCTCCATCCGGTTGTTGGTGGTCAGCGGCTCCGCCCCCATCAGCTCGCGCTCGACCGTGCCCATCCGCAGGATCGCGCCCCAGCCGCCGCGCCCGGGGTTACCCTTGCACGCGCCATCGGTGGCGATGACGACGCGCGGCGCGTCGCTGGTCGCTGCAATCGCCACGCTCAGGCGCCGAACAGCTCGGCGTGGCTCGCGCCGCGGTACCAGATCAGGCGCCGGGCGAAGGCCATCGGATCCTTCTTCGTCACCAGCGCGTCGGCCGGGGTCGTGATCCAGTCGTAGGCCCGGCTCAGCGTGAAGCGCAGCGATGCGCCGCGGCACAGGATGGCGAAGGCGGCGACCTCGGCGTCGGTCAGCGGATGCTCGCTGCGGTAGCCGGCGAACAGCGCCGAGGCGATCGCCGGGTTATAGCGGCGGCCGTCGGCGGAGAAGCACCACGCCGCGTGCATTACGGCAAGGTCATAGGCGCGGATATCGGTGCAGGCGAAGTAGAAGTCGATCAACCCGCTGACCTTGCCGCCGAGCAACAGGACGTTGTCGGCAAACAGGTCGGCGTGGATCGTCGAGCGGTCGAGCGACGTCGGCCAGCGCGCTGCGAGTGCGCCGAGTTCCTCGTCGACGATCGCCGACAGGCCGGGTGACACCGTGCCGAAGCGGTCGCCGATCGCAGCCGTCAGCCGCCGCCAGCCCGCCGGGCCGTGCTCGTTGTCGCGGACCAGCGTGAAGTCGGTCAGCGCGCGGTGCATCGCTCCCATCGCTGCGGCGGTGGCGAAGGCGTCGACCGGCGACGGCATCGTCACCGAGACGCCCGGGACATATTCGATCAGGCACGCCGGGCGGCCGCACAGCATCTGCAGGATGCGCTCGCCGCGGTCGGGGATCGGCCGCGGCACCGGCAGCCCCTTGTCGGCGAGGTGGGTCGTCAGCGCGAGGAAGTACGGCAGGTCGGCGGCATCGATCCGGTCCTCGTACAGCGTCAGGAAATACCGGGTGCCACGGTCGGTATCGAGGAGGAAGTTGGAATTCTGGACGCCTTCGGCGATGCCCTTGAAGCTCGTCGCGGTGCCGACGTCGTAGCGGTCGAGGAAACCGGCCAGCGCTTCGGCGGAGACCGGCGTGAAGACTGCCACTATCCGAGCCCCGCTGCCGGGGCCGCTTCAAGCATGCAATGCACGCGGCAATTTGAATACGACGTCCTCGACGGCGCTGGTGACTTCTTCAATCGTGGTTTCGAAACGCGTCGCAAGCAAACTCACCAACTCCTGAACAAGCACCTCGGGGGCCGAAGCCCCTGCGGTAACCCCGACCGTCGCAACATCCTCGAACCATGTCCAGTCGAGTTCGGCGGCGCTCGGGATCAGGAAGGCGCGTGCCCCCGACCGTTCGGCGACTTCGCGCAGCCGTTGCGAGTTCGACGAATTGACCGCGCCAATTACCAGCATGAGGTCGCAGCCGGGGGCGATCGCCTTGACCGCCGCCTGCCGATTCGACGTCGCATAGCAGATGTCCTCGCCCTTCGGTCCGACGATCGCGGGGAAGCGGCGCTGGAGTTCGGCGACGATCGCTGCGGTATCGTCGACCGACAGGGTCGTTTGGGTCAGAAAGCCGACATTGGCGGGATCGGCGACGACGACCGTGGCGGCGGCGTCGAGGGTTTCGATCAGCGTCATCGTTCCCGGCGGGACCTGGCCGAAGGTGCCGATTACCTCAGGGTGGCCGCAATGACCGATGAACAGGATGTGCCGCCCTGCCTCGACGAGCCGCTCGGCCTGGCGATGAACCTTCGAGACGAGGGGGCAGGTCGCGTCGAGATAGTTGAGGCCGCGCGCCGCCGCTTCAGCAGGGACCGCCTTGGGCACGCCGTGCGCCGAAAAGACGACCGGGACGCCGTCGGGAACCTCGCTCAATTCCTCGACGAAGACCGCGCCCTGGCGCTTGAGCGCATCGACGACATGGGCGTTGTGGACGATCTCGTGGCGGACGTAGACCGGCGCGCCGAAGCGGGCGATCGCCCGCTCGACGATCGTCACGGCGCGGTCGACCCCGGCGCAAAAGCCGCGCGGGGCGGCGATAACGACGCGTAAAGGCGGCAGCCGCCGGAACGAAGGCGCGATATTCATTGGGGTAGCCCTTTACGCCATCGCCTGACCCGGCACCATAACTTGTACACGCCGGGGTCGAATTCTATGATACGGCCAATCGTCGCGAAGGGTTTCCATTTGTCCAAACTGCGTGTTGCCGGCGTCATCGCCTTCGTCCTGCTCGCGGGGTGCCAGAAGAACCAGCTCCTCGTGAAGCGTTCGGTCTGCCCGGCGGTTGCGGTCCCGAACTACACCGGCGACCTGACGACCTTCGCCAACGGCGGCACCGAAGCGAACGACATCGACATCGTCGCCGCGATCACCAACGTTCGCGGCGCGTGCGACGAAGCCGCCGATCGGCTCGGCACCGCGGTGACCTTCGACGTGCTGGCGCGGCGCAGCTCGGCGGCCGGAGCACGGTCGGTGTCGCTGCCGTTCTTCGTCAGCGTCGTCCAGGGCGGCAACCTCATCGTCTCGAAGCAGGCCGGCGCGGTCACGATCAACTTCGCCAATGGCCAGCTTCGTGCCCAGGCATCAGGCGCGGCGCATGCCGAAGTCGCGCGCGCTTCGGCGACGCTCAGCGATGCGATGCAGAAAAAGATCAACCGCGTCCGCAAGCCCGGCGATCTCGACGCCGCGACTGACCCGCTGGCCGATCCCGAAGTCAAGGCGGCGGTCCGCGCAACGACCTTCGAGGTGCTCGTCGGCTTCCAGCTTAGTGACGACGCGCTGGCGTATAACGCTGCGAAGTAGCGGCCTGAAATAAGGGTTGTGCGCCGCAGCACGTTGCGGCACACCTATGGCGTCGTCGGGTCTCGGCCCGGCACACGCGCGGGAGAGTGTGGCGAAGGCCACCGCCGAAGGAGCAACCGCCCCCGGAATCTCTCAGGCCCCCGGACCGCGCGGGTGCGTTAGCGACAATCTGGAAAGCGGGCGTGCCCTCGGGCGCGTTCCACCGAAGGGGTAAGCCGGGTCCGACCCGGTCAAAGCTCTCAGGTGCAAGTGACAGACGGGGGCACGGCCGGCGACTTTCGCCGTCTGGACTCTGTCGCGAGCCGCCGCATGGACGAACCTGTCGCCCTTTTGCCCCTCGATGCCCTTCACCGCGAACTCGGCGGTCGGATGGTCGCGTTCGCCGGCTATGCGATGCCGATCCAGTATGATGGGATCATCGCCGAACATAACTGGACGCGGGCCAGTGCCGGGCTGTTCGACGTCAGCCACATGGGACAGCTGACGCTGCCGCTTGATGCCGATGTCGCGCTCGAGGCCGTGCTCCCTGGCGATATTACCGGGCTCCGCGAGGGCTGCCTGCGTTATTCGATGCTGCTCAACCCGAGCGGCGGTATCCTTGACGACCTGATGGTGACGCGGCGCAGCGGCGACCTCTACCTCGTCGTCAACGGCGCGACGAAGACCGCCGACATCACGCATCTGGCGCTGAACGGCCTCACCGTCAGCCACCGCGAGGACCTCGCGCTGCTCGCGCTGCAGGGACCGAAGGCGGTCGACGCGCTCGAGCGGCTGGTGCCGGGCGTAGCGAGCTTGAGCTTCATGCGGGCGGGCGCGTTCGAGTTCGCCGGCGTTCCGCTGTGGATCAGCCGCTCGGGCTATACCGGCGAGGACGGCTTCGAAATCTCGATCTCCGCAAGCGCGGTGGAGCCACTTGCCCGGGCACTTCTCGCCGAACCCGAGGTCAAGCCGGTCGGGCTGGGCGCGCGTGACTCGCTGCGGCTCGAAGCGGGGCTGCCGCTGTACGGCCACGACCTGACGCCTGACATCAACCCGGTCGAGGCGAACCTCGCCTTCGCCATCTCGAAGCGCCGCAAGACCGAGGGCGGCTTTCCCGGCGCGGCGACCATCCTCGACCAGCTGTTCAACGGCGCCAGCCGCAAGCGCGTCGGTCTCCGCATCGAGGGCCGCCAGCCGGTCCGCGAGGGCGCGGATGTCGTCGTCGACGGCGCCGCGGTTGGGCAAGTCACCAGCGGCGGCTTCGGTCCGGCGTTGGGGGCGCCGATCGCGATGGCGTACGTCCCCGTCGCGCTCGCCGCCGACGGCACCGCGCTCCACGTCGAGGTCCGCGGACGCCTGCTTGCCGCGACCGTCGTGCCGATGCCGTTCTTTCCCAAATCATACGTCCGCCAACCCCTTGCCAAAGCTGGAGCCGCGCAATGACCCTGTACTTCACCACCGACCACGAATGGGTTTCGGTCGAGGGCGACGCCGGCACCGTCGGGGTCACCGATTACGCGCAAGGCCAACTCGGCGACGTCGTCTTCGTCGAGATCCCCGCTACGGGGACAACCGTGACCAAGGGCACCGCCGCCGCCGTTGTCGAATCGGTCAAGGCCGCGTCCGACGTCTTCAGCCCGGTGTCGGGGACGGTGACCGAGGCGAACGCCGCGCTGACCGAAGACCCGGCACTGGTCAACACCGCTCCCGAAACTGGTGGCTGGTTCTTCAAGCTGACGCTGTCCGACGTGTCCGAGCTCGACGCACTGATGGACGAAGCGGCGTACAAGACCTTCGTCGCCAGCCTGTGATCGCGACCGACACCGCGCAGCCGTGGAGCGCGGCCGATTACGCGGCCAACGCGCACTTTGTCCCTGCGCTCGGCGCACCGGTCGTCGCTCTGCTCGACCCACGTCCAGGCGAGCGGATTCTAGACCTCGGCTGCGGCGACGGCGTGCTGACAGAGAAGCTCGTGGCTGCTGGTGCCTCCGTCCTCGGGGTCGATGCCGACGCGTCGATGCTCGGCGGGGCGCGGGCGCGCGGGCTCGACGTCGCGCAGGTCGATGGGCAGGCGCTGGCGTTCGACGCCGAGTTCGATGCCGTTTTCACCAACGCCGCGCTCCACTGGATGCCCGATCAGGCCGCGGTCGCGGCGGGTGTGTTCAGGGCGCTGAAGCCCGGCGGGCGCTTCGTCGGCGAATGCGGCGGCTTCGGCAATATCGCCGCAATCCGCGCCGGTATCCGGGCGATACTGCTGCTTCACGGCCATGCCGTGCCGCCGGTCGAGTCGCAGGTCTACCAGACCGCCGCCGAGTACACGTCGGTCCTCGCAGCCGCTGGTTTTACGAATGTCCATGCCGAGATCATCCCGCGGCCGACCCCGCTCGCAACCGGCATAACCGGCTGGCTCAAGACATTCCGCTCGGGCTTTCTCGATAATGTCGGGATCGCCCGCGACGGCCAGGATGCCTTCGCCGAAGAGGTGCAGGAGTTCCTCCGCCCAATGCTCTGCGACCATGCCGGCAACTGGGTCGGCGACTATATCCGCTTGCGCTTCCACGCGTCCAAGCCAGCTTGAGGTGAACTGATGCGCTACCTCCCTCATACCGAAGCCGACCGCCGCGACATGCTCCGCGTCATCGGTGCGCCCGATGTCGACGCGCTGTTCGCCGACGTCCCCGCCGCCGCCCGGCTCGATGCGCCGATCGCCGGACTGTCGCTGCACATGCCCGAGATGCAGGTCGAGCGGCACTTGGGCGCGATGGCGGCGAAGAACATGACCGCGAGCGGGGGACCGTTCTTCCTCGGTTGCGGCGCGTACAAGCACCACGTTCCGGCCAGCGTCGACCATATTATCCAGCGCGGTGAGTTCCTGACGAGCTACACCCCGTATCAGCCCGAGATCGCGCAGGGGACATTGCAGGTCCTGTTCGAGTTCCAGACGCAGGTTGCGCGGCTGCTTGGGATGGAGGTTGCGAACGCCTCGATGTACGACGGCTCGACGGCGATGACCGAGGCGGTGTTCATGGCGCGCCGCATCACGCGCCGGAAAGTGGCGCGCGTGTCGAGCGGGGTCCACCCGCATTACACCGGCGTTCTCAAAACCTTGACCCGCTTCACCGACGACGAACTGGTCACCCGCGTCCCCGACTTCACCCCCGACGACGACCTCGCCGCGCTCGCTGCCGCGGTCGATGGCGAGACGAGTTGCGTCGTCGTGCAGAACCCGAACATCTTCGGGCATGTCGCCGACCTGTCGCCGCTCGCCGCTGCGTGTCATGCTGCTGGTGCGCTGCTGGTGGTCGTCGTCACCGAGGTGGTTTCGCTCGGGCTGATCCGTTCGCCGGGCGAGATGGGGGCAGATATCGTCGTTGCCGAGGGGCAGTCGATCGGCAATGGGCTAAACTACGGAGGACCTTACCTCGGTCTGTTTGCCTGCCGCGAGAAGCATGTCCGGGCGATGCCGGGGCGGTTGTGCGGGGAGACGGTCGATGCCGATGGCCGGCGGGGGTTCGTTTTAACCTTATCGACCCGGGAGCAGCACATCCGGCGGGAAAAGGCGACGTCGAACATCTGTACCAACTCGGGGCTCTGCGCGCTGGCGTTCACCGTCCATATGAGCCTGCTTGGTGAAAGCGGGCTGCGCAAACTGGCGGCGCTCAACCATGCGCGGGCGGTCCAGCTTGCCGAGCGGCTCGGGCGGATGCCCGGCGTCGAGGTGGTAACGACGAGCTTTTTCAATGAGTTCACGCTCCGGTTGCCGATCGAGGCGCGGCCGGTCGTCCGGAAGCTTGCCGACAAGGGCATCCTCGCCGGGGTGTCGCTCGGACGGCTGTTTCCCGGGGTCCACGACCTCGAGCGCGGGCTCGTCGTCGCGGTCACCGAGACCGCGACCGACGCCGACATGGATGCTTTCGAGGACGCTCTCGACGAGGTGCTGGCATGACCACATACACCGGTAACCGCGGGCTAACCCTCGAGGAACCCCTGCTTTTCGAGAAGGGTGCGGTCGATCGCTGCGGGGTCGACCTGCCCGACGTGCCAGTCGTCGCGACCCGCCTCGGCGGCCTCGAACGTCACCGCGAGATCAGCCTCCCCGGACTCAGCGAACCCGACGCCGTCCGCCACTTCACCCGCCTCAGCCGCCAGAACTACGCGATCGACATGGGAATATTCCCGCTTGGTTCGTGCACGATGAAGCATAACCCGCGGTTGAACGAGAAGATGGCACGCCTTCCCGGGTTCGCCGATATCCACCCGCTTCAGCCGGTCGACACCGTCCAGGGCGCGCTCCAGCTCATTGACGAACTGGCGACATGGTTGAAAAAGCTCACCAATATGCCCGAGGTGGCAATGTCGCCGAAGGCCGGGGCGCATGGCGAATTGTGCGGCATGCTCGCCATCCGCGCCGCCCACGACGCCGCCGATGCCGCCGCTGCGACTGGCACTGCCACGGGCGCACATAGGGCCGCACAGGCCCGCCCCCAACGCCGAACCGTCCTTGTCCCCGAGAGCGCACACGGCACCAACCCGGCGACGGCGGCCTTCTGCGGCTATGCGGTCGAAAACATCCCGGCCAACGCCGCCGGCCGCGTCGACCTCGCCGCGCTGACCGCCCGCCTCGGCCCCGACATTGCCGCAGTGATGATCACCAACCCCAACACCTGCGGGCTGTTCGAACCCGACATGATCGCCATCTGCGACGCGGTCCACGCCGCCGGAGGGTACGTCTATTGCGACGGGGCGAACTTCAACGCGATCGTCGGCCGGGTCCGCCCCGGCGACCTCGGCATCGATGCGATGCACATCAACCTCCACAAGACGTTTTCGACCCCGCATGGCGGCGGCGGCCCGGGGTCGGGGCCGGTGGTGTTCTCGGCGGCACTCGCCCCGTTCGCGCCGCTGCCGTTCGTCCGCAAGGTCCGCGACAAGTACGAGCTGGTCGAGGAGGCGCAGGCGCTCGCGTCGGCCGATCACGACCTCAGCTTCGGCCGGATGGTCGCCTTCCACGGCCAGATGGGAATGTTCAGCCGCGCCTTGTCCTACATCCTCAGCCACGGCGCCGACGGCCTTC
>NZ_JANYGL010000086.1 GCF_025362435.1 Polymorphobacter sp.
CCCCTCCACCAACCGAGCTTCGCTCGGCCGGTCCCCCTCCCCGGGCCGGGGGGGATTTGGTAGAACGACGCGTGACCCATCCGCGAAAGATCATCCACATCGACATGGACGCGTTCTACGCGTCGGTCGAGCAGCGTGACGATCCATCGCTGCGCGGCCAGCCGGTGGCGGTCGGCGGCGGGCATCGCGGCGTGGTCGCGGCGGCAAGTTACGAGGCGCGGGGGTTCGGGGTGCGATCGGCGATGCCGTCGGTGACCGCCAAGCGGCGCTGCCCAAACCTGGTGTTCGTCAAGCCGCGGTTCGACGTCTACAAGGCGGTCAGCCAGCAAATCCGCGCGATCTTCGCCGATTACACCGAACTGATCGAACCTCTGTCGCTCGACGAAGCGTATCTCGACGTCACCGACGACGCCCGCGGGATCGGCTCGGCGACCGCGATTGCCGCCGAAATCCGGGCGCGTATCCGCGAGGCGACCGGGCTGACCGCGTCGGCGGGGGTGAGCTATAACAAGTTCATAGCCAAATTGGCCTCGGATCAGAACAAGCCCGACGGCCTATGTGTGATCAAGCCGGCGCAGGGTCCGGGGTTCGTCGCCGCGCTGCCGGTCAAGCGCTTCCACGGCGTCGGCCCGGTCACGGCCGCGAAGATGGACGCGCTCGGCATCGTCTCCGGAGCCGACCTGCGCGACTTCGCGCTCGATGCGTTGACCCGGAATTTCGGTAGCAGTGCCAGCTACTTCCACCGTGCGGCTCACGGCGAGGATCATCGTCCGGTCCGCCCCGACCGCCCGCTTAAGTCGGTCGGCGCCGAGCGCACCTTCGACCGCGACCTGATCGACGCCGCCGACCTGCTCGCCGCATTGGAGCCGGTGGTCGACGCGGCGTGGCGGCGGATCGAGCGCAGCGGCGCGACCGGGCGGTCGCTGACGCTCAAGGTCAAGTTCGCCGACTTCAAAATCATCAGCCGCACGCATACCCGCACAGCGCCGATCACCCACCGCGCCGAGGTTGCCGCCGTGGGCACGAATTTGCTGCGCGCGCTGCTCCCGGTCGACCTCGGCATCCGTCTGCTCGGGCTGACGCTGTCGGGGCTTGTCGGGCCCGATGCGGGCGAGCCGGCGAGCGGGCTGCTGTTCTCCGACGGCTGACCCGCGGCGGGGCGGAGCATTGGACACAAGGGCCGCCGCCCGCTTATCACTGACTGATGCGGCGGTTCCTCCTTCTCGCGACGTTGATCCCCGCTGCGCTGGCGGCGCAGGACATGCCGTCGCCGGTCGACGCGGTGAACCCGATGATCGGTACCGGCGGCGAGGGCCATACCTTCCCCGGGGCGACCGCGCCGTTCGGCATGGTCCAGCTGTCGCCCGATACCGACACCGGCTGCCAGATCCGCGCCTGCTACGGCCACGCCGCCGGATACCGTTACGAAGACGCGACGATCGAGGGGTTCAGCCACACGCATTTCTCGGGCGCAGGACATTCCGACCTCGGCGACTTCCTCGTCGTGCCGCAGGCGGGCGCGGTGATGCTCGACCCGGGCGACCCGAAGACGCCGGGATCGGGGTATCGCTCGCGCTTCAACCACGCCACCGAGACCGCCCACCCCGGCTATTACGCGGTGACCCTCGCCGACAGCGGGGTCCGCGCCGAGCTGACCGCGGGAACGCGGATCGGCGTCCACCGCTATACCTTCCCGGCGAAGCCAGCGCACCTCGTCGTCGACCTGCGCTCGTCGATCTACAATTATCCGGGCAAGATCCTGTGGGCGGGGCTCCACCTCCGCCCCGATGGCACGCTGACCGGGTTCCGCGAGACGCGCGGTTGGGCTCCCGGGCGCAAGCTGTTCTTCGCGATGCGCTTTTCCGCCCCGCTGACCGGCCACGCCTTCGTCGATCGCGACCCCGCTATCGCCTACAAGGGCTTCCAGGGGCCGAGCCGCGGCAGCGATGCGGGCGCCGAAAAGCTCGGGCGCGCGCTCGAGGCGACGCTCGACTTCGGCGTGCTGGCGCGCCCACTCGAGGTCAAGGTCGCGCTGTCGGGGGTCGACGAGGCGGCGGCGGTCGCGAACCTCGCCGAGTCGGGCGACTTCGACGCGGTCCGGGTGCGGACGACGGCGGCGTGGGCGACCGCGCTCGGGGCCGTGCAGATCGACGCCCCCGCGCCGATGCGGACGAGCCTGTACACGGCGCTGTATCATGCGCTGCTTGCGCCGAGCGTGTGGAGCGATGCCGACGGGCGGTATCGCGGGCCCGACGATGCGGTCCACCAGGCGACCGGCTTTACCTTCCGCTCGACCTTCTCGCTGTGGGACACGTTCCGCGCCGAGCATCCGCTGCTGACATTGATCCAGCCTGCGAGCACGACCGTCGATGTCATTGATTCGCTTGTCGCCAGTCGCGAGGCGAGCCCGTACGGTATCCTGCCGGTATGGCAGTTCGCCGGGCGCGAGACGTGGACCATGATCGGCTATCACGCCGCCCCGGTGATCGCCGACGCCTACCTCAAGGGCATCCGCGGCTTCGACGCCGACGCCGCGCTTGCGGCGATGGTGGCGAGCGCGACCTACGCGCCGTACGGCGGCCTGGCTGAGTACATGAAGCGCGGCTATGTCCCGATCGACAAGGAGCCCGAGGCGGCTTCGAAGACGGTCGAGTACGCCTATGACGACTGGTCGATCGCGCGAATGTCGCGGGCGATGGGGCGGACCGAGATCGCCGACCGCTTCGACAGGCGCGCCGCCAACTGGCGCAACAGCTTCGACGCGAAAACCGGCTGGCTTCGCGCGCGGCTATCGACGGGAGCGTTCCGCACCCCGTTCGACCCGGCGGCGATCGACTATGGCTCGGACTATACCGAGGGCAATGCGTGGCAATATAGCTGGTTCGTGCCGCAGGACGAGGCGGGGCTGATCAGCGTCCTCGGCGGCGACGCCAAGGCGGTCGCCAAGCTCGACGCGATGTTCGACTTCGACACGTCGAAGGTCGACTACAGCCATTCGGAGGACATCGCCGGGCTGATCGGCCAGTATATCCACGGCAACGAGCCGAGCCACCACGTCGCCTATCTGTATGATTTCGCAGGGGCGCCGTGGCGGACGCAGGCGCGCCTCGCGCAGATCGTCGCGTCGCAATACAAGCCGACGCCCGACGGCCTCGCGGGGAACGACGACCTCGGGCAGATGTCGGCATGGCTCGTGTTTACCGCGCTCGGCTTCTACCCTGTCGCCCCGGGGTCGAACCAATATGTGATCGGCCGCCCGTTCATCGACGCGGCGACGCTGACTTTGCCCGACGGCAAGCGCTTCGTCGTCCGCGCCGATGGGGTGACGGCGTCGAACCGCTACGTCGCGAGCGTCACGCTGAACGGTGCGCCGCTGACGCGGAGCTATATCACCGACGCCGAGGTTCGGGCGGGGGGCGAGTTGCACTTCGTCATGGGGCCGGTGCCGGACAAGGCGTGGGGGAGCAGCGTTGCGGCGCGGCCGTTCTCGATGTCGGGGATCGGTGCAGCGGCGCGATAATGATCGACGTTTGAACGTCGTCCCGGCGTGTGGAAAAAGTGATCTCGCACTAATTTGTCGTCATCCCCGCGAAAGCGGGGACCCATCTCCGGAACTCGGGAGATGGGTCCTCGCTTTCGCGGGGATGACGGTTTGAAGATGAGCGCCACTGGTCACCGGAGCGACGCCCGGGCTGCTAAGCCAATGAACTTGCGAGGGCATCGAGCCAAG
Organism: Polymorphobacter sp.; assembly: GCF_025362435.1. GTDB lineage: Bacteria > Pseudomonadota > Alphaproteobacteria > Sphingomonadales > Sphingomonadaceae > Polymorphobacter_B. Next base: position 3,731 of record NZ_JANYGL010000086.1, read on the forward strand.
TCTCGAGCATCACCTGCGCCGCCGCCGCGGTCTTCGCGCCAAGCTCGTGCGTCTCCCGCCGCAGCACCTCCGGATCAATCCCGTGGCCGACGAGGTCATCCGCATTGCCCTCCAGCCAGTGCTCGAATTCGCCCGGATCGACTTCGGGGTGGAACTGGAGCGCGAGGATGGTGTCGCCGATCGCGAACGCCTGCTGCGGGCAGAGCGGGGTCGAGGCGAGGCCGGCGGCACCTTTCGGCAAATCGAAGCCGTAGCCGTGCCAATGGAGCACTTGCAGCCCCGCGAGGCTCGCCAGCGGCGAGGCGCGGCCCGCATCGGTCAGCGTCAACGGGATCCAGCCGATCTCGAACTTCGGTGCTTGAACGACGCTCGCGCCGAGCGCCTGCGCGATCAGCTGCGCGCCGAGGCAGATGCCGAGCATCGGTCGCCCCGCCGCCAGCCGCGACCTGATCGCCTGCAGCTCGGTGGCCAGCCACGGGTAGAGATCGACCTGATCGACGTTCATCGGGCCGCCGAGGACGACGAGCAGGTCGGTGTCCAGCGCGTCCTCGGGGCGAAGCCCTTCGACCGGCACGTCGACATAGCGGATCGTGTAGCCACGCGCTTCGAGCGGCGCGGCAAGCACGCCGAGATCCTCGAAATCGAGATGGCGGAGGGCGAGGCAGCTCTTCATCGACCGTCAGCCGCGGCGCGTCACTTCGACAGGTCCTTGAACACCGACAGGTAATAAGTGATCGCCGGGGCGATGTTCGCAACCGGCTCGCGCTCGTTAAGGCCATGCGCGAAGTCGTCCGACCCCTTGAGAAACAATGGACTCGCGCCGTAGCTGTCGACGTTGTGATGGCGGAACCACATGCTGTCGCTCGCCCCCGACGCCTGGCTCGGGAATACCGGCACGCCCGGATAGACCGTGTTGAGACCGCGCGTCACCGCCCCGATGAAGTCGGCGCGCATCGGCGAGGCCGGGCTGGCAACCGAGCCTTCGCTGACGTCCTTGAACCGAACGACGGGCTCGGCGGCGACCCGCGACAACTCCGCCATGATGTCGGCGGGCTTGTGGCCCGGGAAAATGCGGCAGTTGATGTTGGCGGTGGCGCGCTGCGGCAGGGCGTTGAGCGCGTGGCCGCCGTTGATCATCGTCGCGACGCACGTCGTCCCGATCGATCCGACGGTCTCGGGGTCGGCGGTCAGCGTCGCGATCGCGGCGGGGTCGGCGGGGTTGGCGGCGAACGCCCGCATCGCCGCGCCGGTCGCGGGAGCCGCGTACTTCGCCGCCTCGACGAAATAGGCGCGGGTCAGGTCGCTGACCTCGGGCTTGAAGTGGTAGGCACCGATGCGGACAAGCGCTTGCGATAGCTGGACGATCGCATTGTCGGGGCGCGGCGTCGACGAGTGGCCGCCGGGGTTGGTGACGGTCAGTTCGAAGTCGGCGTAGGTCTTCTCGGCGCCGTTCCATGTCCAGTACAGCGGCTTGCCGGTCTTCTCGTCGAGCGCGCCGCCGCCGCCATCGATGTTGAGGACGAGGTCGGCGTTCGACAGCTTTTCGGCGATGATCCCCGAGGTCTTCATCACCGTCTCCTCGTCGCCCGAGAATTCGATGATGATCGAGCGACGCGGGCGGTAGCCTTCGCGGCGCAGCTCGATCAGCGAGGCGATGGCGATGGTGCCGTCGAGCTTCATGTCGCTCGCGCCGCGGCCGTAGAGATAACCGTTCTCGACGACGGGGGTGAACGGGTCGCGCTTCCAGTCGGCGGGGATCGCCTCGACGACGTCCATGTGGCCCGAGATGACGAGCGGCTTGAGCTTCGGATTGGAGCCCGGCCACGTCGCGATCAGATAGACGGTGTCGTCGACCGGGATGATCTCGACGTCGCTGTCGCGGAAACCGCCGCCGACGAGGGCACGCTTGTACAGCGCGGCGACCTCGCCGGTCTTGTTGCCCGGCCCGCGCACCGACCGCAGCGAGATCGCCGACTTGGCGAGGTCGAGCGCCTGCGCCTCGGCCTGTGGGTGCGCCGGGAGGGCGGCAGTCGCACTCGTCGCGAGCAGCGCCGCCACTAGCCCGGTCATCACGGTCGATCGCATCACTCTGGCTCCACGCAATAAAGGTGCGATTAGACGCGAATCTGCGGGCCAGGACAACGGGTAAGCCGCAATTCCGCGAGCCGGTAGAAGCGATGTTGCATCAGGCTGCCGGACGACGGTCGATCCGGAGACGGCCGACCCCGCAGGCGGCTGATCGCGTTCGACGCCTCAGCGCCAGCGGGAACGGTGCCGACGGTATATCGATGGTAATCAGCCACGACGTCCGCATTGTACCATCAGGTCGGTGCCGTGTATCGTTCCTGCGTTACGCAGTTCGTATACCGACGCTGACAGGGTGAAGCACGGCTTAGCGGACGATCGCAGATCCCGGCATTTCGGAAGACTCGACCACATTCGGGCGCCAGTCGTAACGTCTGCCGATCCCGCCATCATCGATCAAGTACGATACTGACGGAACGGTTGAGTAGGGGGAATGTCCATGATTTGGCCCGCGCATCAGTACCCCGATCGACCGTGGCTGAAGGCCATCGGGCTCGGCCTCGCCCTGATCGCCGGATCGCTCCCAGGCAGTGTCTCGGCGGCTGAAAGCTGCAAGCTTGCCAAGTATCTCGAAATGACGGTGTTGCTCACGGCTGGCCGGCCAATCGTCACGACTAAAATCGCGGGCAAGGACGCCCGTTTCATCGTCGACAGCGGCGCGTTCTACAGCACGATGTCGCGGGCTTCCGCGGCGGAGTTCGGGCTGCACCTCGTCCCGGCGCCAATATGGTTCCGGGTGCGGGGGGTCAACGGCGATACCTCGGTCGAGATCGCCTCGGTCCACGACTTCGGCCTTGGCGGCGTGTCGCTGCCCAAGGTCGATTTCCTGGTTGGCGGCACCGACACCGGGACCGTCGGCCTCCTCGGGCAGAATTTCCTTGGCATCGGCGATGTCGAGTATGACCTGCCGCACGGTGCCATCCGGCTCCTCCGCGCACGGGACTGCCCGGTCGAATCACTCGCCTATTGGGCCGGGACCAAGCCGTTCACGATGATCGCGCTCGAAGCGCGCAACCCGCCCTTCCAGGTCCACACCGTCGGGACCGTGACATTGAACGGGGTCAAATTGCGCGCCGTCTTCGATACCGGTGCCGAGACGTCGATCATGACGCTCGCGGCCGCAAGGCGAGCGGGCATGACGCCCGACAGCCCGGGCGTGGTGCCCGCCGGACTGTCGACCGGGCTCGGCAGCCGCGCTGTCCGGACGTGGGTCGGGACCTTCGACAGGCTCGAGATCGGCGGCGAGGCAATCCCTAAGCCGAAGCTGCGCTTCGGTGAGGTCGCGATCGGCGACGGCGACGTGCTCATCGGCTTCGACTTCTTTCGGACGCACCGCATCTACGTCGCCAACGACGCCAACAAGATGCTCATCACCTACGAAGGCGGCCCGGTCTTCGGCCTGACGCCGACGCGGGCCATCAGCAGCGACGGCACCCCGCTCGACCTGACCGACAAGGCCGCCGAGCCGACCACCGCCGAAGCCTATAGCCGCCGCGGCGCGGTCCAGGCATCGAACGGGAAGTTCGACGCGGCGTTGGCCGACTTCGACAAGGCCGTGGCACTTGCCCCCAGCGAGGCACCCTACCTTCGCCTTCGCGCCAACGCTCGGCTCGCCAATCGCCAGCCGCTGCTCGCCGCGGCCGACCTCGACAAGGCCATCGCCCTCGATCCGGTCGACCCCGAGGCGCGCTTGATGCGTGCGGGTCTCAGGCTGGGCGCGCGTGACCCAGCCGGAGCGTCGGAGGACCTGCGGGTCGCCGACAAGACGCTGCCGCCATCATCTGAGCGAAGGCTGCAGCTCGGCTCGATGTTCACGGCTGCCGATGACTATGAAGCGGCGCTGCCGAACTTCGATGCGTGGCTGAAAACTCATCCCCAAGACGCCGCCCGACCCAACGCGCTCAACGGCCGCTGCTGGACCCGGGCGCTGCTCAACCGCGATCTCGATCGCGCGCTCGACGACTGTAACGCCGCAGTCCGCCTCCGCCCCGCAACCGCGGCTTTTCTCGACAGCCGCGGCCTCGTCCACCTGCGCCGGGGGGAGGCTACCCAGGCGCTAAAGGACTATGACGCCGCTATCGGCATTGCGCCGCGCAGTGCATGGACGCTGTACGCGCGGAGCGTCGTCCGCAAGCAGGCGGGCGACGCCGCCGGCGCGACGGCCGACCGCGCCGCCGCGATTGCGATCCAGCCGGCCGTGGTCGAGCGCGGGCGAAAGCTCGGCCTCGAAAGCTAGTGGCGTCGTTGCCCATTAGGATCGCTCGGTCCGCGCTGCCGTCGCCGCCACCGACAGATCGGCGGTGACATTGGTGACGGTGTAGAAGATGTCGGGGATGACATCGACCGCGAGGAACAGCGGCAGAAGGTCGATCGGCAAATGTGCGGCGAGCAGCGCCGGGGCGTAGGCGGCGAAGAAGGTCGTCTGGTTGGGCAGCCCGGCGATGATCAGCGTGCCGAGGATCGACAGGCCGACGACGGTGACGAGCGTCGCGGGCGTGAGATGGGTGCCGTGGAGGTGCGCCGTCGCCAGCGTGACGATCACTATTGATGCAGGCGCGGCGAGGCGGAACAGCGCCACCGCGAGCGGGAGGACGGCGGCCGGGGCGCTCGCCGCTTCCGCGGTCCGGGTCAGGCGTCCGGCGGCGGCGAGCATCGCGGGCAGGGCAGCGAGCGACGACTGCGTGCTCGCCGCGACCGCTTGCGGCTCGAGCGCGGCGCGGGCGAAGGCCCCGAGGCCGACGCGCGCGCCGAACGCCGCCAGCGCGTACATCGCGACGCCGAGGACGAGGGTGACCGCGATCTGTGTGCCGACGTAGCTCGCGAGAGCCGAACCTGCCCCAAGCCCGAGCCGCGCGCCGAGGGCAAAACCGAGCGCGGCGACGCCGATCGGGGCGAGCGCGAGGACCCAGCCGACGATCACGAGGACGATCTCGGCCGCCTGCGCCAGCGCGTCGAGGACGGTCCGCGTCCGCTCGGCCGGTAGGCGCGCCGCGGCGACGCCGAACAGCAAGGCGAAGATCGCCAGCGGCGGGATCGCACCCTCCGCTGCCGCAGCCGCGAGATTGGGCGAGATCAGCCCGAGCAGCGCATCACCTGAACCGGCGAAGTGCCCGGGCACCGGCGTTCCCGCTCCGCGCAGCGCCGCCAGCGACGCCGGGTCGGGCGACCACGCTGCCAGCAAGGGCGGCCCGAGCAGCAGCGCCACCGCCGCTGAGACGAGCAGCAGGAACAGCCCGAGCAGCGCAGCGCGGCGGATGACGGCGCCGCCGCTCGCCGCCGCGATCGCCCGCGCGGTACCGGTTGCGGTCAGCGTGACGACGAGCGGCAGGACGGTCATCCGCAGCGAGTCGAGCCACAATGTCCCGACGAGGTTCGCCGCCGCCAGCGCATCGGTCGCGGGCCAGCCGCGGGCAGTCGTCAGCGCCCCCGCCGCGATCCCGATAATCAGTCCGGCGAGCGTCGCGAGGGTACGGTTCACGCCGCGTGGCGCAGGGCGGGCGGGATCACCTGTGCGGCGAAGCGCTCCATCTCCTCCATTTGCGGGCTCATCTGGAGGAGGAGGAGGTCGAGTCCGGCGGCCTCGAACTCGGCGATCCGCGCAGTGACGTGCTCGGGCGTGCCGACGAGGCCGGGGCGGAGGCCGCGGTTGCTGACCGAATATTCACGGATCTTGAGTTCGCGTTCGAGCTGGGTTCCCGACAGCCACTGGTCGAAATTGTCGAACCCGGGCGGCGGGCGGTCGCCCATGTCGGTGATGCGGGCGACTTCCACATCGGCTTCGCGGGCGCTGTCGCGAACGACTGCATACGCCGCCATGCCGTAGATCATCGGGGGCAGGTTGAGCCGCTCGCGCCGCGTGCGCATGTCGGCGATCTTCTCGGCAATGATGGCGGGCTCGTCGCCGTGCATGACATAGGCGTCGCACTGCGCGGCGATCAGAGATTTGGCCGCCTCGGACTCGCCGCCGGCGTAGCGGATCGGCTTGGCGACCGGCTTGGGGGCGAGGATCGCGTCTTCGGTGCGGTACAGCCGCCCGTCGAAGGTGAAGCGCGGCTCGCTCCACAGCCCGTTGACGACGCGCAGCCACTCGGACGTCCGGGCATAGCGGTCGTCGTGGGCGTCGAACTGGAGCCCGTACTGGCGCGCTTCCTCGGCCCACCACGACGACACGACGTTGAGGCTCAGTCGGCCGCCGCTGATGTTCTGGATGTTAGCCGCCTGCTTGGCGAACAGCGCTGGCTGGTGGAAGTTTGGCCGGACCGCGACCATCAGTTCGAGCCGCTGCGTCACCGCCGCGAGCGCCGCCGCGGTCGACCACGCATCGAGCGCGGGGGCCTGGATGCCCTTGATGTCGTTCAAATTGAGCTCGGCGACGAGCGTCAGGTCATAGCCGATCTGCTCGGCGCGGAGGCAAAGGTCGCGGGTATAGTCCCAGCTCGCCGTCATCCGCTCGTCGGCGACGTTGCGCAGCCAGCCGCCGAAAACCGGGGCCCAGAAACCATAGCGCATCCCTAGATCCTTTTCGCGGCGATGACGCCTTCGAGATAGTCGACCAATTGTTCGTGCGGGTCCCAGCCGAGGACGTCGAGCGGCTTGGCGACGAAGTTCGACAGCGCGTTGATGTCGTAGAACTTCGCCACGCCGTCGCGGTCGTCGATCATCACCTCGATACCGCCGACGTCGAGCCCGGCGGCACGCGCGATCGCTTCGGCAGCGTCGATCAATGCCGGAGCGGGGTCGGCGCGGGTCATCCGGATCGTGCCCGGCCCGCGCCCGATCTCGCAGGCGTCGGCGGGGCATAGGTCGAAGCTGTCGGCGGGGCTTTCGATGTTGATCGCGTAGAGGAACTTGCCGTCGAGCGTCTCGAGCCGGGTGACGATTCCGGCGCGAGCGGGGACGTATTCCTGGACGAGCAGCACGCGGTCGACGCTTTCGGGGGTCGTCCGCTCGGCGATCGACTGGGCAAGCTCCTCGGCGCTCTGGTAGCGGACGATCCCGGCACCCGACCCGCCGATGTTCGCCTTAACGATCAGCGGGAAGCCGATCTCCGCCGCCGCTGCAGGCAGGTCGGCCGCGCGGTGGACGACGCGGGTCTTCGGAATGCCGAGCCCGAGCCCCGCGATCAGCGACATCTGCCGCGCCTTCGACCGGTCGATTGCGATGACCTCGGCGCCGTTGATCACCCGGGCACCGCACGCCGCCCAATGCGCAAACAGTGCCTCGGCGTAGAAGATGCCGTGGTCGGCCTCGCGGAGGAAGCTCGACATCGCGACGCGGCTGAGAACGACGGGGGACGGCGGCGCCGGGTCACTCGGGTCGAAGCGATGGTCGGACAGGTGCAGTGCCTCGTAGCGCACCCCTCGTCGATCGAGCGCGGCGAACAGGGGCACGAACCACGCGGGGTGCTCGTACAGGATTGTGAGATCAGCGGTCATCGACACCAGATAGCATTCGCGCGCCAACTTACATTAGTGACAATGTTGCGAAGATCGTTTCGGCGCTGTCCGGCGCGTCCGCCGACGACGGACCTGCTGCGTTGATCGCAGGGTCGTACTTTCTTGTCGGGGCCGTGCATCGTGCCGGGCTCCGATCCTCAGTGGTCAACCTGCACGCAGCACGGCTTCGTGCCCGAAGGTCAGTTCGATCCGGATGCCGTTGGGGTCGCGTAAATTGATCTGGACGAGCCCCGGCACGCGCGTCTCGCGGACGTCGTAGTCGACCCTGGCGCGGTCGAGGCGCTCGGCCATTCCCGGTCGGTCCGAACAGTCGAAGGCGATGTGGTCGAGGCGGCCGACGACGCCGGCGGGCCGATCGACCTCGCCGGGCAGCATCGCGTTGACATGGATGATCGGGCGGCCGTCGGGGCTGTGCAGCCAAGCATTTTTGGTCTGGTCGGCCATCGTCGCCGCCGGGCCGCGGACGAGGTCGAAAACCGTTTCGAAGAACGCCATCGTCGCCGCGAACTCCGGCGTGCGGATGTTGATGTGGCCGATCCGCTCGATTGCCATGCTGCTTGCTCCGTAGGCCAAGGCCGCGAGAATGCGGGACAAACGAGGGGAGAACAAGCGACGCTGACCAGACTAAGCCGCGTCGCCAGCACGGTGGCGCTGCTCATAATGCGATGGTCCACGTGGTGATGATCTGTCGTTGTGCGAGGCCGAGTTTTGACCGTTCAAACCACCAAAGCCCGATCGTGGCGGCTAGCCAGGCAAGCAACCATGGCCAAAGTCCACCAGCGAAACCTTGAGAGGCTGTTGTCGAGAGGCGGGCAGCAGGCGCCGACGCCAGACGCAGGGTCGCGTCGCGGATGGCCCGCGCCCGGACGTTGGGCCACGTTCCCGCCGCTTCGACCGCGAATGGATACGCTGTAGCCTGACCCTGCTGACGCAAGTAATACCAACCGGTTGTCCGCGGCCAGAACGCGGCGCAGCCTGCAGCCGGATCGTCGACGAGGGTCGTGCTGCCGCCGTCGGGCGCGGTGACGGTGGCGACGCCGGCGAGGTTGCAGAGCGCGACGCGTTGGCCGACACGGGCTGGCTGTTCGATCCGCGGCGTCGCTTGTGGCTTGCCGCGGCCGAGCTTGGCGAAGGCGGCGCGCCACAGGTCGTCGTAGCTTGCAGCGTGCCCCGCCAGGACGAGTCGGAAGCTGTCGTCGAGCGGCCAGAGGGCGATGCGGCCTTCGCCCTCGCTTCGCCACGGTGCCAGCGTCGCGCCGGTCGCGTCGCGAAGCAGGGGAGTCGCCGTCGGGGCGGTGAGCCTGGCCGTCCAGCGGGTTAATGGCGGGACGGCAGCGTCGCGGTTGAGGCGTGACGGGGCGTCGCTGCTGCCGGGTCCATCGCGTGCGAGGCTGGCCGCCTCGTCCACCCTCGGCAGGGTAACGGGGGCGCTGCCCTCGCTCGCCGCGACCGTAAAGCCGAGCGATTGCAAGGCTGTGCGGTCGGGCACCGACAGCGGCCCGTCAATGCGGACGAGGAGGCCGAGACCGGCGCGGACGGCGGCGAGCATGGCGCTGCGCTCGCCGGAGGTGAGGCTGCCCCAGCTTCGTTCGTCGAGCACCGCGATGTCGAATTGCTGCAGCGTCGACGGCGATATGGCGAGCGGCGAGTCGCCGAGGGCGAGGCCGCCGCCGGTTGCGATCTGGCTGTGGACGGTCATTCCGGCGTCGCTTGCCCAGCGGCGCAAATACTTGGTCTCGGGTCCCGGGGCTCCGGCGAGGAGGAGCAGGCGGACCGGCGGGGCCGCGCTGGTCCATTCAGGTACTGGTGCCTCCTCAATGACTTGCGAGCCGCTGCGAACCTTCAGCGTAAAGCGCGCGGGTCCGGAAGCGCGTGCCGTACCCGAGACGACGAAGTCACCGGCGGCGTCGGGGACGGCGGTGTCGACCCGGCGACCGGCGGGGTCGACGAGATCGACTGCTGGGTGCGTGATCCCGCTGACTCGACCACCGACGGTGATGGTGGCTCCCGGAGCGACTGGAGGCGGGAAATCGACGCGGATCAATCCCGATGGGGGCTTTCCCGGGGTAAAATCGACCGGAATGCCGTTTACTGCCTCGATATCGCGTGGTTCGAGGCCATCGCCGACGATCTTGAGGCGGGCCGGGGCGAAGCGGCGCAGGGCGGTGGCGAGGTCGGGGGCGCGGTCGGCACCAGCGATTTCAGGGGCTTCGGGGAGGGCGACGAGGTGGGTTCCGCCGACGATCTCGCCGATCGCGCTGGCATGGGCGGTGAGGACGGTCAGGGTGCCTCCCGACTGTAGGCTCGACGGCATCAGGGTGAGGTAAAGCAGGCCCGCACAGATTGGCTGGGCGGCGAGCAATATTTCCGTCCGCCACGGTCTATCCCGTTCTCCTATCGGCGTTTTCCACGCGCGCACACCGGTCCGCACAAGGCCGAACACAGCGGCCACAACGACGATCCCAAGAAGCACAACCGTCACGGGGTCATTCGCAGCGCATCGAGGTAGCGGCGGCCCTCGGCGGTCGCGGCGGGGCGCGGCGCGACCCCTCCCGCCGGGCGCGGCTGGGCCTGCCACAACAGGCCGCGCAGCGCCTCGCGGCAGTCGTTGCACCCGGGCTGGCGGCGGACCGCGTCGATCGCGGCGGCGAAGGCGAGGCGGTCGTCGACCCCCGCCGGGCCGGTCCGCAGCCACGCCTCCAACGCGGCGAGTTGCGCCGGGTCGACGCTGCCGGGCGAGCCGAGCGCACGCCAGATCGCTGCCGGGGCCGGGTCGACCGCCGTTCCCGCGATCGGCGACAGGTCGCGATGCGCGAGGCCGTCGCGCTTGCCGGTCAGCCGCCGCGTCTCGTCGATCGCGGGCAGCTCCGGCCCGACCTTGGCGACGAACAGCCGCGTCGCCTGCTGGACCTGCTTGATCAGCCCGAGCGCGGTATAAGCGAACGGCAGCGCCGCCGCCGGGTCGCCCTGCCGCAGGTGCAACTCCGCCTGCCACATCGCGTCGAGCGCGCCCTTCAGCGATTTGCGCGTCCCTGGATCGAGCAGCGTCGCTGCCTCAGACTCGTCATGGACATGGCCATAATCCGCGAGCGTATCGGCCTCGCTGCCGAACCGCGGCGGCGTCACTTTGCCGTCCCCTTCGGCGGTTGCGGGAGCAGGGGTCGTCGGCGCATCGGCCGTCGGCGCGCTCGTCGCCGCGTCGGCAGTCGGCGGCGGCGGGGTCTTGCCCTCCTGCTCCTCGCCGAGGAACTGGCCGTAGCGCAGCCGCAGCAGCCGCTGGTCGGCGCCGATGCTGTCCGACTTGGCGAGGAAGCGCGGCGCCGCGGGGCGCGGGCGCAGCTTGAGCAGCGCCTCGGCGTCGATGATGATCTGGCGCTCGCTGCGGAAATACGCCGGCAGCGCGCGGGTGACGACGCCCTCCATCCCCATCGCCTCGCCCTCGCTCGCGGGCCAGCGGAGGATCAGGCTGGGGCTGCGCGCCGCCTGCGGTCCGGGGTTCCGGTTGTCGGCGACGGTCAGCTGCGCGACGAGGTCGCTGCCCGCGACGAACTTGAGCGCGGTGAGGTCGACCGCGACGGTGAAGCGCCGCGTCGTCGTCCCGCTGCTGCCGTGGACGGTGACGACCTGCTCGCGGAACTTGACGTTCTCGCCCTCGCCCTCGGCGATCGTCAGGTGGAGCTGCGCGGTCGCGGCGACGCCGTAATCGTCGCTCGCCTCGAACACCAGCGGCCAGCGGCGCTGCCCCGGCGTGAGAAGGACGAGGCTGCGGTCGGGAGCGATCACCTTGACCTGCGGCGGGGCGTCGACGATCGCGTCGAGCCGGTGGAGGCGGGGCAGGGCGACTCCCGCGGCGCGCGGGACGACGCGATAGAGCAGCGACCGGTCGAGGGTGCGGCGGGCGGTCCACACCGCGCCGTCGCGGGTCAGCGCGATGCGGCCACCGTCGGCGGGGACGAGGTCGGCGGCATCAGGCTGCGGCGCGAAGGCCAGCGTCCATTCGAGGCGCGACCCCTGCGGCGCGCGGATGTCGAGGCTCGCGGCATTGCGTGGCGGGAGGCCGGTGTAGGCGGGCGGGACAATGCGCAGCCGCTGCACGACGAGGCGCGGCATGCCGGGGGTTGCGGTCACACCCTCGCTGGCTGGCGCGAGGCTGGTCGATGCGCGCCGGTGGGGGACGGCGACGACCACCGCGACGGCAACCAGCCCGGCGAGCCACGCGAGGGCGATCCGGCGTGGCGACCAAGCGGGGCGTAGGTCGGGCATCGCGGCGGCGATGCGGCGCTCGATCCGGTCGCGCTGGAGGCGTGCCAGCGGGGTTAGGGAGCCGTCATCAGCGAACAGCAGGTCGGCGCTGTCGTCGAGATCGAGCCGCGTCGCGTCGAGCCGCCCGATCAGCCAGCCGCGGTTGAGCTGCCTTGCCCGCTGGGTTGCGATGGCTGCGACGACTGCCAGCACGACGAGCGCGACGACGACTGCCGGGACGGTGCCGCCGAGCCGCCACGCGATCGCGGCGGCAACCGCGGCGGCCGGGGCGCCGGTGAGCACGTCGTCGGCGATCCGCCGCCGTTGCGCCGGGCGGACGAAATCGACGGGGTGGAACGCGGCGGTCACGCGGTCCCCCGCCGCCGCCCGGTCGCCAGCCAGCGCTCGATGAGGAACATCGCGGCGACGATCAGCGCCAGCCACGACCGCAGGTCGCGCGCGGGCGGCTTGTAGGTCGCGCCGCCGGTGAGGGGAGCATAGTCGACTGCCGCGACCCGCGTCGGGGCGGGGCGGGGGGCTTCAAGGAGCGCGCGCAACCGTTGGGAGAAGCCGGGTTCGAGCAGTTGCGGCATCTGCGCCGAATCGAGCGGGCGGGTTAGGCGGACGATCCGGCCGCGGCCGATCGGCTCGGCGGTCGCGAGCACCGCGCCTACTTCATCGCGCCAGACGACCGGGGCCGCGACCGGACCGGTGCCGACGACCAGCGCTGTACCGCCTCCGGAAATCCAGTCGCGGAGGGCGGTCGGCAATTCCCCGGGCGCGAGCCAGACCAATGTGGCGGGGTAGGGCGGCAACGGAGCGGACGGTGGTCCGACTTCGAAACCGGGGGCGCGACCCGGCGGTGCCCAGGCGACCGCGGCGGCACGAAGATAGCGGACGGCGTCGTGGTGCTCCGGGGTGCGGACGCTGAGCGCGGGGGCCGGTTTCGCCGCCTGGCTGGGGGCGGCGGGCGTCGATCCGGCGGTGACCTGCCACGCGACGTGGTGCGACAGGCGGGGGCGCTCGGCGTCGGCGGTGATTTGCGCCGGGACGACGACACGCAGACTCGCCCCCGGCGGCAGTTCGGCGTCAAGCTGGCGGAGCAGGCTTGCGACGGGGATCGGGCCAGCAGGGCGCGGCATGTCGAGCGCGGGGAAGCCGGGGGCGAGCCAGCGCCGCTCGACGCCGTCGCCGCGGGGCACCGAAGCGAGGTCGGCACCCGGGACAACCGCGACCCAGTTGCCGCCGTCGCTGCTGCCGAAGACCGCCGGGCGCGCCAGCCACAAGGCGATGAGCGCGAGCAGGAGCAGGCGGGCGATCAGCAGCGGCCATTCGTCGAAGCGCAGCCGGGTGCGCGGGCGCGGCCGGGCGGCGAGCCAGCGCAGCGCGGCGAAGTCGATCCGCGCGAGCTCGCTGCGCCGCGCAAGGTGGATGACCAGCGGCACCGCGAGCGCCGCCAGCGCCGCCAGCCCGAGCGGGAACAGCAGAACCGGGGTCATCGCGCCGACGCCTCGCGCGCGCCGAACAAGGCGCGCAGCGGGGCATCGACCGCCTCGTCGAGAAAATGGGTCGCGAAGGCGACGCCGCCCGCCGCGAGCCGCGCCGCGAGCGCCGCTCGTGCCGCGGCGAAGCGCGCGACGAAGTCGGCGCGCATCGCCGGGCCGTCGCCGAGGAGTTCGACGCCGGTCTCGGGGTCGACGAAGCGGTGGCCGCCGGCGAAGGGAAAGTCGCGCTCCTCGGTGGTGAGGAGCTGGACCGCGAGCACCTCGCGCCGCGCCGCCGCGAGCCGTTCGACCAGCGCGACGCAGGTGTCGTCGAACAGGTCGCTCAGGACGACGACGAGGTCGCGCGCGCCGATCCGCTCCCACAGCGGGGCGAGCTTGTCGGGTGCCGGGAAGCCGCCGCTCGCGGTCAGCGGCGACAGCTCGACGAGGAGCCGGTCGCGCTGGCGCAGGCCGTTCCCGGGGAGGGCGAGGCGGACGCCGTCGTCGCGCAGGACGATCCAGCCGAAGCGGTCGCCCTCGCGCAACGCGAGTTCGGCGAGGCAGGCGGCGAGCGCCTTCGCCGCGTCGAGGCGCGACCAGCCGGGGCGTGCGGCGTCGGATTGGGCCATCGAGGCGCTGGCGTCGATCACGATCCACAGCGCCAGCGGGCTCTCGCGCTCGGCCTCGCGGACGAAGAAGCGGTCGGAGCGGGCGTACAACTTCCAGTCGATCTGGCGGAGTTCGTCGCCGGGTTCGTAGGCGCGGTACTGGGCGAATTCGAGCCCCGACCCGCGGCTGCGGCTGGCGTGCGCGCCGATGCCGCTTTGCCCGGCGGCGCGCCGCGACGACAGGCGCAAGCCCCGCAACCGGCTGCGGACCTCGGGCGGGATCAGGTCGACCACGTCACGTCACGCTGGAAATGCGACGCCGCGCAGGACCTCGGCAATGACGTCGTCGGCGCTGCGCCCGTCGGCCTCGGCGGCGAACGACAGCAACAGGCGGTGGCGCATTACCGGCGCGGCGAGCGCGACGACGTCGTCGCGCGTCGCCGCGAGCCGCCCGCGCATCAGCGCCCGCGCCTTCGCCGCGAGGATCAGCGATTGCCCGGCGCGCGGTCCCGCGCCCCAGCGGACGTACTTGCGGACTTCGCTGAGCGCGGACTCCCCCGGCCGCGTGGCGCGGACGATGCGGGTTACCCACAGCAGCAGGTCGGGCCCGACGTGGACGTCGCGGACCAGCGCCTGGAGCTCGACGACGGCGGCGGCGTCCATCACCCGCGGCACCTTCGCGCCCACCCCGCCGGTCGTCGCGACGAGGATGTCGCGCTCCTCGGCCTCGCTCGGGTAATCGACGCGGATGTTGAGCAGGAAGCGGTCGAGCTGCGCCTCGGGGAGGGGGTAGGTGCCCGCCTGCTCGATCGGGTTCTGCGTCGCGAGGACGAAGAACGGGTCGGGCAAAACGTGGGTCACCCCGGCGTAGCTGACGGTCTTTTCCTGCATCGCCTCGAGCAGCGCCGCCTGCGTCTTCGGCGGGGTCCGGTTGAGCTCGTCGGCGAGGAGCAGGTTGGTGAAGATCGGCCCCGGCTGGAAGCGGAAGCTGCGGTGCCCGGTGCCGTGGTCCTCCTCGAGCAGTTCGGTGCCGAGGATATCGCTCGGCATCAGGTCGGGGGTGAACTGGACGCGGTGGAACTGGAGCTCGAGCGCCGCGCCGAGCGAGCGGACGAGGAGGGTCTTGCCGAGCCCTGGGACGCCTTCGAGCAGGCAATGCCCGCCCGCGAGGAGCCCGATCAGCAACTGTTCGACGACGTCGTCCTGCCCGACGATCGCGGTCGCGATCGCCCGGCGCAGGTCGCCGAGCCGCGCCAGCCGCGCTTCGACGTCGGCTTCGGAAATCGTCATTGCGGCTCCGCGGAATATTGGATCACGAGGTGAGGGCGTACATCACGATGTTGACCCCGAATTTGGTGTTGTCCTCGGCGAGGAAACGCTTGTTGTGCCAGTCATAGTCCCACTCGCAGCCGTAATCCTTGTTGCTGTAGAGCAGGCCGAGGCGGCCATCGATCGTGATCCCGCGCAGGTAATCGTGGATCAGGTCGTCGCCCCAGCCATTGAGCTCGAAGGCAGTGTTGGGCGGGCCGTCGACCTTGAAGAAGCTGCGGAAGACCGGGTGGTCGGGCTTCAACCGCTTCAATGCGGCGGGGCCGAAGATCGCCGCCATCTGCCGCTCGAACGACTTGGCGAACAGGCCGTCGATGTCGTGGTTGCAGTCGTCGACGAGGACGAAGCCGCCGTTCCGCACATAACGTTCGAAGTTGCGCCGCTCGGCGGGGTTGAACTCGACCAGCTTGTGCCCGGTCATGTAGCAGAACGGCGCGGTCAGCATCGTCGGGTCGGCGAGCGCAACGATGCGCTCCTTCGGGTCGACGCGCAGGCTGGTGTAGTCGATCAGCGAGGTGATCAGGTTCGACGGCATCCGCTGGTCGAGATCCCAGTCACCCGACTCGTACTTGAGCCGGGTGAACCAGAAGTCGTAGCCGCGCGCGACCGCTCCCGCCGCGCGCAGCGGAGCCTCGAGCAGCGCCCCGGCGAGACCGCCGGCAGCCAAGCGCAAAAAGTCCCCCCGGGTCAGACCCGGCATTCGGCTCAGACCGCGTCCGACAGCGAGGTGAAGGTGAAGTCGCGCAGCTTCATCGGCGGCAGGACCATGATCAGGTCGGACTCGTCGCCCTTGACGCGGACCGGCCTGCCCAGCTCCTCGATGTTGTTGAGCATGATCACCGGGGATTCGTTGAAGCGGAAGTTCTTGAGCGGATACTTGATCTGCCCGTTCTCGATGTAGAACGTCCCGTCGCGGGTCAGCCCGGTGAGCAGCACGGTCTGCGGATCGACCATGCGGATGTACCAGGTGCGGGTGACGAGGATGCCCTTGGCGGTGGTCTTGATCAGCTCGGCGGTCGTCTTGGTGCCGCCCGCCATGATGATGTTGCCGGGCTCGCCGGTCGCGCGCTTGCCCTGCTTCTGTGCCCAGTAGCGCGTGTATTGCAGGTTGGCGACCTTGCCGTCGGTCACGATCGGCGTTCGTTCGCGCGGCAGGCCGTCGTCGTCCCATGGCATGACGAGCGCGTCGGGATGCCCGGGGTCGGCGGTGAAATTGACGCGCGGGTCGAAGATCTGTTCGCCAAGCTTGTTGCCGCCGCCCTTCTTCGACAGGAAGCTGCGCCCTTCGTCGGACTCGCGCGCCCGGAAGTCGTTGAACATGAATCCGAGCAGCCCCGCCGCGGCGACAGGCTCAAGGATGACGGTGTACTTGCCCGGCTCGATCGCCCTGGCTTGGGCCGACGCGCTCGCCTTGCGCATCGCGACGCGGATGTCGGCGCTGGCATCGAACGCCTTGGCGTCCTGCAGGTTGTGCCCGACCCAGCCCGAGCCGCGACCACCGTCGGTCCGGACGGTGCAGGTGTAATCGATGTTGGTCGCCTGCTGGTAGCCGAAATTGCCCTTGCTGTTGGCGAAGGCGACGAAGCTCTGGCCGTCCTGGAGGAAGCCCGCGGCAACAAGCTTTTCGGCCTTGCACGGCTGGATCGAGTCCGCCGCGACCTGCGCGCGATATTCGGGGGTGATCGCCGCCGTCGCCGGGCTGAACGTCGCGGTTGGCTTGTACGCCTGCTTGGCGGCCGCGGGGATGAACTCGGGGTTTTCGGGGGCGAGCTTGGCGAGGTCCTCGGCGCGGCGGACGACACGCTCGAGCGCGGCGTCGTCGAATTCGTTGATCGTGGCGATGCCGACACGCTTGCCGAACGCGACCTCGACTGACAGGTCGACGTTGCTGACGATCCCGCTCGTCGAGACGTTGTTGAGCGCGAAGCGGACGTTGCCGTCGATCGAGCCCTTGAGCTGGGCGGTGCACTGGTCGGCCTTCGACAGCGCGATGACCTTGTCGAGAATCGCCTTGGCCTGCGCCTCGGTGAAGATACTCATCTGAATATGTCTCCTGGAGCGCGGATCAACCGAGCGAGCGGGCGGTGCTGATGACGTTGATGCCGTTGAAGCGCGCGGTCGACGAACCGTGGCTGACCGCCGAGACCTGCGCCGGCTGGCCCTTGCCGTCGAAGAACGACCCGCCGAGGCGGTAGTCGCTCTCGTCGCAGACGCCGACGCAGGCGTTCCAGAACTCGGGCGTGCGGATTTGGTAGGCGACGTCCTCGATCATCCCACCGACCTTGCCGTTCTTGATCTCATAGAACAGCTGTCCGCCGAACTGGGCGTTGTAGCGCTGCTGGTCGATCGAGAACGAGCCGTCGCCGACGATGTAGATGCCGTTCTCGACATCCTTGATCATGTCGGGGACGCTGAGCTTGGCCTTGCCGGGCAGGAGCGAGACGTTCGCCATCCGCTGGAACTGCACGCTCGACCATGAATCGGCGTAGCAGCAGCCGTCCGACGCTTTCTTGCCGATGATGTGCGCCTGGTCGCGGATCACCTGATAATCGACCAGCACGCCGTCCTTGATCAGGTCCCAGCGCTTGGTCTTGACGCCCTCGTCGTCGTAGCCGACCGCGCCGAGGCTGCCCGGCTGGATCTTGTCGGCGACGATGGTGACGTGGTCGCTGCCGTACTTGAAGTGGTTGGCGCGCTTGTCGAGCGTGGCGAAGCTCGTCCCGGCGTAGTTGGCTTCATAGCCGAGAACGCGGTCGAGTTCGGTCGGGTGGCCGACCGACTCGTGGATCGTCAGCCAGGTATGCGACGGATCGAGGACGAGGTCGTACTTGCCCGGCTTGACCGACGGCGCCTTGATCTTTGCGCGCGCCTGCTTCGACGCGGCGATCGCGTCGGCCTTCATATCGTACGACTTGCCATAGACGACGACGCCGTTGGGCAGGACGGTCTGGTCGGCCTTGTTGCCGTCGAGATATTCGTAGCCAAGGCCCATCGGCGCCGACAGTTCGGACCGGGTGCGGAACTTGCCGGTCGCCTTGTCGACCGCGGTGACGCGCATCAGCGGCCAGATGCGGTGGACGTCCTGGTCGATGTACGAGCCGTCGGTCGAGGCGAAATACTTCTGCTCGTTGACCGAGAACAGGATCGACTGGATGAAGTCGGCACCGTTCGCCAGCGCCGCGGCATTGACGTCGAGCAGGAGCGCCGCCTTGTCCTTGACCGGGACCGACATCGCGCTGGTCCGGATCGGCGCGCGCCACGACACTTCGCCGACGCCTGGCGTCGGGGCGAGTTGGACCGGGGCGGTCTGGTTGCGCGCATTGGCCTTGGCGATCGCCGCCGCCTGTCGCGCGGCGGTGGCGACGCCGTCGGTGGTCATGTCGTTGGTCGCAGCGAAGCCCCATGCCCCGCCGGCGATGACGCGGATGCCGACGCCGATCGATTCGGTGTTGACGACGTTCTCGACGTGGGCGTCGCGGGTGATGACGAACTGGCGGAGGTAGCGGCCGACGCGGACGTCGCAATAGCTCGCCCCCGCGGCGGTTGCCGCGGCGAGCGCGGCGTCGGCGAGCGTCTTCTTGACGGTGATGGCGATCGCGCCGTCCACCAGCGCTTCGGCGGCGATGAGCTTGCCGAACGTCGAGGGGAGCACGAAACCGCCGACCCCGAAGCCGGATGCGGTGAGGAAGTCACGTCTCAGCAAGGTCTCTCTCCGCGCAAAGGATCGCGTGCGACCATGCACGACAGGTAGTTGTTACGAAAGGAAGAAAGGCTCGACAAGCGCAGATGACGCTCCCGTAACGAAAATGGGCGAGGTCACTCGGGTTTGCGGAACCTGAGGATGAAGCGGGGCGGCGCGGCCGGCTCGTCCGTCGCCGCGGACCCACCGTCGTCGCCGCGCAGGCGCCCGGCGTTGTCGAGGATGAACCCGGCGCGTGAAAAGTCGGCTCTCACCTTCGACGCCGCGCTTCCGGTCGCGGCGTCGGCGCGGGGGTCGTCGGACGGCGCGGGATCGCCGACGACGCCGACGATGCCTCCGGGCCTGACGGCGGAGAACAGCTTCTGGATAAAGGCCGCGATGTCGGCGGCACGGGCGTCGGGTGCGGTCGCCGATGACAGCCGGTCGAACGCGAGGTCGAGCAGGACGAAATCGAGGCTGCCCGGTGCCAGCCGAAGCGCGGCGGGCGCGACGGCGAGGGGAGTCAGGCCCGGCGCGAGGCTGATTTCGTTGCTCACCGCCGCGCGCGCGGCCGGGTCCTGCAGCGCGGCGGCGGGCAGCAGCTCGGTGACCCGGCCGTTGCCGATCGCGGCGCCGATGATCGCGCCGAAATAGCCGGGGTCGCGCTCGACGACAAAGGCGCGCACGCGGTTCGACAGGCCGAGGAACGTCAACACCTCGGCCGGATGGCGCGCCTCGTCGAGGCTGCGCTCGGCGGGCGAGCGGCGCCTGGTCTCCAGCGCTCCGGCAATATCCGCCGGTGCGCCGAGTAGTCCTGCGTTCGGCGACGGCCGTTGCGGACGGGGTCCGCCCAGCGGTATCGACACCATCTGGGCGGCAAGCGTCGATCCGACGACCAGCGCGATGCCGGTGGCGGCATACCGCGCGCAACGGAGCCAGGCTCCCGGCGATCCGACGAACTTGCGGCTGATAAGCTGTTGCACAGGAAACACTTTGCTGTTGCTTGAGCATCGCCGGGCGGCTGGGCTAGCCCCCGCCTGATTCGCGCTCGGGCTGTCGCAATAGAGTGCTTCGTGCCGACGGTCCACGCAACGCTTCCACGACCGCCGTCGCCGCTCGCCAAACCTCACAGTGCCGAGATTTCCGTCTTCTGCTTGTCCTGCCAGCCGCCGCCGAGGGCTCGGAACAGGTCGACCTGCGCGGTGACGACGCGGGCGTCGGACGCGGCCAGCGCCGCCTCGGTGTCAGAGTAGCTGCGCTCGGCGTCGATCAGGCTGAGCGAGTCGACGCGGCCTTCGCGAAGCTGGGCGCGGACGATGCGGACCGCGGTCGCGGCCTCGGTTTGTGCATCGGCGAGCGCCTGCCGCCGGTCGAGCTCGTGGCTGAACGCCGACAGCGCGGTCTCGGTCTCCTGCAACGCCTGGAGCACGGTCTTGTCGAAGGTCGCCAGCGCCGCGGCGGTGTCGGCGCGGGCACCGGCGATGCGGGCGCGGGCGGGCTCCTGGTTGAGGAAGTTCCACGACAGCAGCCCGCCGGTGAAGAAGCGGAAGGCGCTCCCGGTCAGCGCGTTGCCGAGCCCGGTGCTGGTCGATCCGGCCGAGCCGCCGAGCGAGATCGTCGGGTAGAGATCGGCGGTGGCGACGCCGATGCGTGCGGTCTGGGCGGCGAGGCGGCGCTCGGCGGCGCGGACGTCGGGGCGGCGCGCGAGCAGGGCGCGGCCGTCGCCGACCGGCAGCGGACGGTCGAGGTGGAGGACGGCGGCGCTGGTCCCGATCGCGGCGGGCAAGTCGCGCGGCGTCCGCCCGGTCAGCGTCGCAAGGCTGAACATCGCCGCCTCGCGCTCGGCTTCGAGCGGCGGCACGGTGGCGCGGACCTGGTCGCGCAGCGTTGCGGAGCGCGAAGTATCGAGGCGGGTGGCGCGCCCGGCCTCGTAGCGCTTGGCGGTGAGCTGGACGCTCTGGTCGACGAGCTCGACGATGCGCTTGGCGACGCGGATGCGCTCGGCGAGCGAGCCGAGGTCGGCATAAGCGCGCGCGGTCTCGGCGACGATGGCGACACGGACGGCATCGCGGTCGGCGTCGGCGGCAGCGACATCGCCGCGGGCCGCCTCGACGCCGCGCGAGATGCGCCCGAACAGGTCGACCTCGTAGGCGACGGTGAAGCCGCCATCGACGGTGCTGCCGCTGCGGCTGGATCCCGGCAGGGTCTGGCTCGCGGGCAGGCGCTGGTAGCCGCCCTGAACACCAAGGCTGGCGTTCGGGAAGCGGTCGCTACGGACCGCGCGCAGGGCCGAACGCGCCTTGTCGAGGTTGGCGGTGGCTACGGCGATGTCCTTGTTCGCCCGCAGCGCGTCGGCGACGAGGCCGTCGAGGACCGGGTCCTGGTACAGCCGCCACCAGTCGCCGTCGGGCTGGTCGGTGCTCGACACCGCCGCCGTCGTGCTGCCGATGAACGG
Organism: Polymorphobacter sp.; assembly: GCF_025362435.1. Classification (GTDB taxonomy): domain Bacteria; phylum Pseudomonadota; class Alphaproteobacteria; order Sphingomonadales; family Sphingomonadaceae; genus Polymorphobacter_B. The sequence continues at coordinate 25,069 of NZ_JANYGL010000086.1, forward strand.
CGGCGCGGCACTCGAGATCGCCTCGGGGTGGACGTAGTTGGGGCCGACCTTGCACGCGGCGAGCGCGAGCAGGAGGGTGAGGCTGAGTGCACGATGCATCGTCATGGTCCTATTCGGCCGGCTGGAGCGCGGCGGTCTCCGTTGCGCGGGGGCTGGGACGCCAGCCCGAAAGCGCGCGGCAGACGACGTAGAAGGTCGGGGTGAAGACCAGCCCGAAGCCGGTGACGCCGATCATCCCGAAGAACACCGCGGTGCCGAGCGCCTGGCGAAGCTCGGCTCCCGCGCCGGTCGCGAGCACCAGCGGCAGCGCGCCGAGGATGAAGGCGAACGACGTCATCAGGATCGGGCGAAGCCGGTCGCGGGCGGCGCGGACGGCGGCCTCGACCGGGGTCAGCCCGTCGATCTCCTCCGCCTGCCGGGCGAATTCGACGATCAGGATCGCGTTCTTCGCCGCCAGCGCAATCAGCACGACGAGGCCGATCTGGGTCAGGACGTTGTTGTCCATCCCCCGCAGGTTGACGCCGACCATCGCCGCCAACAGGCACATCGGCACGATCAGGATGATCGCCAGCGGCAGTGTCAGGCTTTCGTATTGCGCCGCGAGGACGAGGAAGACGAACACCACCGCGAGGCCGAAGACGAGCGCGGCGGTCGACCCGGCCGCCTTCTGCTGGAAGGCGATGCCGGTCCACGACGTCGTATAATCGGCGGGCAGGGTGGCGGCGGCGAGATGCTCCATCGCGGCGAGCGACTGGCCCGACGAGAAGCCCGGGGCGGTGTCGCCGTCGACCTCGACCGCGGGGAACAGGTTATAGCGCGTGACGCGGTACGGCCCGGTCTTGTCGTGGAAGTTGGCGACCGCGCCGAGCGGGACCATCGCGCCGGAGTTCGAGCGGGTCTTCAGATTGGCGATGTCGGCGACGGTGTTGCGGAACGGCGCGTCCGCCTGTGCGGTGACGCGATACGTCCGCCCGAGCAGGTTGAAGTCGTTGACGAACGCCGAGCCGAGATAGACCTGGAGCGCCTCGAAGACACGCGCCGGGGGCACGCCAAGCAGGTCGGCCTTGGCGCGGTTGATGTCGGCGAAGACGCTCGGCGTGCCGGTGTCGAAGAAGCTGTAGACCTGGGCGAGCCCCTTGGTCGTGTTGGCCTTGCCGATCAGCCCGAACGAGACCTTGCCGAGCGCGGCATAGCCGTGGCCGCCGTGGTCCTCGACCATGATGCGGTAGCCGCCGGCCGAACCGATCCCCTGGATCAGCGGTGGCGGCACGACGAGCAGGCGCGCCTCGTCGATGTCGGCGATCTTCGCCTGCGCCTCGGCCATGATGCTCTTGAGCGTGACGCCGAGCTTGGCGCGCTCCTCGAACGACTTGAGCGGGACATAAGCGGCGGCGGAGTTCGGTGCGGCGGTCTGCGACGGGCCGTCGAAGCCCGCGAGCATGACCGTGCCGAGGACGCCCTTCAATGGGATCAGCCGTGCCGCGACCTTGCGCAGGACGGCATCGGTCCGCGCCAGCGACGCGCCCGGCGGGAGTTGGACGATCGTCAGGAAGTAACCCTGGTCCTGCGCCGAGATGAAGCCGGTCGGGGTGTAGGTGAAGGCGCCGACGGTCAGCGCGATCAGCGTCGCATAGGCGACGAACATCGACACCGGGCGCTGAACGAGGGCGCGGGTCATGGCGGCGTAGGCGTCGCTGAGCTTGTCGAAGCCGCGGTTGAAGGCGGCCCCGGCGTTGTGGCCGATCCGCCGCCAGTCATGGAGGCCCGAGACGTTGGCGTGCTTGCCGCGCAGCAGCATCGCCGCGAGTGCGGGTGACAGGGTAAGCGAAAGCAACAGGGAAATGGCGGTGGCGGTGGTGATGGTCACCGCAAACTGACGATAGAACTCGCGGGAGATGCCGGTCAGGAACACCGTGGGCACGAACACCGCGCACAGCACGAGGACGATGGCGACGAGCGCGACCGAGACTTCGTCCATCGAGGTGCGGGCGGCCTCCAATGGGGACAGGCCGCGTTCGAGGTTGCGCTCGACATTCTCGACGACGACGATGGCGTGGTCGACGACGATGCCGATGGCCAGCACCAGCCCGAACAGCGACAGGTTGTTGAGGCTGTAGCCGAGCACCGACAGCATCGTGAAGCTGCCGATCAGCGACACCGGGATGGCGATGATCGGGATGATCGCGGCGCGCCAGCTCTGCAGGAAGACGAGGATGACGAGGACGACGAGGAAGATCGCCTCGAGCAAGGTGTGCTTCACCGCGTCGATCGACTGGCTGATGAACGCCGTCGGGTTGTAGATGACGCGGTATTCGAGACCCTTGGGAAAGCGCGCCGACATCGTCTTCAGTTCGGCGTTGATGCCGTCGGCGGCGGCAAGCGCGTTCGAGCCGGGGCGCTGGAACACCGCGATGATCAGCGACTCCTGCCCGCTGAGGTAGGTGTTGGTGCCATAGTCCTGCGCGCCGAGCTCGACCCGGGCGACATCGGACACACGCGTCTGGCGGCCGCTGGCGTCGGTGCGGATGACGATGTTGGCGAACTGCGCCGGGTCGGTCAGGCGGCCCTGCGTCTCGACGTTGAGCTGGAAAGCATTGCCGCGGTCGTACGGCGGCTGGCCGAGCGTACCGGCGGAGACCTGGACGTTCTGGGCGCGCAGCGCGGCGACGATCTCACCCGCGGTGAGGTCGAGCGATGCCGCCTTGCCGGGGTTGATCCACACCCGCATGCCATAGTCGCGGGCACCGAACAGACGGACGTCACCGACCCCGTCGACGCGCGCCAGCCGGTCGCGGACCTGCGTCAGCGCGTAGTTCGAGACGTAACTGCGATCCAACGACTTGTCGGGCGAGATCAGGTTGATGACCATCAGGAAGTCGGGCGAGGTCTTCTGCGTGACGATGCCGAGGCGGCGGACGTCTTCGGGCAGGCGCGGCTCGGCGATGGCCACGCGGTTCTGGACGAGGACCTGCGCGGCATCGAGGTTGGTGCCGATCTTGAAGGTGACGGTGATGACCAGCCGGCCGTCGCCGGTCGACTGCGACGACTGGTAGAGCATGTTGTCGACGCCGTTGATCTCCTGCTCGATCGGCGCGGCGACGGTGTCGGCGACGACCTCGGCGGTCGCTCCCGGATAGTTCGCGCTAACCGTCACCGTCGGCGGGACGATGTCGGGGTATTGCGAGATCGGCAGCCGGAAATAGGCGGCCAGTCCGACGATGACGATGACGATGGCCAGCACCGCGGCAAAGATCGGCCGGGTGATGAAGAAGCGCGAGAAGTTCATAGATTTCGTCCTGAAACGATGTGCTTGGAGCGAATTATTCTGTCGCCACGGCAAGCGCCGTAACGGGGTCCGTCGTCGATCTGGCGACCCGGCAGTGCCGGGATGGCGTCTAGCGGGTGAAGGTCGCCTGCGCCGCGATCGGCGCGGCGGAGTCGGCGGTCTCGGCAGGCGCGGCGCTGGCGATGGCGGTCGCGGTCGTCGTGCGCGGGGTCACCGGCGAGCCGGGGGTGGCGTTCTGCATCCCCTCGACGATGACGCGGTCGCCGGGAGCAAGCCCGCTGCGGACGATCCGCAGCCCGTCGATGACCGGTCCGAGGACGACCGCACGCGTCGCGACAATATTGTCCTTGCCGACGATCTGGACGATCTTGCGCGCCTGGTCGGTGCCGATCGCGCTGTCGGGAACCAGCAGCGCGGCCCGCGTCGCGCCGCTCGCGAGGCGCATGTTGCCGAACATGCCGGGGGTGAGGAAATAGCCCGGGTTGGCGACGATGGCGCGGCCGCGGATCGTGCCGGCGCCGGGGTCGAGGCGGTTGTCGCTGAAGTCGATGCGGCCCTTCCAGCGATAGCCGGTCTCGTCCTGGAGCTGAATCTGGACCGGCTGGACCGGCAGGCCGCCACCGTTGCGCGCCTTGGCGGCCTCGGTGTCGCGGCGCGCCTTGAGGTAGAGCGCCTCCGACCCATCGAAGCTGAAGTAGATCGGGTCGAGGGCATAGACTGTCGTCAACAGCGTCGCGCTCGACGCCTCGCCGCCCGCGACGAGGTTGCCGATGTCGGCGCGGCGGTCGGAGATGCGGCCGGTGATCGGCGAGCGGACTTCGGTGAATTCGACGTCGAGCGCGCGCGCGGTGACCTGCGCCTGCGTCGCGCCGACGGCGGCCTCGGCAGCGCGGAGGTTGGCGCGCAGCGTATCGATCTCCTCGGCGGAGACGGCGTCGTCGGCGATCAGCCGGGTGGCGCGGGCGAGCGCGCTTTTCGCCAGCTGGACCGACGACAATGCGCTGGCTTCCTTGGCGCGGGCCTCGGCGAGCGCGGCGGCGAACGGGCGCGGATCGATGCGGAACAGGAGCTGGCCCTGCTTCACGATCTCGCCGTCCTTGAAGAAGATGCCGGTCAGCGCGCCCGAGACACGGGGGCGGATCTCGACCGACTTGCTCGGCGCGAAACGGCCGATGTAGTCGTCCCACTCGTCGACCTGCCGCGTCACCGGCAGCGCGACCGTCACCGCGGGCGGCGGCGGTGCGGCGGCGACCACGGGATCGCTGGCGATGAGCTTCGACGCGCCTAGGCCGACCAGCGCGACCGACGCCAAGGCAACCGCGATTGCGGTCCGTCGGTGCCGGTGCCGGACGACGCCGATCGCCCGCGCGAAGTCGGACTGGGTGGCCATGTTCATGCGAAGCGCTCCGTGGCGCGCGGCGAAAGGTCGGCCGCGATCGTGTTCAAAAGGATGTCGAGCTGTCCGCGGCTGAAGCCGGCGGCGTCGAAGGCGGCGGCGATGTCGCCGGGGAGGGCGGCGCCCCAGCGGCGGATCGCCAGCACCGTCTGGCGCAGCGTCTCGAGCCGCGGGTTGGCGAGGCTCGGGTCGCGCGCTTCGCCGACGAGCATCGTCAGCAGCTTCTCGATGAATGGCGGACGCTTGATCGTCTGCAGCCGGTCATGCCGGGCAAGGCCGACGACGGTCCATTCTAGCTTCGAGAAGGCCGCGACCGGCGGGGCGATGCAGCTGGCAACGAAGTTCGTCGCCACGCCATTTTCGTCGAATTCCAGAAATGCCATGTTCATCGTCCCTACGCTAAATTCCGGCCTGAACGTGACTGACCGGTACGTGCTTGACGTTACGTACCGGTCGGTTACATTTAGATCAAGCGCCGGTTGGGGATTCAGGCGTGATGGAAGGCAAAGAAAAAATGTCTGCTCACAAAGCGCCAGCCGACCCAGGCACCGTGACGGTCCGTCGAACGGCGGCCGACCGGCTGTGCGATACCGCAACCAACCTGTTCTATACGCGCGGGATTCGGGCGGTTGGGGTCGACGAGATCGTCCACGAGACCGGGGTCACAAAGCCGACGCTCTACCGCAGCTACGCGTCGAAGGACGACTTGATCGTCGTCTGTCTCCAGCGGCAGATTGAGGATAGCAATGCGCGCTGGGAAGCGACCGCCGCGCGATTTCCTGGCGATCCGCTCGGCGAGCTTCGCGCGCATATGGCCGATTTCGCTGCCGAGATCGCCGCGCCCGACTATCGCGGTTGCGCCGCCACCAACGCCGCGGTCGAGTTTCCCGATGCGACGCACCCGTCGCGGATGATCACCGATGGCTGCAAGGCGGCGACGCGCAATCGGCTCGGCGAGTTGACGCGCCGGCTCGGGCTCAAGAACCCCGATGGTCTCGCCGATGGGCTGATGCTGTTGATCGAAGGCGCGAGCAGCAGCCGGCACACCTCGGGATCGCAGGGTCCGTCGTCCACCCTTGTCGAAACTTCGGGCATGTTGATCGCCGCCTATCTCGGCCAGAACTGAGGATTAGCTCGCCCGATATCCCGTCGCCCGTCACATTTATCGCCCGCGCGCGTTTCGAACCGGGATTGGTGACAGCAAGGGAAGCGCAGCTTGGCCGGTGGCAAGATCAGGGCGGCGACAAGGCTCAAGGAGGCGGCAAGTATCGGCCACCTGCAAAGCATTGTGGCCAATCTCGACGAGGGCATAATCCTGATCGCCCCCGACGAGGCGATCCTGTGGGCGAACGATGCCGCGCTCGCCATGCACGGGGCCAAGACGCTGGCCGGGCTCGGTGCCAACGTCACCGATTTCCGCTCGAAATTCCAGCTCAGCTACCGCGGCCATGTCCCGCTCGATCACGGCCATTATCCGATCGACCGGGCGATGGCCGGAGAGGCGTTCAACGGTGTCGCGGTCGAGGTCACGCGCGCCGGGAAGTCAGGCCCCGAATGGGTCCACCACGTTCGCAGCCTCGTCCTGACCGACGCCGATGGCCGGACCGAATGCCTCGCGCTGATCATCCGGAACGACTCCGCGCAGTTCGAGGCCGAACATGATTTCGACCAGGCATTCAACGCCAACCCGGCACCGGCCCTGATCTGCCGGCTCGACGACCTGCGTTTCTCGCGCGTCAACGAGGGCTTCCTCGAGATGACCGGGTATACCGAGGAGGAGATCGTCGGGCGTTCGCTCTACGAATTCGACCTGTTCAAGCATGCGTCGGATCGTGACCTCGCGACCCAGCGCATCGCCCGCCGGGAAACCGTGCCGCAGATGGAGTCCGAGCTCGAACTGCGCGACGGCGCGCTGAAGCTCGTCGTCGTCGCCGGACAGACGATTATCGTGCGCGACGATCCCTGCATGCTGTTCACCTTCGCCGATCTCGAGCCACGCCGGCGGGCGGAGAAGGCGTTGCGATCGAGCGAAGAACGCTTTTCGGGGGCATTCCAGCTGGCGCCGGTGGCGATGGTCGTGGCGTCGCTCAAGGATCACCGGCTGCTTCATACGAACGCGGCGTTCCACGAGATGACCGGATACGGCAACGACGCGGTCGGCCGTACGCCCAGCGATCTGACACTGTGGGACAGCGCCGCGACCCGGCGCCGCCTCGAGCAGGAGCTGATCAATGCGGGGGGACTAAGCAAGGTCGACGCCCGCGTCAGCACCAAGGACGGTACGCTGCTCGACTGTCTCGTCTCGGCGGCACCGATCACGATCGGCGAGGACCCCTGCGTGCTGTGGGTGATCCAGGACATCACCGCACGGCGTCACTCCGAGCTCGAGCTCATCGCCGCGCTCGATGCCGTCATGCAGGACGCGAAGTGGTTCAGCCGCAACGTCGTCGAGAAACTGGCATCGCTGCGCAGCCCGCACGAACGCAGCAATGTCGAGGTCGCCGAATTGACGCGGCGCGAGCACGAGGTTCTTGAACTCGTCTGTCTCGGCCTGAACGACGCCGCTATCGTCGAGAAGCTGTCGCTATCGCGGAACACGGTGCGCAACCACGTCGCCCGCATCTACGCCAAGATCGGCGTCAAGACCCGCGGAGCTGCGATCATCTGGGCTCGCGAGCGGGGCCTTGCGCACGGCATCCAAAACCGGCCCGACAAGCGACCCGCCGCGGACCGGTAGCGCCGAAGCCTGTCGGCCGTGATGCAGGTGCACCAGATGATTTGAACTCTTCGCATCTTCTCGATGCTTAGCGGAGAGGCTATCTCGTACCTATTGGACAGGAGATAGTATCGTGATCTCGCTTCTTTGGTTGATCGTCGGCGGCGTGGTCGGCTGGCTCGCTGCCTTGATCATGCGCGATAACAATGGGGTCATCGTCAACATCATCGTCGGGATCGTCGGTGCGTTTCTTGGCGGCCTGATCATGGCGCGGGGCGATATCAACAATTCGCCGTTGACGATCGGATCGTTCGCGGTGTCGTTGCTCGGGGCCGTGATACTGCTTGGCGTCGTCAACTTCGTCCGACGGGGCACGGTCCGCAATTAACTGGGGCAACAACTGGCGAGGATATAAAAATGAGCCGCACCTTTGCCCGCGCTGCCAACGCCGTCGCCTTTGCAACGGGTCGACCATCCACCTTCATAATGTGCTGCTTGCTGGTCATCGTCTGGGCGGCGACAGGCCCGATGTTCCATTTCTCCGACACGTGGCAGCTGGTGATCAACACCGGGACGACGATCATTACCTTCCTGATGGTCTTCCTCATCCAGAACACCCAGAACCGCGAGGGGGCGGCGCTTCAGGCGAAACTTGATGAGATCATCCGTGCCCTCTAGGCTGCGGAAAATCGCTTCATCGGTCTCGAACAGCGCGACGAGGAGCAGATTACGGCGATCCGCGCCGATCACGCCGACTTGATGGAAAGCTCGGGCGGCATGCTCCCCACGGGAAGCGGCGGCGCGGCGCGGGCGGGCCACGAGTAGCTCGCGAAAGAGATTTCGGTCGCACGAAGCAGGACGACCTGGTGACCCGAAGAGCATTGTGGCATTGGGCAAGCCATTGACTCCGCGCGGCATTCTGTCGCTGCAGGCGATGTACAGGGTACTTGCGACCTGCAGGCGATCGGCTACGAGGCGGCCCCTAACTTAAAAGTAAGCTCCTGCGCCGCCAAGGCACACGGAGCCGCTTGGATTTACGGGGAGTAGCTTGTGGCTTGCCAGTTTCGATTCAATACTGCCGTCTCGATCGCGGCGCTTGCAGCCGGGTTGATTGCCGTACCCGGCCTCGCCCAGTCGGCCGCCAGTCCCGCGCCGCAGCCCCAGCCGTCGACCGCGGACGCTCCGCCGGCGCAAACGACGACCGGTGTCGGCCAGTCGGGGGTCGGCAGTGCCGCTCCCGCGCAGACTGCCGCGTCGCAGTCGGTAGGCAACGTCGACGAGATCGTCGTCACCGCGCAGAAGCGCAGCAACAGCCTGCAGAACGTGCCGATCGTCGTCACCGCGATCAATCGCCAGCTGCTCCAGGATACCGGCGTCAAGGATATCAAGGATCTCGCGATTCTGACGCCGGGCCTGCTCGTGACCTCGACGAGTAACGAAGGCTCGACCACTGCGCGCATCCGCGGCATCGGCACCGTCGGCGACAACCCCGGTCTCGAATCGTCGGTCGGCATCGTCATCGACGGCGTCTACCGCTCGCGCAACGGCGTCGGCTTCGGCGACATCGGCGACGTCGACCGGATCGAAGTCCTCAAGGGCCCGCAGGGAACGCTGTTCGGCAAGTCGGCGACCGCCGGCGTCATCAACATCCTGACGGCGCCGCCGGAATTCACCTTCGGTGCCAGCGCCGACCTGACCGGCGGCAACTATGGCGCGATCGGCGGCGCGGCGCAGGTCACCGGGCCGATCGTCGCCGACAAGCTTGCCGCCAGCCTGTATTTCGCCGACCGCCAGCGCGACGGCTATTTCAACGTCAACACCGGCCCCGGCCCGCGCACCGCGACCGACGACACCAATCGCAATTTCTACACCGTCCGCGGCCAGTTGCTGTTCACGCCGAGCGACGACTTCAAGTTGCGCATCATCGCCGACCATTCGCACCGCAACGAGACCTGCTGCATCGCCGTCATCACCCGCGGCAGCCAGGCCCCGGCGCCGAACCTCGCCAACAATCTCGTCGCCGCGCTCGGCGGCAACGACGGCAATCCGGCGACGCCGTATGCCCGTCGCGCGTATTCGAACCGTCCCGATGGCCAGCGGATCAACGACAGCGGCATCTCGGCCCAGTTCGACTGGAAGGTCGGGCCGGGGACGCTGACCTCGATCAGCGCCTATCGCGACTGGAAGAACACCGCCGGCTTCGACGCCGATTTCTCGACCGCCGACATCGATTATCTGCCGTCCGACGACAGCAATTCGTCGCAGTTCCGCACCTTCAGCCAGGAGGTCCGCTACGCCGGGACCGCGGGCAAGCTCGACTATCTCGTCGGGGCATTCTTCGCCGACGAAAAGCTGCGCCAAAACACCAGCGTCCTCGTTGGCAGCCAGTTCACGCCGTATCTGAGCCTGTTGTTCTCGTCGCTGGTCGAGGGCAAGCCAGACCCGACGTTCCTCCAGACCGGCCTGACCTTCCCGTTCGTTCGCGGCGTCAACTTCGCTCCCGGCTCGGGCTCGGTCGATCGTTACCGCCAGCGCGACGACACTTATGCGCTGTTCAGCGACGACACGCTGCACATTACCGACCAGCTCAGCCTCAACGTCGGCGTCCGCTACACGCTCGATGACAAGCATCTTGAATCGGCGAGCAACAACATCGGCAACGGCGCCGGCTGCGGTGCAGCGAACGCGGCGTTCGGCATCCTCAACGGGGTCAACCCGGCAGCGGCGGCCCAGCTTGCAGCAGTTAACGGGACCCTGTGCCTGCCGTTCCTCAGCCCCGGCTACAACAACTTCCTCAACAACCAGGCACGTGAGGAGAACGTCCCGTCCGGAACGGTCAAGCTCGCCTACCGCCTCAACCCCGAGTTCCTGTTCTACGGGTCGTACGCCCGTGGCTACAAGGCGGGGGGCTTCAACCTCGACCGCGTCGAGTGCACCATCGGCACCGCCGGCTGCGCTCCGGGCAGCGCGGCGGCGATCACGCCGATCCTCAACACCGGGTTCGGCAAGGAGACCAACGACTCGTTCGAGGTTGGCGAAAAGGCGACGCTGTTCGACCGCAAGGTGCTGTTGAACGCGACCGCATTCTACCAGAAGTACAAGGGCTTCCAGCTCAACACCTTCACTGGCCTTGTGTTCGTCGTCACCTCGGTGCCGCAGGTGATCAGCAAGGGCGTCGACGCAGACTTCGTCTGGCTGGCGTCGAAGGCGTTCAGCGTCCAGGGGGGCGTGACCTATGCCGACACGCGCTACGACCTCAATGGGTCGCAGCTTGCGTTGCTGCAGGCGCAGACAGGCTACCTCGGCGGCCAGCACTCGCGCGTGTCGCTCGCGCCATTGTGGTCGGCGTCGCTGTCGGGGACGTATTCGGCCGAACTCGGCAGCAACTATGTCGCGCGTCTGAACCTCGGGGCGAAATACTCGTCGGGCTATAACACCGGGTCGGACCTCGACCCCGGGAAGTACCAGTCGGGCTATGTCGTCGCCAATGGCCGCGTCGCGGTCGGACCCAAGGACGGACGCTTCAGCGTCGAAGTCTGGGCGGAGAACCTGCTTAACACCAACTACCAGCAGGTCGCGTTCAACTCGGGCTTCCAGAACGTCCCGACGAATGCGACCGGCGTCCTCGACGCGTTCCTCGGCGCCCCGCGGACCTTCGGCGGCACGCTGCGCGTCAAGTACTAAGCAGGACTGGCGCGCCGCCGGCGAAAGCTGTCGGGCGGCAGTCACGATTGGACGAGAGGTGGTCGCCGGTCATGGCCGGCGACCATCGTCTCTCGACCAAAGCTCTGAAGCCGGGCGGACCCGGCTGCCACGCCTCGCGTTATCCGGGCTTCGCCGCTGCTGGAGCCCGCGCTGATGACCACCGTCGCCGAACTGCTTGTCGAAACCCTGGCCGAACTCGGCGTCAGGCAGGTCTTCGGCGTCGTCGGCGATGCGCTCAACCCGTTCACCGATGCGATACGGCGCCAGAAGGTCATCGAGTGGATCGGCGTCCGCCATGAGGAAGGCGCGGCGCTGGCAGCCGTCGGGCAGGCCAAGCTGACCGGGCGGCTCGGCGTCTGCTGCGGCACGACCGGCCCGGGCGGCAACCACCTTGTCGCCGGGCTGTACGAGGCGCGCAAGGACCACGCCCCGGTGCTGGCGATTTCCGGCGGCGTTCCGACCGAGTTGCGCGGCACCGATTATTTGCAGGAGGACACCCCCGACCTGCTGTTTCGCGACGTCGCGGTCTATACCCAGACACTCGCCGCCGCCTCGCAGGCACCGGCGGTGTTCCACCAGGCGATCGCCGAGGCGTACGGCCAGCGCGGTGTGTCGCACATCAGCATCCCGCCCGACGTCTTCGGCGCGCGTGCTCCCGGCAAGGTGCCGAGCATGGCGACGCTGCGACCGCGCCCCGACGTCGCCCCGGTCGCGTCGGATATCGTCGCGCTGCATTCGCTGATCGGCGCGGCGAAGACCGTGACCCTGTTGTGCGGCAACGGCGCGCACGGTGCGGCGACCGAGCTCGATGCGCTGTCGCGGCGGCTGCACGCACCGCTCGTCCACACCTATCGCGCGCTCGACCTGATGCCGTTCGACCATCCCAACTGGATCGGCGGCCTTGGCCTGATCGGCGGACGCGCCGGAACCGACGCGGTGATGGACGCAGACCTGCTGGTGATGTTCGGCACCGACTATCCCTACGTCGAATATCTCCCCAAGCACGGCCGCGTCGTCCAGATCGACGAGCGTGCCTTCGCCCTCGGCCGCCGCACCCCGGTCGAACTCGGCATCGTCGGCTCGGTCCGCCCGGCGGTGGCGATGCTGCTCGAAGACCTGCCGCAGCGCAGCGACACCGCATTCCTCGACGAAGCGAACAAGGCGCGGCGCGACTGGGCGACGATGCTCGACGAGAAGGCCGACCCGGCGCGGAGCAGCGACCTGATCCATCCGCAGGCGGTGGCGCGGCTGGCGAGCGACCTTGCCGACGACGACGCGGTATTCGTCACCGACACCGGCGAGGTCACGCTGTGGGCCGGAAACTGGACGCGGCCACGCGGGACGCAGCAGATCACCGGGTCGTTCAACAATGCCGCGGTCGGCACCGGGCTCGGCATCGCCAACGGTGTCCAGCTGCTCGATCGTGACCGGCAGGTGGTTCTCCACGTCGGCGACGGCGGTTTCACCATGCTTCTCGGCGAGTTCATGACGACGGTCGAGCACGGCCTCGCACTCAAGGTCATCGTCTACGACAATGGCGGCTGGGGCCTCGTTCACTTCGAGCAGGAGGGCGCGGGCAACCCGGCGACGAAGGACGCGAATTTCCCGAACATCGACTTCGCCGCATTCGCCGGCGCCTGCGGGGTCAAGGGCTTCACCGCGCGCGATCCCGGCACGCTCGCGGCGACGATGCGCGAGTTCATGGCGACGCCCGGCCCCGCGATCCTCCACGCCGTGATCAACCCCGACGAGATCCCGGCGATGCCGCACATCAAGCTCGACCAGGCGTTCAAGTTCGGCATCGCCAAGATCCGCGAGAAGCTTTTCGCGGCTCACGGCTGATCCGTAGGAATGACCGACTGCAGTAGTCTCTGATCGATTTCCCGATTGCTTCTGACAAACTTAAATCATTTTGGTTGTCACACTGTCTGACCTACCATCGAGCCAAGCAAAATGGAGATGTGAGATGGACGCAAGAACTGGCGATATTTCTGGTGGCTGCCCGGTCGACGGTCCGACGACGGTCCGTTCGCTGCTCGGCCGGACGAACCGCGACTGGTGGCCCGATGCGCTGCCGCTGGAAGTGCTCAACCAGGGTGGTCTGTCGCCCGACCCGATGGGCGCCGACTTCGACTATGCCGCAGCGTTCAACGCGATCGACTACCAGGCGCTTAAGGCAGACCTAACGGCGCTGATGACCGACAGCCAGTCGTGGTGGCCGGCCGACTACGGCACCTATGGCGGCCTGCTGATCCGCATGGCGTGGCACGCCGCGGGTACCTATCGCACGGCCGACGGCCGCGGCGGCGCCAACAGCGGCCAGCAGCGCTTTGCCCCGCTCAACTCGTGGCCGGATAACGGCAACCTCGACAAGGCCCGCCGCCTGCTGTGGCCGGTCAAGCGCAAGTACGGCAAGCACATCAGCTGGGCGGACCTGTTCATCCTCGCCGGCAACATCGCGATCGAGTCGATGGGCGGACCCGTGTTCGGCTTCGGCGGCGGACGCCGCGACGTCTTCGAGCCCGAGCGCGACATCTATTGGGGTTCGGAGGAGCAGTTCATCGGCCATCCCGACAACAAGACGCGCATCATCCCCGAGGAGCAGCTCGAGCTCGAGCAGCCGCTGGCCGCGATCCAGATGGGCCTGATCTACGTCAATCCCGAAGGTCCGGGCGGCGTCCCCGATGCCATGCAGTCGGCGCGCGACATCAAGGTGACCTTCGAACGCATGGCGATGAACCATGAGGAGACCGTCGCGCTGACCGCCGGCGGCCACACTTTCGGCAAGGCGCACGGCGCGGGCGACCCGAGCCTCGTCGAATCGTCGCCCGAAGGCGCGAGTATTGCGCTTCAGGGTCTCGGCTGGGCGAATGCGCACGGCACCGGCTTCGGCGAGCACACGATCACTAGCGGCATCGAAGGGTCGTGGGTCAACACCCCGACCGAGTGGTCGGAGAACTACTTCCGCCTGTTGCTCGACTATGACTACGAACTCGTCCGCAGCCCGGCGGGTGCCAAGCAGTGGCAGCCGATCAACCAGCGTGAGGAGGACATGGCACCGGCCGCGCACGACGCCTCGAAGCGCGTGCCGACGATGATGACCACCGCCGACATGGCGCTCAAGGTCGACCCCGAGTTCCGGGCGATCTCGGAGAAGTTCCGCCATGACCACGAGGCGTTCAAGGATGCCTTCGCCCGCGCATGGTTCAAGCTGACCCATCGCGACATGGGACCCAAGGTGCGTTACCTCGGCCCCGACGTGCCGCAGGAAGATCTGATCTGGCAGGATCCGGTTCCTGCCGGAACCCAGCCGTCGGATGCCGACATCGCGGGCTTCAAGGCGAAGATCCTCGACGCCGGGTTCAGCGTCGGGCAGCTGGTTAATGCCGCGTGGGCGTCGGCGTCGACCTATCGCCGCTCCGACCATCGCGGCGGGGCCAACGGCGCGCGCATCCGGCTCGAGCCGCAGAAGGGTTGGGCGGTCAACGAGCCCGCCAAGCTCGACGCGGTGCTGGCCAAAATCGACGAGCTGCGTGGCAGCCTGTCGGTCGCCGATGCGATCGTGCTGGCGGGCACCACCGCGGTCGAGAAGGCGGCGAAGGATGCCGGCTTCACCATCACGGTCCCGTTCGTCGGTGGCCGGGGCGACGCGACGCAGGACTGGACCGACGCCGAGAGCTTCGCCGTCATGGAGCCTGTCGCGGACGGTTTCCGCAACTACCTCAAGACCAAGCACTCGGTGAAGACCGAGGAGCTGCTGCTCGACCGCGCCTCGCTGCTCGGCCTATCGGTGCCCGAGATGACGGTGCTGCTCGGTGGCCTGCGTGTCCTCGGGGCGAACTACAACGATGCTCCCGAGGGCGTCTTCACCGACCGCAAGGGCCTGCTGACGAACGACTTCTTCGTCAACCTGCTCGACAACGGCACCTTCTGGGAGGTCATCGACGAGAGCGCCGACGAGGAGTTCATCGGCTATGACCGCGGCGGCAAGCACGAGAAGTGGCGGGCAACGCGGACCGACCTGATCTTCGGTTCGAACAGCCAGCTTCGCGCCGTCGCCGAGGTCTATGCCGAGAAGGGCCACGAGGAGAAGTTCGTTCGCGACTTCGTCAGCGCGTGGACCAAGGTGATGAACGCCGACCGCTTCGACGTCGTCCAGAACACCGATAGCGTCGAGCCGATCGGCATCGCCGAACCCGCGATGGCGAAGTAGTCGAGGGCTGAACTGCCGTTGGCACCGGGAGATTGGAGGAGCGTTCGCGCTTCTCCGATCTTCCGGTGTCAGCTATTTTACGTTGTCTGCAATCCGGGCTGAATGCGCCCGCATGGCGAGCGCCACCGCACCCAGCACGCCGGATCGATCGCCAAGGGCAGGAGCGACGACGAGGCTGGCGAGCGCCGCCGGTCCTTCAAAATCGGGAAGATAGCCGCCGAGTTGCCGCGCCAGCGTCGTCTGGACCCGCGCGATCAGGTGTGAGTTCTGGCCGACGCCGCCGCCAAGCACGATGCGCTGCGGCGCGACGACGTAGCATAAGGTCGCCGCTAGCTGCGCGAGATAGTCGGCGACCAAATCCCACACCGGATGGTCCGGCGCGACCGTGGCACCGGGCTGGCCGAGCCGCCGCTCGATCGCCGGGCCGCTGATCAGCCCTTCGAGACAATCGGCATGGAATGGGCAGTTGCCGGGAAATGGGTCGCGCTCCGGGTCGCGGCGAACCATCAGATGTCCCGCCTCGGGGTGGAGGCGACCGTGGACCGGGTGGCCGCCGACGACGAGCCCGACGCCGACGCCGGTCCCGACGGTGACATAGGCATAGTCGCGCAACCCGCTGCACGCCCCCCACGTCCCCTCGCCGAGCGCCGCGGTGGTTACATCGGTATCGAGCGCGATCGGCAGTCCGAAGGCACGGAGCGGCACGAGTAGGTCGGCCCCCGACCAGCCCGCTTTCGGGGTTCGAAGAATATGGCCGTAGTTCGACGCCCGGGGATCGACGCGCACCGGCCCGAAGCTGCCGACGCCGATCGCGTCGATGCCGCCCGCGTCAAGCTCGCGGGCGATGACGTCGACGATCGCTGCAAGCGTCGCTTCGGGGGTCGTGGTGGGGATGCGTACCGGGGAGCTGAGGTCGCCGGGGCCGCTGCCGAAGGCGATCACGACCTTGGTGCCGCCGATTTCGATCCCTGCGTATCGGCTCATAGGTCGGCGACCAACCACATCACTTGGTACGGCGCATCAGGCGGGCACGGCGAAAGCAGCCCTGAGCGCACTTTTCCACGCCGCGGTTAATTCGCGCGAAACGCGGGCCTCCGGAACGATGAAGTCGAAGGCGTGGAAGGCGCCGGGTGCCACCTGGACCTGCGTCGGCACACCCGCGGCGACGAGGCGGCGGGCGTAGGCGAGGTCCTCGTCGGCGAACAGGTCGATCGCGCCGACGCCGATGAAGGCGGGCGGGAGCCCCGACAGGTTCGCCTCGCGCGCCGGCACCGCACCGGCCGGCACCCGCTCGCCACCGGCGGGCACGCCGAGGAAGGCGGTCCAGCCGAAGTTGTTCGCTTCTGCCGACCAGCCGATGGTCCCGACGAACGGCGGCACGGCACGGCTGCTGCCCGTCCGGTCGTCGAGCATCGGGTAGATCAGCGTCTGGTAGCATAATGCCACCTCGCCGCGGTCGCGCGCGACGATCGCGACCATCGCCGCGAGCCCGCCGCCGGCGCTTTCGCCCATGATCGCGATGCGCGAGCGGTCGACCCCGAGCAAGGCGGCGTTGCGTGCGAGCCAGACGAGGGCGGCGTAATTATCCTCGACCGGGCCGGGGAAGGGGGTCTCCGGGGCCAGGCGGTAGTCGACGTTGACGATAACGCAATCGAGTTCGGCGGCGACCGTCTGGCAGAAGCCGGTGTTGTTCTGGGCACGGCCCGAAACCATGCCGCCGCCGTGAATGTGCAGGATCGCCGGCCGGGGGGCGGCGCCCGGCCGGACGCCGATCACCTGCACCGCGACCGGCGGGTCGCCGCGCCGGCCCGGAACGTTGCGCGTCTCGACCGGCGCCGCGGGCGGCGGCAGCGTCGCCGGCGCAACCCACGACGCGCGCGCCGCGGGCAGGGTCGCGCGGGTCATCGGCGCACCGTGCTGCGCCAGGATCGTCGCCGCCGCGGCGCGCAGCTCGGGGTCGACGAGGCGCAGCGGGTCGTTCGCCGCAGGAGCGACCACGGCGCGGAGTGCGGCTGGACCGAGCAGCATTGCCGCTCCGGCGGCACCGATCGCTTTCGACAAGTCGCGCCGGGTCAACATGATCGAGTCTCTCCCAAACTTCGCAGTTGTCCCTGCAATCGATTGTCGATCTACCGTCATCGTCCGGGCATCACAATGATCGCCGCATTACGGACGAGGCGCGAGATCGCGCCTGTCAGACCGCTATCAGCGCGGCCGGAAGCACCATCGGGATGCCCGCCGCCTTTGCCACCGCTTCGGCCCAGATCGCGACTTTGTCGACTTCGTCCTGGTGGAGCGACAGGCCTTCGCGCTGCTCCCGGGCGCGATCGTCGGCGCCGAAGGTATCGCCGGTCTTCGAACTCGTCGTGAAGGCGGGACCGGCGACGACGGCGGCGACGTCGATCGTCAGGCTGAACAGCGCTGCGATCGCGCCCATCGCCGCCGCTGGCTGGCGCAGCAGGTGCTCGCTGTCGAGCGTGCGGATGCGCTGGCTGCCGAAGCGCGCGACCATGCGGACGAACAGTGCCTGTTGCGCCAGCCAGCCGACCGCGGCGATTTGGAGGTCGGTCTGCTTGATATAGTCGCCGGGTTCGAACCCCATCTGGACCAGACCTTCGGCGTGGAGACCGGCGAACAGCTCGCGCACCCATAGACGTCCCCACATCCCTTTGCGCGCGACCGAGGCGAGGAACACGCGGAGCGGAGCGTAGAGGATCAGCGCGTGAATATCGCTGCGCATCGCCATCATCGCCGGGGCGAGGCCGTTGACGATGTTCGATGGCTTGACCACGACCCCCTCGCCGGGCTGCAGCGGCCGGGCGAGCAGGATCAGCGCATCGCGCAGCAGCGGCGCGAGACGTTCGGGGTCCATCCCCTGCCGCCGGCAGCCGACGAGGTCGTTGAGGATCACCGGCTCCTTCAACGTCGTCGCGACCCCCGGCAGGTCGAGCGCGCGCGCCACCAGCGTCGAGCAGCAGAACGCCGAATGCAGGACAAGGTTGAGGCGCGCCGGCTGTGCCGCGGCGGCGACGACTTCGCCCCGGTGGAGCGCGAGCGCGGGCCGGTCCGCCGGCAGGTATTCGTCGGTGATGAAGGTGGCGCGGGCGTGGTCCTCGCGCGACAGGCGGACGAAGCGGACGACATCGGCGCCGGGGTCATAGCGGTGGGCGAGCCAGTGGCCGTCGCGCATCACCGCGCGATAGTCGACCGGCGCACCGGCGGCGGACCCGCGCGAGGACATCGATCCGCTCAAGATACCGCGCCGGCAACGAGGCGCCAGCGCGCCATGCCGTCGTAAAATGACCGCGCCGCATCAGCGATCGTCTTGAGGGCGTCGGGCAGTTCCGCCTCGGTCGTCGCTGGCAGCGAGGCGAAGCCGGTCGAGCGTTCGACGACATCGTACCACGCCGGTGCCCACACGCCGTCGCTCGCTCGCGGCCCGGCGGGCCAGCCGAGCATTCGCTCGGAGAAGGCGAGACCGAGCGCGGCGCAGAGCATCGCGAGCGTCTGGCGGGGTGCCGCGAGCACGTCGGCCGACTCGATCACCGGCGGCGCGGAGCCGCTGCGCTGCGCGACGCGGTCGAACAGCTCGGCCTGGCGGACGATGCCGATGTCATCGAGCGTCACCTCGCTGCGCTTGCGGACGTACGACGCCAGCACCTGCTCGGGCGCGCGGATGAGGAAGGCGTTGCGGCAGGCGTCGGACCAGTCGAGGCCGATGCCGTCGATCATGTGGTGCGACATATGCTTCTGGTACCACAGCGGTCGCCCCCCGGGGACCGGCCCGGTCATCGTCGCGGCGACGTCGCGCCAGTCGTTCGGCTGCGACGCCAGCACCTCGGCGCGCATCGGGTGGTCGAGGCCGGTCATGGCGAGGTAGGCGGCGTAGAACGGCTCGTCGCTGACGACGGTGTCGTCGCGGTTCTCGAACGCGCGCATCATCGCGGTCGAGATATTGCGCGGTCCCGACCACATCGCGATCCTGAGCGTCATACCAGCGGGTGCGCCGCGGCGTCGGCGTCCTTGAGCGCTTCGTAGGCGGCGAGCAGCCGGGCGGTCATCGGCGCCCCGGTCCCCGGGGTCGGCCGGCCGTCGATCTCGCGGACCGCAGTGATGCCGCCCATCGTGCCGGTCACGAACACCTCGTCGGCACCGCGGACGTCGTCGATGGAGAACTCGCCCTGCCGAAGCGGGGCCGCGCCCGCTGCGCAGATGGCGACGACGTTCTGCCGGGTGATGCCGTTGAAGCAGTAGACGTCGCCCGAGGTGAAGACGGTGCGGTCCTTGACCCAGAACAGGTTGGTCGCGTTGCAGCTCGCGACATGGCCGTGCGGGTCGAGCATCACCGCCTCGTCGGCACCGTCGTCAATGACTTCGAGCAAGGCGCGGATCAGGTTGAGGCGGCTGTGCGAGTTGAGCCGCATGTCGAA
>NZ_JANYGL010000128.1 GCF_025362435.1 Polymorphobacter sp.
CCCCCCCCCCCAAGACGGGGAGGATTAAGAAGGGTCCGAAAGTCGCCAGACTGACGGGACGATCCAACGTAGACCGGCGCCTCCCCATGGAGTCCCCACCATGTCCTTCCGTATCACCGGCCTGTCCCCCGAACCCTTCCGCCACCTCTACGGCCTGTCCGACGCCGACCTCGGGGCCCATGGCGTCACCCGGCACACCGCCGACAAGTTCCCCGGCTTCCCCGACCGCATCGAGGTCCGCGATGCCGCGCCGGGCGAAACGCTGCTCCTGCTCAACCACGTCCACCAGCCCGCCGACACCGCCTACCGCGCCAGCCACGCGATCTTCGTCCGCGAGGGCGCCGAGGCGCGCTACGACGCGACCGGCGAAATCCCCGAGGCGCTGCGCGTCCGCACGATCTCGCTCCGCGGCTTCGACGACGGCGGCAACATGACCGACGCCGCGCTGGTCGACGGCGGTGTCCTCGACGCGGCGATCGACCGGATGTTCGGCGACCCGGCGGTGGCGTATCTCCACGCGCATTATGCGGTTCGCGGCTGCTACGCCGCGCGGGTCGATCGGGCCTAGCGGCTCGCGGTCTGCGCCGCTCCGGTGACGCGCCAGACCTTGTTGCCGACGTCGTCCGCGACGAGCAGCCCGCCCTTGGCATCGATCGTCACCCCGACCGGGCGGCCCTGCGCCTTGCCGTCGGCACTGAGGAAGCCGGTCAGGACATCGACCGCGGGGCCGCTCGGCTTGCCGCTCGCAAACGGTACGAAGATAACTTTGTAGCCGCTGAACGGCTTGCGGTTCCACGAGCCATGCTGGCCGACGAAGGCGCCGTCGGCATACGTCGCGGGTAACGCCGAATCGCCCTTGGCGAAGGTCAGCCCGAGCGACGCGGTATGCGGCCCGAGGGCGTAGTCGGGCTTGATCGCGCGGGCGACGAGGTCGGGGCGCTGGTCCTTGACGCGGACGTCGACGTGCTGGCCGTAATAGCTGAACGGCCAGCCGTAGAAGCCGCCGTCGGTAACGCTCGTCATATAGTCGGGGACGAGGTCGGAGCCGATCTCGTCGCGTTCGTTGACCGCGGTCCACAACTTCCCCGACGCCGGCTCCCAGCCCATCCCGTTGGGGTTGCGCAGGCCGCTGGCGAAGATGCGGTGGGTCCCGGTCTTGAGGTCGATCGCCCAGATCGCCGCGCGCCCGGCCTCGGCGGGGAGGCCGTTGTCGCCGACGTTCGAGTTCGACCCGACGCTCGCGTACAGCGTCGCGCCGTCGGGGCTGGCGAGGATGTTCTTGGTCCAGTGGTGATTGATCAGCCCGGCGGGGAGGTCGACGACCTTGGTTCCCTGGGTGGCGATCGAAGTTGCGCCCGGCGTGTAGGCGAACTTGAGCACCGCGTCGGTGTCGGCGACGTAGAGGTCGTTGCCGATCAGCGCCATGCCGAACGGCGAGTTGAGGCCCTTGAGAAAGACGGTCTTGACGTCGGCAACGCCGCTGCCCTTGGTATCGCGGAGCAGGGTGATGCGGTTCGGGCTCGGTACCGTCGCGCCCGCGCGGCCCATGATCAGCCCGGCGACAAAGGCCTTGATGCCCTTGCCGTCCTCGGGCTTCGGCGGCGAGTTGGTCTCGGCGACGAGGACATCGCCGTTCGGCAGGACGTACAGCCAGCGCGGGTGATCGAGCCCTTCGGCGAAGGCGGCGACCTGCAGCCCCGGGGCGGCCGTCGGCTTGGCTCCCGCCGCCCAGCGCGCGACACTGGCGACTTTAATCGTCGGCAACACCGTCGCATTGGGCGACGGTAGAGTCGGGTTCGCCCCCATGCCCGACGCGACCGGGAGGGTCGCCTGCTCGCCGCACGCCGACAGGGCAAGCGCCGCGAGGGCGATGGGGGTAAAACTGCGCATAATGGATGTCCCGGGGATTGTGACGATCAACGCCACGCCACTATCGGCGTTCCCGGGGCTTCAGGCAAAGGCGAGGATCGCCGCAGCGAGCTCGGCCGGGCGGTGGAGCGGCAGGAAGTGGTCGACGCCGTCGAAGCACGTCACCGTCGCCCCTAGCGCCGCGATCGCCGCAGCGTCGGCGGAGTTGACCGTGCTGCGTTCGGTGCCGTGGAGCAGCGCCAGTCCGCCGCGCCAGCCGGTCACCGCCGCCTCGAGCCGGGGGGAGACCGCGGCGAAGGTCGCCGCCTCCCACGCCGGCGCGCAGGCGAGTTCGACCTGCCCGTCGTCGCGATCACGAAGCCCGCCCTCGAGATAGTGGTCGAGCGCGCCGTCGGGCCATGATGCGAAGACTCCGCGCCCGGCATAAGCGGCACGGACCGCGTCGCGCGACGGCCAGACGGCTCGGCGGCGGAGCGCCTGGTCGGACATCGGGTTGGCTCCGGGGCGGGTCGTGTTCCAGTCGGCGGCAGTGGCGAACGGCACGAAGGCGGGTTCCGCCATGACCACCGCGCGGACGTTGGGCATCCTCGCGGCGAGCTCCATGCTCACCGTCGCGCCCATCGAATGCCCGGCGAGGATCAGCACCGGCGGCACCGGCAGCACCGCGAGCAGCGCGGCGAGGTCGTCGGCATAGGTCGCCCAGCTCGTCATCGCCGCCGGATCGGCCGCAAGCCGCGTCGCGCCATGACCCCGCGAATCGCTAGCGACGACATTGACGCGCGGCACGAGCCGGTCGAGCAGCGTGCGGTAGAGCGCGGCGCACATGCCGGTGGCGTGGGCGAAATGGACGAGGGGTGCCGCCGGGCCTGCGGCGAACGACTCGATCGTCGCTACCGTGCCGACGGAAGTCTCGCGGAGATTATGGTCCATCCGCGCGGCTATGCCAGACGCGCGGTCCGGGTTCTAGCGGTTGGCCTCGTGCCGCAGATACGGGTTCGCCGTCGGGCTTGCGGTCGGCGGCAGGAGCGCAAGGAGGCGTGCGCCGACCCAGACCTCGACCGCGCTGCCGTTGCCAAACCCGCGCGCGTGAACCACGGCGGCCTCATCGTCGGGCAAACGAAGAACCTGGGCGGTATCGACGACGCCACCCGTATTCAACTTGAAGAAACGGTAATCCATCAGTCCGAATCCCGCCCTGAAGAGCTGCCCAATTATATCTTATAGTAAACCAATGGTTACGGCGATAGCAATGGGCGGATCTCGCGAGCCCGCGCATTTGATCTCGATCCGACATGACAATCTGGCGAAGGACTTGTCGGCGGTGCCGGGCTCGGCCATCGTCTCGACATGGCGGGACGGTGGCGGGCGGCGATTTCTGCGGTCGGAGTTACCGTGCTCGGGGCGCTCGCGTCCGGGCACGCCGGCGGCGATCCGGCGCCCGGCATCGCAGCCTTCGCGCCTACCGGATCGGTCGAGCGTGTCGAACAGATCAAGCTGCGGTTCGCTACCCCGATGGTTTCGTTCGGTGATCCGCGCCTGCCTGCGCCGGTCGCGGGCAACTGCAGCGACGGCGCAACCGGACGCTGGGTCGACGCGCAAAGCTATGCGATCGACCTGCCCGCGCCGCTGAGCGGAGGGCGGCGCTGCACCTACGACCTGACGCCGGGGATAAAGGACGCGCGCGGCGCGGTACTGACGGGGCAGAAACGATTCGTCTTCGATACCGGCGGGCCGAATATCCGCGCAGCGATGCCCAACGACGGCGCCGGGCGAATCGAGGAAGACCAGGTCTTTCTCCTCGCGCTCAACGCCGCGCCGACGCGCGACTCGGTCGCGGCGGGGGCGTCGTGCATCATCGACGGCGTCGGCGAGGCGGTGCCGCTCGACATCCTGCCCGACGCGACTCGCGACAAGATCACCGGCGGGGCGGAGCAGGATTACCGCCTGCGCAGCTTCCTGCTGGCGGCAGGCGCGGCCCAGCCCGAGCCCGGATCAGGCGAAACCCCGCAACCAAAAAGCGTCGTCGTCGCCGCGCAATGCCGCCGCGCGCTGCCGTCGGGCGGGCGCGTCGCGATCGTGTGGAACACCGGCATGCGCACCGCCGACGGCCTCGCCACGCTGCGCCCACGCCGCCTCGACTTCACCGTCCGCCCGGCGTTCAGCGCGCGCTTCGAATGCAGCCGCGCCAACCCCGCCGCCGCCTGCTCGCCGATCGAGCCGATGACCCTCAGCTTCACCGGGCAGGTCCCGGTCGCCTTCGCCCGCGGCGTCAAACTGGTCGGCGCCGACGGCAAGGAACTCGCCGCGACGCCGGTCAAGGACCACGTCCAGACCGTCGATTCGATCCAGTTCAAGGGCCCCTTCGCCGAGCGCGCCAAGTTCCGCGTCGTCATGCCCGCCGCCCTCACCGACGACGCCGGACGCCCGCTGGTCAACGCCGCGCGCTTCCCGCTCGACGTCGCCACCGACGACGCGCCGCCGCTGGTCAAGTTCGCCGCGAGCTTCGGTATCGTCGAAGCGGCGGAGGGTGGCGTCCTGCCCGTCACCGTCCGCGCGGTCGAAACGAAGCTCGGCGGCAGCGACGCCGGCCCGCTCGGCGGGCGCGACGTCTCGGTCACCACCGACGCCGCCGTCGCCGCATGGCTCGTTCGCCTCGACAAGGCCGAGGAGCGGACCCAGGACGAGGAGCCGATCGCCGGATCGGATCGGGTCAAGCGGATCGAGACGACGCGCGACACCCCGCTGATCGCCGCCGGCGCCCCCGCGCGACATTTCAGCATCGCGCGCAAGGACGCGCGCGCCTTCGAGGTCGTCGGCATCCCCCTCCCCGGGCGCGGCTTCCACGTCGTCGAGCTCGCCTCCCCCCGCCTCGGTGCGGCGCTGCTCGGGCGCGGCGGGACGCGCTATGTCGCGGCGGGCGCGCTCGTCACCGACATGGCGGTCCACTTCCAATGGGGCCGCGGCAGCAGCCTCGCGTGGGTCACCCACCTTGCCGACGCGAGCCCGGTCGCGGGGGCGAAGATCGCGATCCTCGACAGCTGTACCGGCAAGCAGTTCTGGGCGGGGACGACCGACGCGTCGGGCCGCGCCATGGTCGGCGACGTCCTCCCCGAGCCGTCGTCGTACGGCAACTGCAAGTACGGCCCCGCCTCGCTGATGGTCAGCGCACGGACCGCCGACGACTACAGCTTCACCCTGAGCGACTGGAACAAGGGCATCGCGCCCGGCGATTTCAGCGTCGACACCGGCTACGGCTTCGACCGGACCGCGTGGCACACCGTGCTCGACCGCACATTGTTCCGCGCCGGCGAGCGCGTGTCGATGAAGCACATCATCCGTGCCCGCACGGACGGGGGGTTCGCCCCCGCCGCCCACCTCGTCGACCCGACGATCGTCATCCGCCACCTCGGCTCGGACCAGACCTACGAGCTCGATACGCAGATCGGGGCCGACGGCATCGGCGAGAATGCATGGTCGATCCCCGCCGCCGCCGCGCTCGGCGAATACTCGGTCGACATCGGCGAGCGCGGCAGCAGCCAGCGCCACGATTCGGGACACTTCACCGTCGAGGAGTTCCGCCTGCCGACGATCCGCGCGCGCGTCGAGGGACCGCGCACGCCGCAGGTCGCGCCGACCCGCGTCGATCTCGACCTCAGCCTCGTCTATCTGTCGGGCGGCGCGGTCAACAAGGCCCCGGTCAAGCTGCGCACGCTCGTCCAGCCGCGCGAGCTGACGATCACCGACTATCCCAAATACAGCTTCACCGGCGAGGACATCGTCCCCGGCATCGTCCGATTGGACGGCGCCGACGAGCCCGGCACCCCAACCGCGACACGCGCACGGATCGACCCGGTGACGTTGTCACCCAACGGCACGGCGCGGATCGGAATCGACAAACTGACCCCGGTGACGGTGCCGTCGACGCTCGTCGCCGAGATGGACTACGACGACGCCAACGGCGAGGTCGCCACCGCCAAGGGGTCGGTCAGCCTCGATCCCGCAAGCATCCGCGTCGGCATCGCCAAGGACGGCTGGATCGCCAAGTCCGACGACGTCCGGCTGAACCTTGTCGCGCTCGACCTCGCCAACAAGCCGGTGCGCGGCCAGAAGATCGCTGTCCAGCTGTTCAGTCGCGAGACCTATTCGTACCGCAAGCGGCTGATCGGCGGCTTCTACAGCTACGACAACAGCCGCGAGACGAAGAAGCTCGGCGGCGGCTGTAGCGGCACCACCGACGACAAGGGCATGGTCTCGTGCAAGCTCGACGCCGGGGTGTCGGGGGAGGTCATCGCCCTCGCCACCGCGACCGACAGCCAGGGTCATGTCGCGCGCGCGACGCAATCGCTGTGGCTCGCGGGCGACGACGACTGGTGGTTCGGCGGCGACAACGGTGACCGCATGGACGTCGTCCCCGAAGCCCCCGAGTACGCCGCCGGGACGACCGCGCGGCTGCAGGTGCGGATGCCATTCCGCGAGGCGACCGCGCTCGTCAGCGTCCTCCGCGACGGCGTCATCGACAGCTTCGTAACGACACTGTCGGGCAAGGACGCGGTCGTCGAGGTCAAGCTCAAGCGCGGCTACGCCCCCGACGTCTATGTCTCGGTCCTCGCCGTCCGCGGGCGCGTCGCCGGCTGGCGGCTGTGGCTCGCCGACCTTGCGCGGCGCTGGAACCTGCCGTGGATCAGCCGCGAAGCCGCATCGCCGACGAGCCTCGTTGACCTCGCCAAGCCGTCGTACCGCTTCGGCATGGCGAAGATCCGCGTCGGCTGGGACGACCACCGCCTCGGGGTGAAGGTCGCGACCGACGCGCCGAGCTACGGCGTCCGCAAGGTCGCGCAGACGGTGGTTCAGGTCACCCCGCCGAAGGGCCGCGCCCTTCCCGCCGGGAGCGAGATCGCCTTCGCCGCGATCGACGAGGCGCTGCTCCAGCTCCACGGCAACGACAGCTGGGACGTGTTGACGGCGATGATGGCCGACCGCCCGCTCGCGGTGCTGACCTCGACCGCGCAGACGCAGGTCGTCGGCAAACGCCATTACGGCCGTAAGGCGGTCGCGGCGGGAGGCGGCGGCGGCGAGGGCGAAGGCGGCACCGTCCGCCGCGACTTCAATCCGTTGCTGCTATGGCGCGGGCGCGTTCCGCTCGACGCGCAGGGCCGCGCGGCGATCCCGGTGACGCTCAACGACTCGCTCAGCGCCTTCCGCCTCGTCGCCATCGCCACCGGCGGCAGCGACCTGTTCGGCACCGGCAGCACCGTCGTCCGCACGACACAGGACCTCCAGCTCCTCGCCGGGGTACCGCCATTGGTCCGCGAGGGCGACCGCTACACCGCGACGGTGCTGGTGCGGAACGCCACCGGCAAGCCGTTCCGCGTCACCGTCGGCGGCAGCGCCGGGACCGCGCCGCTGGCGAACCGCATCGTCGACGTCCCCGCCGGCAACGCGACGACGGTGGCCTGGGACGTCGCCGCCCCCGCGACGAGCGGCCCGGTCGCATGGGCGATCAACGCGCAGGCAACGACGGGCGCGAAGGACGCGGTGCGCGTCGCGCAGTCGGTCGTCCCCGCGGTGCCGGTCGAGACGCTGCAGGCGACTTTGCTCCAGGTCGACAGGCCGCAATCCTTCCCCGTCGCGCTTCCTGCCGGGGCATTGCCCGGGCGCGGCGGGATCGACGTCGCGCTGAACCGCTCGCTCGCCGGCTCGCTCCCCGGGGTCCGCGCCTACATGGCGGCCTACCCCTATGACTGCATCGAGCAGCGCCTGTCGGTTGCTGTCGCCACCGGCGACCGGGCGAAGTGGGACGCGGCGAGCGCCTTGCTCCCGGCGTATCTCGACCGCGACGGGCTCGTCCGCTTCTTCCCCGCCGACTGGATCGCGGGTGACGATTCGCTGACCGGCTATATCCTCCGCCTGTCCGCCGACAGCGGCTGGCCGCTCCCCGACGACGCGCGAAGCAAGATGATCGCCGGGCTGACCGGCTTCGTCGGCGGCAAGGTCGCGCGCAGCCACGACAACATGCTCGTCGTCGAGAAGGGCCGCGGCATCGTCGGCACCGCGAGCTTCGACGGCGAAGGCGCATCGCGGCGGTTGAGCGCGGTCGCGGCGCTGCTGAGCGTTGGCGCGGCGACTCCGGCGATGGTCGAGCCGCTGTCGGTCGCCCCCGACGCGTGGCCGACCGCGACGCTGATCGACTGGGTCACCGTCCTCCGCCTGCCCGGCATTCCCGACGGCCTGGGCAAGCTGCAGCAGGCGCTCAACGTCCTCCGCGCGCGGCTCGACCTGCAGGGGACGCGGCTGACGATCACGCGCGCCGACGACCAGTGGCAGCTGCTCAGCTCGCCCAACCTGACCGCGGCGCGGCTGTTGCAGGCGGTCGTCGGCCTCCCCGACTGGCGCGCCGACGTCCCCCGCATCGCCCGCGGGCTGATGCTCGACCAGTCGCGCGGGCATTGGGACACGACCCCGGCGAACGCGATCGGCACGCTGGCGATGCGCGGCTTCACCGCGGCGTTCGAGGCGACCCCCGTCAGCGGCACGACGACCGCCGCGCTCGGGACGGCGTCGCACGCGTTCGCGTGGACCGCCGCCGCGCCGCCGCTTGCGACGCTGCCGTGGCCGGCGGAACCGGCACCGTTCACGCTGAGCCACGCCGGGACCGGGGCGCCATGGGCGATCGTGACGTCGCGCGCCGCGGTGCCGCTGACCGCGCCGCTCGCCAGCGGCTTCGCCGTACGCCGCTCGGTCGCTCCCGTGACGCAGGCCGTCCCGGGACACTGGAGCCGCGGCGACGTCATGAAGGTCCGCGTCGAGGTCACCCCGCGCGCGCCGCTGCAATGGGTGGTGATCAACGACCCGGTCCCGGCTGGAGCAACGATCCTCGGTGGCTCGCTCGGCGGGCGCAGCGAGATCCTCGCGACGGCGACGACGACCGGCATCCAGCCGACCTTCGTCGAGCGCCGCACCGAGGCGGTCCACGCGCACTATGAGAGCATGCCCAAGGCGATGGTCGCGTACGAATACACCGTCCGGCTCAACAGCGCGGGGACGTTCCGCCTGCCGCCGACGCGCGTCGAAGCGCTGTATTCGCCCGAGATGATGGCGCTGCTGCCGAACGCCCCGGTCGAGGTGGCGGCGCGGCCTTGAGCGAGGGGCCGCCGCGTTCCGGCAGCGTGCCCAGCCTTTCGCCGTCATCCCCGCGAACGCGGGGACCCATCTCCCGCCTGCGGAAATGGATCCCCGCGCTCGTCGGGCTGGCGGCCTTTGCGATTGTACTTGCGACCACCCCCCGCACGCTCCCCGACTACCCCGCCGTCCGCGCCGCGTGGCACACCTCCGAAGCCCGCCTCCTCGCCCGCGACGGCCGCGTCCTCGACATCGTCCGCGCTGATGCATCGACCCGCCGCCTCGACTGGGTCCCGCTCGACCGCATCGCCGCGCCGCTCGTCGCCGCCGCCGTCGGCGCGGAGGACCGGCGCTTCTGGAGCCATCACGGCGTCGACTGGCGCGGCGCGGGGGGAGCCCTGCGCGACCGGCTGCGCGGGCGGACCAGCCGCGGCGCGAGCACGATCTCGATGCAGCTCGCGGCGATGCTCGATCCCGGGCTCGGATCGAGCGGCAGCCGCTCGCCGCTGCAGAAGATCGCGCAGGCACGCGCGGCGCTCGCGCTCGAACGGCGGTGGTCGAAGCGTGAGATCCTCGAGGCGTGGTTCAACCTGCTGCCGTTTCGTGGCGATCTCGTCGGGATCGACGCGGCGGCGCGGGCGCTCGCGGGCAAGCCGCCGGGATCGCTCGACGACCGCGACGCGCGCATCCTCGTCAGCCTCCTCCCCGCGCCGCGCGCCAGCCCCGCCGCCGTCGCCCGCCGTGCCTGCGCCGCAAGCAGTATCCCGTGCGCGCAGATCGAGGCGCGAACCGCCGAGATGCTCGGCCCGCGCAACCCCCTCCCCGACCCCGGCCTCGCGCCGCAGGTCGCCGCGCAGTTGCTGACCGGGCGCACCGTCGTCCGCACGACGATCGACGCCGACCTGCAAAGCTTCGTCGCCGCGACCCTCGACCGCCAGCTCGCGTCGCTGTCGGCGCGCAACGCCCGCGACGGCGCCGCGCTCGTCGTCGACAATGCCAGCGGCGAAATCCTCGCCTATGTTGGCTCGGGTGGCCACGAATCGCGATCGGGCGCAGTCGATGGCGCGCGGTCGCCGCGGCAGGCAGGGTCGTCGCTCAAGCCATTCCTGTATGAACTCGCGATCGAGCGGCGGCTGCTGACCGCGGCATCGATCCTCAACGACGCGCCGGTCGACCTCGACACCGCCTCGGGCCTCTACATCCCGCAGAATTACGACCGCAATTTCCGCGGCCCGGTCAGCGTCCGCTCGGCGCTCGGCAACTCGCTCAACGTGCCGGCAGTGCGGACCCTGCTGCTCGTCGGCGTCGATGCCTTCCGCGACCGGCTGTTCGACGCGGGGTATCGCGGCATCTCGCGCGACGGCGACTATTACGGCTTCAGCCTCGCGCTAGGGTCGGCCGAGGTGACCTTGGTCGAGCAGGCCGCCGCCTTCCGCGCGCTGGCCCGCGGCGGACTATGGTCACCGCTCCGCCTCGAACCCGGCCCGGCCCTGCCCGACCGCCGCGTCATGGCCGCGCCCGCGACCGCGATCGTCGCCGACATTCTCAGCGATCCCGCCGCGCGGACCGCGACCTTCGGCCCCGACAACGGCCTCGCGCTGCCCTTCCCCGCCGCGGTCAAGACCGGCACGTCGAAGGCGTTGCGCGACAACTGGTGCATCGGCTTCACGCAGCGCTTCACCGTCGCGGTCTGGGTCGGCAATTTCGAGGGCGACAGCATGGCGGCGGGGGTCTCGGGCGTCGTCGGTGCGGCGCCGGCGTGGCGCGAGATCATGCTCCACCTCCACCGCGACGTCGCCGCCGCGCCGTTCCCGCGCACCGGCACCATCGCCCGCCCGGTCGTCTTCGTCCCCGCGGTCGAGCCGCCACGCACCGAGTTGTTCGTCCCCGGCACCGAACTCGCCACCGTCCGCGTCGCCGCGACCGAGCAGCGCCCGCGCATCGTCGCCCCCGCCGACGGCACGGTGATCGCGCTCGACCCCGACATTCCCCCCGCCCGGCAGCGCATTGCGATCATCGTCGCGGGAACCGGTCGCGTCGCGATCGACGGCCGCGACCTCGGCACCGCGCGGTTGTGGAGCCCCGTTCCCGGCTATCACCGCATCACGCTGAGCGACGGCACTCGGCTGCTCGATCATGCTCGCATCACGGTACGCTAGCGGAACCACCTACTGACCGGACGGTTGAACGATCGACCCAGGAGACACGTCATGGCCGCCGTCCGCTTTACCCCGTCCGTCGAGACCCCCGCCGCCGATGAGGCCGAGACGATCTCCGGGCTGATCGATGCGATGAAGACGATCTCCGCGACGACTTTCAAGGATGAGGCGAAGGCGATCCGCGCGGTCCACGCCAAAAGCCACGCGCTGCTCGACGGCGAGTTGACCGTCCTCGGCGGGCTGCCGCCCGAACTCGGGCAGGGGCTGTTCGCCGAACCCGGCACCTACAAGGCGGCAATCCGCATCTCGACCTCGCCGGGCGACCTGATGGACGACCATGTCTCGACCCCCCGCGGCATCGCGATCAAGGTCCACGATGTCCGCGGCGAGCAGCTGTCGGGAAGCGCGACCGACTCGACGCAGGACTTCTTGCTGGTCGAGGGGCCGACCTTCTCGGCGGCGACCCCGAAGGACTTCCTAGGCACGGTCAAGCTTCTGGCGAGCACGACCGACAAGGCCGAGGGGCTCAAGCGCGCCTTTTCGGCAACCGCGCGCGGCATCGAAAAGCTGCTCGAGGCGGTCGGCAGCAAGTCGGGAACGCTCGTCGCGCTCGGCGGGCATAAGCTGACCCACCCGCTCGGCGAGACCTTCTACAGCCAGGTCCCGGTCCGTTACGGCGACTATATCGCCAAGATCGCGTGCGTTCCGGTCGGCGCGCTGGCCGAGCTGAAGGACCAGGACGTCGCCTCGGACCACCAGAACTTCCTCCGCGATGCGATCGGCGTCGCCTTCAACACCGGGGGCGGCGAGTGGGAGATCCGCGTCCAGCTGTGCACCGACCTCGAGAAGATGCCGATCGAGGACGCCTCGATCGAATGGCCCGAGGATGCCAGCCCGTACGTCACTGTCGCGCGGCTCCGCGCCGCCGCGCAGCCTTCGTGGAGCATCGACCAGGTCCACGCGATCGACGACGGCCTCGCCTTCTCGCCGTGGCACGGGCTTACCGCGCACCAGCCGCTCGGCGGGGTGATGCGCGCGCGCAAGACGGTTTACGAGGAACTTCAGGGCGAACGCTCGACCCGCAGCGGCTGCCCGTTCAGCGAGGGAGCGCGCCATGCCGCAGGGTGACAAGGACGCCTACACCGACAAGCAGAAACGCAAAGCCGAACATATCGAGGACAGCTACGAAAACCGTGGCGTGAAGCCCGCGGAGGCCGAGGCCCGCGCCTGGG
>NZ_JANYGL010000012.1 GCF_025362435.1 Polymorphobacter sp.
GTAACATAATTTCCTACAGTGCCGGGCCATGCCGAGGTTATCGCACAGGCCGGTCCGTGTAGGACAGACACTCGCTCAATAATCGCGCGAGTATTTGACGCCGACGTTCGACGTGCCGAACGAGCTCACCGCCGACAACAGTCGCAGCGTCCGGGTGATCCCGATCTCGAGCTGCGTCGTGCTGTAGCCCTTGGCGTCGCTCGTCACCTCGACGTAGATCCGATTGCTGATGTACTTACCGGCCGCAACCGACGGCCCCGCCCCGGTGGTCTTGTCCCCGCCGAGCAGCCGCAGCCGGTCGATCCCGGTCGCCTTCCTCAGCGTCCCAAGCGGGTTGAAGCCGCCGCCCGAACTGCCGCGCAGGGTGTTGAGCGACGATGCCAGCTGGAGCGCCTGCGTCGGGGTTAGCGACGCGTTCGAGCTGCCGAACAGCAGTCGCGACAGCACCTCGTCCTGCGCCAGCGCGGGTGTCGAGGTGAAGGCGATCTCGGGCGCATAGGCACGCCCGGTGATGTCGATGATAGCGGTCAGCCCGTCGACCGTCGTCGTCGCCTCGATGTCGAGCGTCGGGTTCGGCGGGGTCTCGCCGGCAAAGCGGACGATGCCGCGCGACAGGTCGAAGCGGCGTCCGCCGAAGGCGTAGGTGCCGCGCTCGAGGGTGACCTGCCCGACGATGACGGGAGCGTCGGCGGTGCCGCCGATGTTCAGCGCGGCGCGCCATTCGGCCTCGAGGCCCATGCCCTCGACGAAGATCTGGTTCGGGGCAGTGAGCTTGATCGCCAGCTTGAACACGCTCGGTGGTCCGGCGGCGGGCCTCGCAACGACCGGGGCGGCGTTCTTGCGGCGGACGCCGTCGAGCTCGACAACCTCGGCGGCGGCGGGGCGGAGGATCGTATAGCGGGTCCGGTCGAGGACGAGATCGCCTGCGATTACAGCACCCTTGGCCTTGTCGTTGGTCACCGCGAGAGTGCCCGACACCGTCGCATCGATCGACTTGCTGCGGGCGAGGCGTGCCTTGGCGACCTTGACGCGGATATCGATCGGGAAGCCCTTGTCGGCGGCGAGGTCGGCATAGCCCGACGCGCCGATCGACCCGCCCTCCCCGGCGCGCCCGGTCAGGCTGATTATATCGAGGCGGGTATCGTTGAACCGGCTGTCGAGATCGAGCTGGTCGACGACGGTGCCGAACGCGCTGTTTTCATAGCGCAATCCCTTGCCGCGAAGCAGCCCGCGGACCTGCGGCGCGCCGATGTGGCCCGAAAAGTCGGCGCCGATCGCGAGCGGGCCGCTCAACTGCTGCCCAGCGACGCCGCCCAGTGCCCAGAGGAGTTCAGCCGGGCCGTTGTAGCGGACGCCGCCGGTAAGCGGAGCGGCAAGAAGCCGGTCCGACCAGCCCGCGCCGGTCGCCGGGATCGCCGCCAAATGCGCCTCGGCCCGCCCGAGCACAGCACCCGCACGGCGCAGCACCGCATGCGCCTCGCCCCCGCGCGCCGAAAGCGCGCCGAGCACGGCGATGTCGACCGGAGCCGACAGGCTGGCGATCCCGGCGCGGTTGAAGCCGGCGATCGTCAGGTTGACGTCCGCGTTCGGGATACCGCCGCCGGCGGGCAGCGTCGCGGTGATGACCCCCGACGCCTTGCCGCCGAGGCCGAGCCCGGGCTTGAACGCCTCTGCCAGCCCGAGGTCGACCGCATCGAGCCGGGCGTCGAGCGCAGTCGTCGCGCCGCTGCTTCCCGACACGACGACGCGCCCGTTCGGCAGGACGATCGTCGCGGGTTGGAGGCGGTAGCCGTCGCGGGTGCGAGCGATCTCGGCGGGAGCGGCGAGGCGCAGCGCGACGCCACTGATCGTGCCGCGTCCGTCGAGCTTGATCGCCGACGGCGTCATCGCGGCGTTCGCGGCGATGGTGAACGGGACCCCGCTGGTGCCGTCGGCGGTAAAATCGACGTGCCCGCTGCCGCCGCGATAGTCACCGCTCGCCTTGGCGTGGGCGATCGCCAACGTCCCCTGGCGGATGCCGGTGAAGCTGCCCGATCCGCTGACCTGCGGGGCGTTGGGGTAGAGCAAGGCTGTGGCGGTCGCATCGCCCGTCGCGATCAGCAGCGGCTCGGGCAAAGGCACCCGCGCGTTCGCCGCGTGGAGCGTGACGTCGGCGCGTTGAACCGCTCCCGCCGCGGCGAGCCGGATCGACCCTGTCAGCCCCGGGCCGGTCAGGTTGAGCGCCCCGGTGTACGGTCCAGCGGGGGTCGCGGCGACCTCGCCGGTCACGATCAGCCCGGCAAGCGAGGCGCGGCGAATGTTCGCCACCAGCGGCCCCTTCCCGATGCGCAATCCGGCGTCGACTGCGAACGTACCGTACGGACTGGCCCCGCTCGCGGTGACCGCGTAGCCGCCGGGCGCAGGCCGCAGCGTTGCGACGACATCGCTGAGCTGGACCCCGACGTTGGGCCGCTTGGCGCGAAGGGTGACCTGCGGCTTGGCGACGGTGCCGCTGGCGACGAGGTTGAACGGGCCATATTGTGCCTGCGACCCCGTCGCGGTGAAGGCGATCCGGCCGTCGCTGCGGTAGCTGCCGCTCCCGCCGGTGATGCGGAATTTCGGCGCGACGACGCGTAAGGCGCCGACGCTGATCAACCCGTTGGGTGCGCGCTCGATCACCGCCGTCACGACCGCGTTGCCGCCGAGGAAGTCGCGCGCCGAGGCGTTGTCGATCCGGACGGTCGTCGCGCGGACATTGCCCTTGAGCGCGACCAGCCCCTTCCCCGCCGGAACCAGCCGCGCATCCGTAACGAGGTCGACCAGCCCGACCCCGGCGACGAGGTAGCGGTTGATCCGCCCCTTGAGCGCGGCGGTGTAGTCGCCTGTCGCGAGGGTCAGCGCGGCGACGACGGTCGCGTCGATCTGGTCGGAGCGGAGGCGAAGATTGTCCGATGCGACCTGCGTCGCGTTGACGATGATATCGCCGTCGACGCGGACGTTGCGCAACAGCCCGCCAACCGCGGAGTCGACCCCGGTGACGCGGCTCGCGGTCAGGTGGAGCGGCAGCCGGATCTGCCGCGCATCGACCGTGGCGATGCCCTTGGCGGTCAGGTTCTCGACCCCGTTGGCACCGAAGCCGAGCGTGGCCGCGGTCACCGTATAGTCGATCGTCGGCGTCGCGAACGGTCCGTCGAGCGCGAGCGCCGCACGGACGTCACGCCCGCTGACGTTCGCCATCGCCGCCGCCGGCTTGAGCAGCCGCGCCGCGACCTTGATCCCATCATAGCGCCCCGCCCCGAGGTCGAGCTTGCCGCGCGCGGTCAGGTCGAGCGCGGGCGACGACAGATGGACGTCGGCGTCGACGACGCGGTTCGCCGCGACGGCGGTTGCGGTGACCGCCAGCGCCGGCTCGGTCAGCTTGCCGAGTGACGGCACGACGAGCCCGGGATGCGCGGAGCCGGTCGCGGAGAACGTCCCCGACTTCGCCGTCAGCGCGAGATCGAGCAACGGGTTGCCGCCGAGCATCGCGCTCGCCTTGCCCTGCCACGCGGTCCACGTTCCCGCGCCCGAGATATCCGCCGCGATCGGCTTGCCGAGCTTGGCCAGCCCGTCGACGACGCCGCCTGCCGGAGCCATGAGATGCGCATCGACCATGAAGCGGTCGGCGTCGGGGACGGCGTCGAGCTTGAACGTCAGCCGATCGCCGCCGGTCACGGCAGTGACGTCGGCGTTAACCTTCGCCCGCCCGCTGGCGATGTCGGTGTCTCCGGTCAGCGCGATGACCTCGCGCTTGCCGGTGACGGGAGCCTCGAGGACGAGCTGGCGGACGGCGAAGCGCTCGATCGCGATGTCGATGTCGGGGAGCAGCGGGCCGGGCTGCGGGATCAGTTCGGGGCGACGCAGGACGGTGACGAGGTCGGCGTCGATCAGGTCGGCAGCGACCTTCTTGTGGATCAGCGACCCGGGATGCCAGTCGACCGTCACCGCCGGGATCGTCGCAACGACGCCCTTGAGGTCGCTGACGACGACCCCGCGCAGTGTCATCCGCCCATAGATCGATCCGTCGATCGCGCCGACGCTATAGCGCAGCCCGTTCGCCGGCTTGAGGCCCGCGATCAGCCGCGTCGCAAAGCCGTGGCCCGGTCCGGTATCGATCGCGACGACCGCCGCGACGAGCAGCGCGATCAGGAGCAGCAGGCCGAAGAAAATTCGGGCGAGAATCCGCCGCATCAGAATGCCTGGCCGATCGAGATGTAGATCGCGACGCGCGACTCGCCGGGCTTGCGCCCGATCGGGGTCGCGATGTCGAAGCGTAGCGGGCCGAAGTTGGTGTAATAGCGCCCGCCGATCCCCGCGCCGTAACGCAGCCCGGTCAGCTTGGGCAGCGACGCGTCATAGACCTGCCCGCCGTCGAGGAACGGC
The DNA here is from genome assembly GCF_025362435.1 of Polymorphobacter sp. Classification (GTDB taxonomy): domain Bacteria; phylum Pseudomonadota; class Alphaproteobacteria; order Sphingomonadales; family Sphingomonadaceae; genus Polymorphobacter_B. Next base: position 4,402 of record NZ_JANYGL010000012.1, read on the forward strand.
ACGACGCCGAAATTGCCGAAGCGGTAGCGGACCTCGGCGCCGAACTCGACCGAACTGCGCCCGCCGATCGGGGCGTTGGTCGCGTCCTTGGGTCCCAATTCCTGATAGCCGAAGCCGCGGACCGATCCGCCGCCGCCGGCATAGATGCGCCGCGTCGGGGCGATCTCGGCGGTCGACGCGCCGACGATCTCGGCGGTGCGGAGGCGCCCGGCGAGGACGATGTTCGAGCCGATCTTGCGGTACGCGGTCGCCTCGATCTGGCTGCGGTCGTAGCCGAACGCCGTCTTCTGGTAGCTTAGCTCGGGGCTGTTGCGGATCGTGACGCGGAAGCCGCGGGTCGGGTCGAGCAGATTGTCGCTGCTGTCGAAGCCAAGCTGCAACGGCACCGCGGCGATGCCGAAGACCCGCGCGTCGGAGGTCGAGCGCGACTGGTCGAAGTCATGCTCGCGCGAGGCGTCGAGCTCGGCGCCGACCGACCACGTCCAGCGCTTCTGCCAGATCGGCGTGCTCAGCCGGGCAAGCGACGCGGCGAGGGTCAGGGTTTTGGCGTTATACGCCGCGTAATCCTGGTTGGCGGCGGTCAGCGACGCGAGGAAGCTGCGATCGCGCTGCCCGGCGTTCGACCGGCGGAAGGTCGCGGCGACCGACTGCAACTGATTACCGGCGATGACGTCGTAGCCGAGTGCACCTTCGGACGGGAAGCGGTTGCGGTCGATGTACGACGCCTGGAGCTTGACGCCTTCGCCGGTGGCATAGCCGGCGCTGCCGCTCAGCGTCCGCCGCGGCCCGCGCCCGCCCTTGACGAGCAGGTCGACCGGCGCGGTGCCGTCGCTATCAACTGCGTCGGTTGCGACCGGTTCGATCGACACCGACGAATACAGGCTCGTGGCGACGAGCGCGCGGCGGAGGTCGTCGACCTTGCGGTTGTCGTAAAGCTCGCCCGGCTTGAAGCGGGCGATGACCGCGACGTGCGCGGCGGGAAGGACCGGGTCGCCGGCGAGGCGGATGCCGGCGAAGCGCGACCGAACCCCCGGGATCACCGGCAGCGTGTAGTCGCCGCCGTGGGTGACGTCGTCGAGGACGATGTCGCGCTGGCCGAGCGTGACGAACGGATAGCCCTGCTCGGGCAGGCGCAGCTTGATGTTCGCCTCGGCGCTCTCGATGTCGACGGCGACGATCGGCGCTCCGGGCTGGAGGCTGAATGCCGATCGCGCCAGCAGCGGCGGGACCGTCGCGGGACCGGTCAGGGTGATGGTCGTCAGGCGGTAGCGCTCGCCCGGGGTCGCGGTCAGCACGACTTTGAGCCGGGTCGGCTCGTTCGGCACCGGGGTGATGGCCGAATCGACCCGGGCGTCAAAATAGCCGTCGGCGCGGAGCAGCTTTTCGAGCAGCTTGACGTCCTCGTCGGCGCGGATCGCGACCTGCGCCGCGCTCTCGCTCTTGCGACCGTTCTCGCGGAGCGTCGACAGGGCATTGAACTGGGTGCCGACGCCGGTCGCGGCGATGCCTTCGACGCTGACGTCGTAGCGGATCACCACCGGCTTGCCGTCGCTCGCCGCCGGGGCAGCGACCGGCTGGACAGTGAACTCCGACAGCGGGGTCAATGGGCGCAGGAGCTCCGGGTCGATCGCGGGCGGCGCCGGAGCCTGCGCCGCGGCGACCTCCTGCACCGGCGGTGCCGTCTGCGCCTGTCCCGGCACAGCGAGCAACCCCGCCGCCAGCAGCGTGAGATCGCGCGGTCGTATCATTAACCGTCCAATGCCCCGGCAACCATTGGGTTGCAACCATCCGAGGATATGGTCAGAAGCGGTCCGCGCGCCGGATGGGTGACCGAGTGGTTTAAGGTAGCGGTCTTGAAAACCGCCGTGGGTGGAAGCTCACCGTGGGTTCGAATCCCACCCCATCCTCCAGCGGCCGGCCCCGCTTACGAGGTCGTGCAGGGCGGGGTCCCCTGCCCGGTCATCGGTACCCGGTTGCCGCACTGAACGACCGACCCGCCGTTGACGTAAAGTTGGGCGCGGTGCCAGTAATTCGGCAACGAGTTGACGTCGTTATCGCGGACGGTACAGCCGCGGCAGCTGTAGACCGCGATGCCGTTCGCTTCGGTGTTGAGGACGATATTGCTGCGGATCACAATTCGGTCGAAGCCGCCGTCGTCGACTCCGCCGCGGACATGATTGAACAGGCTGATCCCCTGCATCTGGCCGATCGCGCTGTTGTTGGTAATCGTGATGTCGGCGACCGGTGCGACATTGGGCCGCGACCACAACTGGATGCAGTCGGGATGCGAACCCGCCGACGTCTTGAACTCGGTGCAGGCATTGCGGTCGATGACGATGTTGCGCGACAAGGCGACGTCGATGCCGTCGGCGCTCATCCGGGTGAACCAGTTGCCCGCAATCCTGCCGCCGTTGACGACGTTGAAGACGATGCCGGTCCGGTAGTCGCTGAAGTGGACCCCGGTCACGCTGATGTTGGCGCTGTTGGTCCCGGCGAGAACGCCGTAGCCGGTGCCGAAACCGCCGCTGACGACGCCAGCCATGTCGCCGCCGACCCAGCTGATCCCGGTCGAGCCCGAGATCGAGACCCCGGCGACGTTCGAGCCGCTGGCGTCGATCGTGATCGCCGGATTCCAGCTACGCTTGTTGATGCCGATCACGGGATAATTGCCGGGGACGAGCCTGATAATGTCGCCCGGCTGGGCGGCCGTGATGACGCTGGTCAAAGTTGTCGGTGTCGCGGCCAGAACGGCCAGCGCAAGCAGGATCATGGGAATACTCCGGTCAAGCAACACGATACCGAGCCGCAGTGAAGCGCGGCTCGAAATCATTATCGGGCGCGGCGGGGAGAAGTTTAGCGTTCGGGTGTTGACCCGCGCACCGCCACAGCCGAGACCCTGCGAATGTCCCAAGAAGTCCTTGTCGCCATTGGTGCGGCGCTGTTCCTCGCGGTCGGCGGTGCGCTCCTGACACCCGTCGGTGAATGGTATGCAAAGTTGCGCAAACCGGCGTGGAACCCGCCCAACTGGGCGTTCGGCCCGGCGTGGACGATCATCCTCGGGTTATGGGCGTGGGCGGGGGTGCTGGCGTGGCGCGGGACGTCCGACCACGCCGGGCGGACGACGGTCTTCGCCCTGTTCGCGGTCAACGCGGTCTGCCACTTCCTGTGGAGCCCGTTGTTCTTCAAGCTCCGCCGTCCCGACTGGGCGGTCGTCGAGGTCGTGTTCCTGTGGGCGTCGCTCCTCGCGCTGCTGATCGGGCTGCGGCCGTATTCGGTGCTCGCGAGCTGGCTGATCGTGCCGTACTTCATCTGGGTCAGCTTCGCCGCGTGCCTCAATGCGACGATCGTCAGGCTCAACCGGCCAATCGGGCGCGCCTAGGCGCAGTCGATCACCGCCTTGCCGACCAGCGTTCCATCGGCCATCGCCGCAAACGCCAACGCTGCATCGGCCAGCGGCACCCGCAGGCCGATGTGCGGCGCGAGGCCCGCCGCGGCCAGCGCATCGATCGCGACGAGGTTCGCAGCACCTCCGGCGGGATCGCGGCGGGCATATTCCCCTGCGCGGACCCCGATTACCTCGATCTCGCCCAGCCGGTCGAACGCGACGTCGGCAATGCCGCCGACGAAGCCGATGATCAGGTAGCGTCCGCCGCGTCGCAGCGAGCCAAGCAAAGGCGGAGTTAGGCGGCCACCGACAGGGTCGAAAACGGCATCAACCGGAGGCAATGCGGGTGCGCCGCCCGACCGCGCGACGAGGATACATTCGTCCGCCCCGGCATCGCGGGCAGCCGCCAGCTTGGCGCGGTCCGAGGCGAGGGCGACGACGCTCGCGCCGAGTGCCTTGGCAACGCCGATCGCTGCCAGCCCGGTCCCGCCGCCTGCACCGGTGACCGCGACGCGCTCGCCGGGTACCAGCCGCCCGCGCCGGATAAGCCCGACATAGGCAGTCAGCGCGCCGACGGTGAAGGCCGCGGCACCTGCGAAGTCCATTCCCGGCGGGATGCCGCGCGTCGCCGCGACCGGCAGCGTCAGCCGCTCGGCGAAGCAGCCGAAGCGCGCGCCAACGATGACCTCCCGCCCGATCGACCCGGGATCGACCCCCTGCCCCGTAGCGATAATCGTCCCCGCTCCCTCGACCCCCGGAACGAACGGCAGCGCCGGCGCGAACTGGTAGCCACCCGACAACATCAGCACGTCGGGATAGTTGAGCGCCGCGCACGCCATCGCCACCGTCACTTCGCCAGTTCCCGGTGGCAGCGGTTCCGGCCAGTCGCGCTCGAACACCAGCCCGGACCGGTCGCGGCTGAGGTGGTGACAGACCATCGCGCGCATCGAGCTTGCCCCCTGGCGCCGGTCGCCAGCGCAGGGATTGGCGGGGGTGCCGCTCGTGTGTCAAGCTGCGGCAAAAGCACTGGGGAGATCGACGATGGGCTGGAGCTTCGGGCGGATCTTCACCGCTGTCGGGAAGGCGGTGCCGCCCGGCGACGCGGCGCTGATCCACGGTGATGCAGTGACGACATGGGGCCACTTCGACCGCCGCACCGATGCGCTCGCCGCCGCCTTCGTCGAGGCGGGTGCCGTCCCCGGCGACAAGCTCGCGCACCTGATGCGCAACGGCCCGGCGTACAGCGAGACGAGCGTCGCCGGGTTCAAGGCGCGGCTGGTCCACGTCAACGTCAACTACCGCTACACCGGCGAGGAGCTGTTCTACATCCTCGACAACAGCGACGCCGCGGTGCTCGTTCACGACCCCGAATTCGCTGATATCGTCGCCGCGTTGCGCCCGCGACTGCGGAAGTTGAAGCTCGTCCTCGAGACCGGTCCAGCGTTCGATGCCGTCGCGAACAGCGGGGCCAGCGCGCCGCCGCAGGAGTTCGACCCTGCCGATCTGCTGTTCATCTACACCGGCGGGACGACCGGTTCGCCAAAGGGGGTGATGTGGGCGCAGTCCGACCTGTGGCTGCTGATGGGCGGCGGGGCGGCGATCGGCGGCGTGTCATTGTCGGGGCTCGACGAGCTGCTCGCCAACATTGCCGCCGGGCAAGGGCGAAACCGCGCGCTGATCCTGCCGCCGCAGATGCACGGCACCGGCTATCTTTCGACGCTGAGCACTCTGGCGCGCGGCGGCTGCGTCGTCACTTTGCCCTCCCCGGGCTTCAACCCGCTCGAGGCGCTCGCGGCGTGCGCGGCACACTGCCCCGACTATGCCGTGGTCGTCGGCGACGCTTTCGCCCGGCCGTTGCTCGCCGCGCTCGATCACGGCGGCGGCAGCATTGCCTCACTGCGGACGATGTTGTCGTCGGGGACGATGTGGTCGCCCGAGGTCAAGGCCGGGCTGCTCCGCCACAACTCCGAGCTGATGCTGGTCGACGCGCTGAGCTCGTCCGAAAGCCTCGGCATCGGCATCGCGGTCCAGACCGCCGCGACTGCAGGCGAGCCAACACGCTTCATGCAGGGGATCGAGACGCTGGTGCTCGACGAGGCGATGGTGCCGGTCGCGCCAGGGTCGGGGGTCGCCGGGCGGCTGGCGCGCGGCGGGCTCAACCCGCGCGGCTATTACAAGGACCCTGCCAAGTCGGCGGCGACCTTCGTCGACATCGCCGGCAAGACCTATTCGATCGCGGGCGACTGGGCGACGGTCGAGGCCGATGGCACGATTGTCCTGCTCGGACGCGGCAGCCACTGCATCAACACCGGCGGCGAGAAGGTCTTTCCCGAGGAGGTCGAGGAAGCGCTCAAGACGCATCCCGGGGTCGACGATGCCCTCGTCTTCGGGGTTGCCGATGCCAAATGGGGCCAAGCGGTCACCGCCGTCGTCGCCGGGTCAGCCGTCGCGGCGGCCGAGCTGATTGCCCACGTAAGAACCCGCCTGGCACCCTATAAGGCGCCAAAGCAGGTCATTTTCGTTGCCAACGTGCCTCGCGCACCGAACGGCAAGGCCGACTATGCGCGGGCGAAGGAGTTGGCCGCTGCCGCGCGGGAATTCGCGGCAGCGTAAACCCGCTTACTTCTTGCCGAGCCCGAAGCCCGAGAAGCGCTTGTTGAAGCGCGCGACCTGGCCGCCCGCGTCGAGCATCTTGCCGGCGCCGCCGATCCACGCCGGGTGCGACGTCGGATCGATGTCGAGCGCCATCGTGTCGCCCTCCTTGCCCCACGTCGACTTCGTCTGGAACTTGGTCCCGTCGGTCATCGTGATGTTGATCATGTGGTAGTCGGGGTGGATGCCGGACTTCATGCGTAATTCCTCGAACGGAGCGGCTGGTTCCGACCAGCCCGAAATGGAGGCGGCGCTATAGGCGAAGTGGCTGCTGGAGGCAAGGCGACGGGCGAATTCAACGCTAAGATCAAAGTAAGTTCAGGGGGAGAGCGGCGTGTTTTGATCCCGCCGCACGCTGGAAGTTGACGAACTTGACGCCACGTCGATGTGAAACACACCTCTGACATGGTAGCTGGCGCGACTTCTGACGCGCGGCTCGAGCGGGCAAGAGGGCACGAATTCATAACCCGATCCAAGCACATTGCCGGGCCTGTAGGACAGCGTTTTCGGCACCCCTTTTAGCGCCGTTATTACCCTTAAGATGATGAGGGGCCGACCATTCCGCCGTGGACTGTGCCTCCGCTCGACTGCGTAAAGCGATGAGACCGACCGGGCGCCACATCATCCGCCGCGTTTAGCCAACCGTCCGCCGGTCCGCCCGCCGCCGGGGTTGAGCCTCCCGCCTGCCGCCCCTATACCCCCGACATGCCCAATCGCATCGGTACGCCCCTCCCCGCCAACGCCGAGACGCGGCGCAACGCGAGCGCGATGGGCGATCTTGTCGCCGGTCTCGGCGAGCTTGTCGCCTTGATCGCCAAAGGCGGCCCGGCGGCGTCACGCGAGCGTCACGTCGCTCGTGGCAAGTTGCTGCCGCGCCAGCGTGTCGAGCGCCTGCTCGACCCCGGCACCGCCTTCCTCGAGATCGGCCAGCTTGCGGCGCATGCGGTCTATGACGACGAGGTTCCGGCGGCGGGAATGATCGCCGGGGTCGGCCAGGTCTCGGGGCGGCTGTGCGTCGTCGTGGCGAACGATCCCACGGTCAAGGGCGGCAGCTATTATCCGCTGACGGTCAAGAAGCACCTCCGCGCGCAGGAGATTGCGGCGCAGAACAAGCTGCCGTGCATCTACCTGGTCGACAGCGGCGGCGCGAACCTGCCGCGCCAGGACGAGGTCTTTCCCGACCGCGAGCATTTCGGCCGCATCTTCTTCAACCAGGCGAACATGAGCGCGCAAGGCATTGGCCAGATTGCCGTCGTCATGGGCAGCTGCACCGCCGGCGGTGCCTATGTCCCGGCGATGTCGGACGAAAGCATCATCGTCCGCGGCCAGGGAACGATCTTTCTCGCCGGGCCGCCGCTGGTCAAGGCAGCCACCGGCGAAGAGGTCACCGCCGAGGATCTCGGTGGCGGCGACGTCCATGCCCGGCTATCGGGGGTCGTCGACCACCTCGCCGACGACGACGCGCATGCGCTCGAACTAGCGCGGAACATCGTCGCCACTTTGCCCGCCGCTTCCCTGCCCGCACCGGCCCGCACCGCCGCCGCACCGCGCTTCCCCGCGAGCGATCTCCACGCGCTGATCCCGACCGACACCCGCCAGCCGCAAGACGCCCGCGAGATCATCGCCCGCATCGTCGACGACAGCCGCCTCGACGAGTTCAAGAAGCTATACGGCGAGACCCTCGTCACCGGCTTCGCTGCGATCGAGGGGATGCCGGTCGGGATCATCGCCAACAACGGCATCCTGTTCTCCGAAAGCGCGCAGAAGGGCGCGCATTTCATCGAGTTATGCTGCCAGCGGAAGGTGCCGTTGCTGTTCCTCCAGAACATCTCGGGCTTCATGGTCGGGCGCAAATACGAGAACGAAGGCATCGCCAAGCACGGCGCGAAGATGGTCACGGCCGTCGCCTGCGCCGCCGTCCCCAAGATCACCGTCATCACCGGCGGCAGCTTCGGCGCAGGCAATTACGGCATGTGCGGCCGAGCGTATTCGCCGCGCTTCCTGTGGATGTGGCCGAACGCCCGGATCAGCGTCATGGGCGGCGAGCAGGCGGCGTCGGTGCTGGCAACGGTCAAGACCGGCGGCTTCCGCAATGCCGCAGACGAGGCCGCGTTCAAGGCCCCTATCCGCGAGCGCTACGAGCGCGAAGGGCATCCGTATTACGCGAGCGCGCGGCTGTGGGACGACGGCGTGATCGACCCGGCGGATACGCGGCGGGTGGTGGCACTGTCGCTCGCGGCGAGCTTGCAGGAACCGATCGAGGAAACGCGCTTCGGCACGTTCCGGATGTAGGAGGTTCGCTTGGGGTCTATAGCTCACTTTGTTGACAGCAGTTTCGGAAAAACTCTGATCCTCTTGCTTGCCGTCGCCGGTGCCAGTTCTTTTCTTTACACGGTCGGAAAAGCCACAATTAGAGTCGTTCACGATATATTATTCACTGGAATCGCGAACGCCATCAGAACTTTCCGAAAACGAAGGGAATCTGAAGCAAAAAGGTGTTCTACTAGCTCATCCTATTTCTTAGCTGTCATTTTACCGCACTTAGTAAACATATTCCTATCAGTTCTCTATAATGTTGTTACCGTTATTGGACTTTCTCTTGAAGGTGTTGATGGAGATGATAAGTCGCTGTTCATTCCCTCTCACACTAACATTGATCGAATATTTCATCTTCCGTCGCCCGGCGCGCTCTTTTTCGAGATTGCGACTTTTGCGTTTACGGTTAATGCCCTTATTTCGATGATAATCATCATTAGTATTTGTTTTCGAGTTCGGTTGAATTTTCTGATAGATTCGGACTCAATCAGCAGGTCGAGCCGGTGACCAACATCCCTCTATTCGTCACCGTCGACGCCGGCATCGCCCGCGTCACGCTCAACCGCCCCGAGGTCCGCAACGCCTTCGATGAAGTCCTGATCGCCGCGCTGACGACGGCGTTCGCGCGGTTCCACGCCGATCCGCCGCGCGCGGTCGTCCTCACCGGCAGCGGTCCGGGGTTCTGCGCCGGGGCCGACGTCGCGTGGATGAAGCGCGCGGGCGGGTGGACCGAGGCCGAAAACCGCTCCGACGCAATGCTCCTGTCGGGCATGCTCGATACGATAGACCGTTGCCCGTGCCCGGTGATTGCGGTCGCGCATGGCAACGTCCTCGGCGGCGGGGTCGGACTGGTCGCCGCCGCCGACATGGTCGTTGCAAGCAGCGATGCGCGTTTCTGCCTGAGCGAGGTTCGCCTCGGCCTGACTCCGGCGACGATTTCGCCGTTCGTGCTGCGGGCGATCGGGGCGCGGGCGGCGCGGCGCTGGTTCCTCACCGCCGAGATGTTTGGGGCCGACGACGCGCTGGCAATGGGGCTGGTCCATGTCGTCAGCGACGCGCCCGAACTGCAGGTCGCGGCGTGGCTCAAGGCGCTGCGCGGCGTCGCCCCGGGAGCGGTCGCCGCCGCCAAGACCCTGATCGCCGACATCGCCGGACACCCCGTCGACGAGGCGTTGCGTGGCGTCACCGCCGACCGCATCGCCGCCCGCCGCGCCTCGGCGGAAGGTAAGGAAGGGCTCGCCGCCTTTCTCGACAAGCGTGCGCCTAACTGGACAAGCCAATGAAAAAGCTTCTCATCGCCAACCGTGGCGAAATCGCGCGGCGGATCATCCGCACCGCGCACGCGATGGGGATCGAGACCGTCGCGGTCTATTCCGATGCCGACGCCGACGCCCTACACGTCCGCGACGCGACGCAGGCGGTCCACATCGGCCCCTCCCCGGCGAGCGAATCCTACCTCGACATCGGCAAGCTGCTCGAAGCTGCAGCACGGTCCGGCGCCGACGCGGTCCATCCCGGTTACGGCTTCCTGTCCGAGAACGCCGACTTCGCCGATGCCGTCCGCGCCGCCGGGCTGGTCTTCGTCGGGCCGCCAGCCGCGGCGATGCGCGCGATGGGGCTAAAGGACGGCGCCAAGGCGGTGATGAAGAAGGCCGGGGTGCCGATCACCCCCGGCTACCAGGGCGACGACCAGTCGCTCGTCCGGCTCGAGCGCGCCGCCGCGCAGATCGGATTTCCGCTGCTGATCAAGGCGGTTGCGGGCGGCGGCGGCAAGGGCATGCGAGCTGTCGACACCAAGTCGGAGTTCGCCGAGGCGCTCCTCGCCGCCCAGCGCGAGGCGGGCCGCGCCTTCGGCAACGACGGCGTCCTGCTCGAGAAACTCATCGCGCGCCCGCGCCACGTCGAGGTCCAAGTCTTCGCCGACGCCGCCGGCAACGTCGTCCATCTGTTCGAGCGCGACTGCTCGCTCCAGCGCCGCCACCAGAAAGTCATCGAGGAAGCCCCCGCCCCCGGGCTGTCCGACCGGCTGCGGCACATTCTCGGCATCGCCGCCTGCGCCGCTGCGACCGCGATCGCCTATGAGGGCGCAGGCACGGTCGAGTTCATCCTCGACCTCGACAATGTCGACGAGAACGGCGACCCGGCGTTCTATTTCATGGAGATGAACACGCGGCTTCAGGTCGAACATCCGGTAACCGAGGCAATCACCGGCTTCGATCTCGTCGAATGGCAGCTCCGCGTCGCGCGCGGCGAGATGCTCCCGGCGAACCAGACCAATATCGTCGCCACCGGTCACGCGGTCGAGGCACGACTGTATGCGGAGGACCCCGACAACGGCTTCCTGCCGTCGACCGGCACGCTGTCGCGCGTCCGCTTCCCGGGGACCGCGCAGTTCGTCAACGGCGGCGTCGCGTCGCCGCGGATCGACAGCGGCGTCGAAACGGGGAGCGAAATCAGCGTCTTCTACGACCCGATGATCGCCAAGGTGATCGCCTATGGCCGCGACCGCGCTGCCGCGATCGACGCGCTGGTCGCCGCGCTCGACGGCTGCGTCATCGACGGGGTCCGGACCAACCGCGCCTTCCTCGCCCGCCTTGCCGACCACCCGGCGTTCCGCGCTGCCGAGATCGACACCGGCTTCATCGCCCGCCACGCCGCCGACCTCGCCCCGCCCGAGGGGGTGAGTGACGACAGCATCGTCGTCGCCGCGCTTGCCACCGCGCCGGTCCTGCCCGCCGCGCCGACGATGTTCGAACGCCTCGGCGGATGGCGCCTCAACCTCCCCGCGCCGCGCTATCTCGACCTGTTCACCCCCGACGGCGAGCGCGTCGCGCTGGCGATCGACGGCGACGGCATCGCGGGATTGCGGCATGGCGAGGTGGTCCGCGCCACCGGCCGCTTCCTCGACAATATCCGCTTCGAGGCCGATATCGGCGGCCGCCTCGTCCACGCCGTCGTCATTCGCGACGATGCCGGCATCGAGGTCCGCATCGCCGGGGTCGCCGCGCGGCTGTCGCTTCGGGCGCCCCGCGCCGCCGGGGTCGAGCCCGGTGCCGACGGGCGCATTCTCGCGCCGATGCCGGGCCGCGTCCTCGCGCTCGACGTCGCCGTCGGGCAAAACGTTGCCCCCGGCGACCGCCTCCTTGTCCTCGAGGCGATGAAAATGGAGCACCGGCTCGTCGCGAAAATCGCCGGCGTCGTCAGCGCGGTCCATGTCGGCGAGGGCGACCAGGTCGGCGACGGCATGGTCCTCGTCGAGATCGACGGCTGAGCCGATGGCGCGGGTGCTCTACGCCCACCCGTTCTCGTCATATTGCTGGAAGGTATTGATCGCGCTGTACGAGAGCGACCTGGCGTTCGACTATCGCTCGGTCGAAGACCCCGCCGCGAGTGCCGAGCTCGCCGCGCACTGGCCGCTCAAGAAGTTCCCGTTGCTGGTCGACGATGGCGCGGCGGTCATCGAGTCGAGCATCATCATCGAGCACCTCGACACCACGCTCCCACCCGAAGCCCGGATGATCCCCGCCGACCCCGCGGCGGCGCTCAAGGTGCGCTGGCTCGACCGCTTCTTCGACAATTATATCATGACGCCGATGAACAAGATCGTCGCCGACAGCATCCGCGCCGAACCCGACCGCGACACCTTCGGCGTGGCCGACGCCCGCCGCCAGCTCGACGCAGCCTACGCGTGGCTCGACGGCAACATCGGCGACGACTGGGCCGCAGGCGACCGCTTCACGCTGGCCGATTGCGCGGCGGCTCCGGCGTTGTTCTATGCCGATTGGGCGCATCCGATCGGCGGGCTTGCGCGGGTGGGGGCGTATCGCGGGCGGCTGCTGGCGCGGGCGTCGGTGGCGCGCGCGGTCGACGAGGCGCGGCCGTATCGCGGGTATTTCCCGCTGGGGCGCCGGATCGGGATTGATTAGTAATTTCATGTTTTTTTTCTGCGCAGCGGCTTGAAAAAAGCCCACCGCTGACTGCCTTTTTTTTTGACAACGCTAGGCTCACGACTCATTGATCAGAGCCAGAAGTTGACGGTAGCGGCGAGCGCGATGGCGGAGA
>NZ_JANYGL010000156.1 GCF_025362435.1 Polymorphobacter sp.
CGCGCTACCTGATGGGGGTCGGCAAGCCCGACGACATCGTCGGTGCGGTGCTGCGCGGGGTCGACATGTTCGACTGCGTCCTGCCGACCCGGTCGGGGCGGACGGGGCAGGCGTTCACCCGCGATGGGCCGATCAATTTGAGGAACGCGAAGTTCGTCGAGGATGAGGCGCCGCTCGACGCCGAGTGCCCGTGCCCGGTGTGTGCGACCGCGAGCCGGGCGTATCTGAGTCATCTGGTGCGGTCGGACGAGATCCTCGGGGCGATGCTGATGACCGAGCATAATGTTTGGTTTTATGAGACGTTGATGGGGGATTTGCGGGGGGCGATTGCTGAGGGGCGGGTGGGTGCGTTCGCGGCGAAATTTTTAGAACGCTACTCTTCCCTCTCCCCTTGAGGGAGAGGGACGGCGCGCTTGCGCCAGGGTGAGGGTGCGGGTGGCATTTTCGGGTGGCGCGCGAGCAATGCCACCCGCACCCTCACCCTGGTTGCGCGAAGGGCGCAACCGTCCCTCTCCCTCAAGGGGAGAGGGAAGACGCGCTACTTCCCCCCGAAAACCGCTTTCCGCTTCTGCAGGAACGCCGCCACCCCCTCGCCGAAATCCGCCGACCGACCCGCGCTCCGCTGGTTGCGCCGCTCGATCGCCAGCGCCTCGGTCAGCGTCGCATCGAGGCTGTCGCGGATGCCGTGGCGGATCAGCGCGTAGGTCTTCGTCGGCCCCGCCGCGAGGCGTGTCGCCAGCGCGGTCGCAGTCGCCAATAGCTCGGCGTCGGGCACCACCTGCCAGATCATCCCCCAGTCGAGCGCGGTCGCCGCCGGGATCTTGTCGCCGAGCATCATCATCCCCTGCGCCCGCGCCTTGCCCGCGAGGCGGGGCAGGAGCCACGTCGAGCCGACGTCGGGGACGAGGCCGATGTTGACGAAGGCCTGGAGGAAATAGGCGCTTTCACTCGCGACGACGATGTCGCCTGCGAGTGCGAACGAGCAGCCCGCGCCCGCCGCCGGGCCGTTGACCGCGGTGACGAACGGGACCGGCAGCGCGAACAGCCGTTCGAGCAGCGGATTGAAGTGGGTCTCGAGGCGATGACCCGCATCGATCGGGGCGCGTCCCCGCGCCGAGCCAGTCGCTCCGCCGGTGGCGAGGTCAGCACCGCTGCAGAATGCGCGGCCGGCGCCGGTCAGCAGCAGCGCCCGCGCGGTGCCCTCGTCGCGGACCCGGTCGACCGCGTCGATCATCTCGGCGATCAGTTCGGTTGTCAGCGCATTGAGCGCCGCCGGGCGGTTGAGCGTCAGCGTCGCGACGCCGTCGGCCTCGCTGAACAGGATATGCTCGTAGGTCATCGTCGCTCCCCGTGATTTTGCGGCGACTTTAGCCGCGAACTCCGGGTTGAGAAACCGCTGTCCTACAGGGGACGGACCCGACTAGCGTCGCGCCCCGCACGTCGACCGAAGGAAGTTTATGATTTCACCGCCGCCTACTTACTCACGGTTGTCATGCCGGGCGGCGGCGCGGACCTGCACGTTCGCTGCGGAGTTGCCGAAGCCGCAAAACGTCGACTTCTGTGTGAACTTAATTTGAACTTAGCAGCCGATCCGGCCTGTCTGGTTAGCGGCTCAGCCGCGCGCCTTGACCAGCATGAACGCCGGAACGTCGTTGCCGAAGCCGATTTCGCTCGGGCCGTCGTCGTTCGAGTGGCGGCGGCTTTCGTCGCGGCGGCCCTCGTCGCGACGCTTGTCGTCGCGGCGCGGCTCGCGGCCCTGGCGCGGCTGCTCGCGGGGGGCGGAGCGCGCGGGTTCGGCGGCGCGGGGCTCGCTCGACCGCTGTTCGGCCTTCGGCTCGGCAGCGCGAGGCTCGCTGGCGCGCGGTTCGGCGGCACGAGGTTCGGCCGGACGGGACTCGCTGGCCTGCTCGGTCCGCTGGCCCTCGGGCTTGCGGCCACGACCGCCACGGCGACGGCGCGGGCGTGGGGCATCGCCGTCGAGCGGCAGCCGCGCAGAGTCGTCGGTCTCGGTCCGGCTGGCGGAACCGTCGGCGATCTCAAGATCGCGCGCAGCCTCGTCGGCGGGGAGCGCGTCCATCGGCACCGCAATAGTCTCGGCGGCATCCTGAACTTCGTCGGGCACGGCGGCGGTGGCGGCGTGACGCGGCACCTTGTGGCCGATCAGCTTCTCAACCTCGTGGAGGTTGTCGGCCTCCTCGGGCGTCGCGAGGGTGTAGGCGATGCCGGTCAGCCCGGCGCGCCCGGTCCGGCCGATGCGGTGGACATAGTCCTCGGCATGGTGCGGCACGTCGTAGTTGATGACATGGCTGACGCCGGGGACGTCGAGCCCGCGCGCGGCGACATCGGAGGCGACGAGGACGAGGATTGCCCCCGACTTGAAACGGTCGAGCTCGCGGATGCGGTCGCCCTGCTCCATGTCGCCGTGGATCTGACCGGCCGAGAGCCCGGCCTTCTTGAGCACGTCGGCGAGTTCGCGGACGTCCTTCTTGCGGTTGCAGAAGACGATGGCGTTCTTGACTTCGGGGTCGCTGAGCAGCTTGCGCAGCGCCGCACGCTTGCCGCGCGAACTCGTCTCGACGATGAACTGCGCGATCGAGGCATTGGTCGACGCGGGCCGGGCGACCTCGATCGTCTTCGGATCCGACATGAAGCGGTCGGCGAGCTTCTTGATCGGCCCGGGCATCGTCGCCGAGAACAGCAGCGTCTGGCGAACGGCGGGAAGCTTGGTGCAGATTTCCTCGATGTCGGGGATGAACCCCATGTCGAGCATGCGGTCAGCTTCGTCGATGACGAGCAGCCCGCAGTTGTTGAGCATGATCTTGCCGCGCCCGAACAGGTCCATAAGGCGGCCCGGGGTGGCGATCAGGACGTCGACGCCCTTCTCGAGCGCGGCGAGCTGGTCGCCCATCGATACGCCGCCGATGAGCAGCGCCATGTTGAGCTTGTGGTACTTGCCGTACTTGACGAAATTTTCGCTGACCTGCTGCGCCAGTTCGCGGGTCGGCTCGAGGATCAACGAGCGCGGCATCCGCGCCCGGCCGCGGCCCTGCGCGAGGATGTCGATCATCGGCAGGACGAACGACGCGGTCTTGCCGGTGCCGGTCTGGGCGACGCCGATGATGTCGCGTCCCATCAGGACGCTCGGGATCGCGCTCGCCTGAATTGGCGACGGGGTCGTATATCCGCTATCGCCGACTGCGCGGAGCAATTCCTCCGACAAGCCCAGTGCTTCGAAACTCATGCGGGTCCTTGGGATCCAGGGGGCGGTCCAACCGCGATCGCCCACGCTTCGCCTCGCGCTTGGCGCGCTTTCGCGTCGAAAGTCAATCAATGACGCGAGAATTGGCGAACAGGTCGATATGGCGCGCCCAGAGAAAAGGGCGAGGATTGCTCCCCGCCCTCGTCGTCCGGTTTACGCGACCCCTAGAACTTGATGCCGCCGGCGATGCCGTAACGCCGCGGTTCGAGGGTGAAGATGTTGGTGAACAAGCCCGACGACTGATCGGTCACATAAAGACCGGTCGTCGCGTTGTTGTTGGCGATGTTCTGGATGAAGCCGCGAACGAACCAGCGGTCATCCTTGCCGTTCAACTGCACCTGCGCGTTCATGATGTAATACGACGGGATCCGGTCGGCATTGTCGTTGAAGATGCTTCCCGTGCTCTCGCCCGTCAGCGCGATGTCGAAGCGCGGGACGAGGTTGATGCCGCTGCCGCCGACGTCGATGGTATATTGCGCGCCCGCAGATGCCTTGAACTTCGGCGACTGCGGCAACTGGTTGCCGCGGACGTTGACCTGGACACCATCGCTGGCGATGTTGACGCCCCCAAACAGCGTGCCGACCGTCGCCGCGCTCCCTGCAAGTGCGCTGCAGATGCCGAATGCCCCGGTGGTATTGCCCTGCAGGCCGCTGCCTGCCGGGAACGGCGTCGGAGGAGCAAGACCGATGGCGCCGTTGATCGCGGCGACATAGCCCTGCGCACCGGCGGCGTTGCCGGCAACCTTCGGCACGACGGCGCAGTTTGCGGCAGTGGTGATGTCCTTGATGATCACTGCGTCGCCACGACCACCCGAGGGGTCGCGCGGGTTGGCGAAGAACGAGTCGCCGGAGACCTTGGTCTTGAGATAGCTGAAGCCGAGGTTGACGGCGAACGCACGGATCGGCTCGATGATCGCGTCGGCCTCGACGCCGTAGATGTCGGCGTTGATATTGTCGTTGACCGCGGTCCGCTGGACAATACGGCTGATCTGCAAGTTCTTATACTTGTAGTAGAACGCCGCAAGGTTCAGGCGCACCGTACCATCGAGGAAGGTATTCTTCGATCCCACCTCGAACGAGTCGATGAATTCCGGGCTGAACGAGACCGGCACGCCAGCCCCCGGCGACAGCGGCGGGTTGATGCCGCCCGACTTGTAGCCGCGCGAGTAGGACGCATAGAGCAGGTTCTGGTCGGTGATCTTATAATCAAGGACCGCGCGCCCAGTGACTTCCGAGAAGCCGACTTTTCCAGTCTGGTACGGCTGATTGCCGGCATTGACCGCGTCATAGTCGAGATTGGCGTAGTTGGATGCTTGAGAAATGTTGGTCGAGCCATACGGCAGCAGCACGGCTGTGCCGTTGGAGTCGGAGAACAGAGTCGTCCGCGCGCTGACCGTCTTCTTGTCACTATTGTAGCGCAGGCCGACCGTCAGCTTGAGGCGATCAGTTGCCTGAAGGTACGCTTCGCCGAAGAGACCATAGGAATCGAGCCGGTAGTAATTCGTATTATTGCGGTAATACGGCGACGCGCGGTAGCTGCTGGGGAAGGTAGCATTGCCGCCGAGTTGTTGCCCGAGCGTCCCTGCCAGCCCGAGCACCGCCGATGCGTAGTCGAGACCAAAGGCACTTACGTAATAGCTATTCTCGCTCGTCTTGAAGCGGTTGTAGATGCCGCCGAGCAGGAAGTTGAGCTTACCGTCGAACTGCGTCGTCAGGATCGCTTCGCCGGTATAACCCTCGTCGCGCTGAACCGATCGGTCGAAGTTAAGCGGGACGGCCCCGCAGGTCGACCGGCCGCCAAAGGCCCCGGTGCCGGTCGTGTCGTAGACCGACGAAGTGCAGTAGGGACCGGCCACGCCGCTCGGAATGAGCGCGGTGACTGCCGGCTTGATCTGCTGGAGAAGCGGTCCGCCCGCACCTGCCGCATAAGCTTGAGCTGTCGCCAGTCCTGGGATCAAGCCGGTAGGATTGTCGAGAGCGAGATCGTAGTCTTGGCTCGAGTCGACCGAGTTGCGCTGATACAAGCCGGAGACGTCGAGCTTCACATTGCCGAAATCATGCTCGATCTTGATCGTGGCGTTGACCTCGTCGGAAGAATAGCGCGGCGGATAGGCTGTGTAGACTTGCCGCGGATCCTGCGGGTTGATCGCCCCTGCATAAGCGTCGGGGCCGTACAGGCTGCCGGAGTTAAGCGCGATCAACGCGTTCGCCAGCCCATTGCCAGCAGGCGAAGTGCGAAACGCCGCGGTCGCGACGGTGAGGAGCTGCTGCGACGCGAAGATGCTGGCCAAAGTCGAGTTGGCATTGGTCACGCCGTTCTGCCCCGACGCCGTCGTCAGCCCGCCCGGCAAGCAACCGAGGACGCCAGTCGGATCGCGCAGGCACTGCTGTTTCTGGTTGCGGAGGCGGCTGTCCTTCTCGTGGAAGTAATAGCCCATCAGGTCGACCGTCGTATTCGGCTCGGGCCGCCAGCGGAGCGAGCCGCGCAGCGCATACTCGTCGCGACCGTCGATCCGGGTATTGTTATAGAGGTTCTGGGTGTAGCCATCGCGCTTGAGGTAGGTGCCGGCAAAGCGGACGCCGAGCGTATCGGTGAGCGGCACGTTGACCATGCCCTTCACGCGAATGTCGTTGTAGTTGCCGTACTCGCCCTCGGCTGCGGCATGGAACCCGGTGAGGTCCGGCTTGACCGTGATGAAGTTGACGACGCCGGCGGTTGCATTGCGTCCGTACAACGTGCCTTGCGGCCCGCGCAGAACTTCAACCCGCTCGAGATCGAAGTAGTCGGTTTCGAAAATGCGGGTGTTGAACAGCGGCAAGTCGTTGACGTGGATCGCAGTCGCCGAATCGCAGGTGACGCCGACGCACAAGTCGCCGACGCCGCGAATGGTGAAGATGCCGCTGGTGAAGTTACCCTTGGTGAAGGTGATGTTTGGCAGCGTCAGCTGAAGGTCGGACGAGTTGTTGATCTGTTGGGCCGCGAGGCTTTGCGCGGTGAAGGCGGTTACTGCGATCGGCACGTCCTGCAAACTCTGCGATGTACGCTGGGCAGTAACGACGATCTCGTCGAGGGCATTATACCCGCCCGATCCCGACGGCGGAGTCGCCGTCTGGCCTGGATTTGCAGGAGCGTTTGCGGCGCTTTGAGCTAAACTTGCGCCCGCGCTGAATAGAGCGAGCAGCGAAACGCCGGAAACCAAAACGGTCCGCGACGCGACAGCGATCGAGCGCATGATCTTCTCCCCAGTGATGCTTCCTTAGCCGCCGGCGGTATGTCCGCCGATCAGCGTCCCACGGCGTTAGACCGCGTGGGTTGGTCATCATCTGAACAGGCGAAAGCCAGCTTGTCCACACCGCGATGGTGATTTCCGCTCCTCGCCGATAAGTCTGCGTCGGCGTGGCGTATTTGTCACAGTAGAGCGTCTATCGGCGGGCGGCAGCGACCTTGACGATCGTGTCGATCGGGCATTCTCCGCCCGACCGAGCGATCACCGCGTCGCGTCCGGCACAAAGCTGCCCGGCGATGGCGCGACGATAATAGAAGCCCTGGTAGAAGCTTAGTGCCGGGCAAGCCTGGGCAAAGGTCATCCGCCAGCGGCTGCCGCCGTTCATCGACAACTCGACCGCACGGTCACCGAAGACGACAGCGCCGGCGACATGGTCGACGCCTATACAGCGCGTCCGGGCAGCGCGGGCTGCGGCGGCTCGCGCAGATTCGGCATGGCCGTGCGCGTGAGGGAGAGGGTGCGCCAGGTGGGCGCCAGCGACAGCCGTGCTCAGGCATAGCGAAGCTACGCCCAACGCAGCGCATAGCAAATGCCCGAAAGTCGAACTCAGACGATTATGACTTGTCACGAATTAGCGCATCGCCTGCTGCCGTTGAACCCTGGGTTAACCTGCCGATCAACCTTGGAAGCGTCAATTGGCAATGCTTTCGCACAGGCCGCGTCAGCCTTATGGTGGCCGCGTGGTAAACCAGTTCCAGTCTCTCGAAGCGATCAAGCGCGCGGCTGGCGACGGCGGGTGGAGCGCCGATCCGGCGGTGCTCGCGCCGCATCTGGTCGACTGGCGGGGTCGCGTCCACGGCACGGCCGAGCTGGTCGTCTGGCCGCGGACGACTGTGGCGACGGCGGCGATCGTCACTGCGGCGGCTTTGGGCAACATCGCGATCGTCCCGCAGGGCGGCAACACCGGCCTCGTCGGCGGCGGCATTCCGCGCATTTGGGGCCGCAGCGTGATCGTCTCGCTTGCCCGGATGGGCACGATCGACCCGCCCGACCGCGACGGCCTGACGATGGTGACAGGAGCAGGGGCTATCCTCGAGCATGTCCATGCCGCGGCGCGTGCCGCCGGGCTGGTCTTCCCGCTGAGCATCGCCGCCAAGGGCAGCGCGACGATAGGCGGCCTCGTCGCGACCAACGCCGGCGGGGTCCAGGTCCTGCGGCACGGGACCATGCGTGCGCTTGTCGCTGGCATCGAGGCGGTGCTGCCGTCGGGGGCGATGCTGTCCCAGCTCGATCCGCTGGTCAAGGACAATAGCGGCTATGATATCAAGCAGTTACTGATCGGAGCCGAGGGCACCCTCGGCATCGTCACCCGCGTCGCCTTGCGGCTAGTCCCGGCGCCGCGAGATACCGCGGTGGCATGGGCCGGCGTGGCGAGCCCGGTGGCGGCGCTGGCGTTGCTCGCCATGCTGCGCGACCGCCTCGGCGATGTCGTCGAAAGCTTCGAACTGATCCCGCAATCAGGGGTCGACCTGCTAATCGCCAACGGTCTCAAGGCACCGCTTACCGGGGCGCACGAGTGGCAGGTGCTGGTCGAGCTGACCTCGGTCCGGGCCGACGCCGGGCTCACAGCGGCGTTGACCGACGTGCTCGCCGACGCCGGAGTCGCCGACGCGGTCATCGCCCAGTCCGAGGCACAGGCTGCCGCCCTGTGGCGACTGCGCGAGACGCTGCCCGAGGCCGAGCGCCGCGACGGGGTCGCGGTCAAGCACGACATCGCGGTGCCGGTCGCCCGGGTGCCCGGGTTCATCGTCGCGGCAACCCCGCTGATCGAGGCGCAATGGTCCGGCAGCCGCGTCCTCGCCTTTGGCCATCTCGGTGATGGCAACGTCCATTTCAACGTCCGCGCGCCGGCTGGCAGCGACAGCGCGGCATGGGCCGACACGCATGGTCCGGCGATCACGATGGCGGTCAACGACCTCGTCATGGCGCACCACGGCTCAATCGCCGCTGAGCACGGCATCGGCAGCGTCAAGGTGGGCGAGCTCGCGCGCGTGGGCGACCCCGGAAAGCTGGCGGCGATGCGTGCGATCAAGGCCGCGCTCGACCCGCTGGCGATCATGAACCCGGGCAAGATCGTCGGTTGACGTGCCGCCTGCGCTTGCACGCGCCCGCATCGCTCCGTACAGCGGCACCCTTACGCGGGCCCGTGGGGGGCGCCGCCATCCCTCGCGAAAGTCTCGTTCAATGGCTTCCATGCCCGCGTCGCAATTGCCGCTGTTCTACAATTCGCTCGTCCCGATCTCGACGCAGTTCCATCAGGACTACGGCCTTGCGGTGCAGACCAGCCTCGCCTGGACCTCGATCACCCACGCCATTCCGGTCACAGTCGACGAATTCTCGGTCGCGCAGCGCAGTTTCCCGATCATCTTCGGCATGGGCGAAAACCCGGCTCCGCTGGCCCTGCTCAGCCTGACCGACGGCCTCAACCTGTTCGTTCGCGAAGACGGCCGGTGGCAGGAGGGCGCCTATCTGCCGGCGTTCATCCGCCGCTATCCGTTCATGCTCGCCAAGCTCGGTCCCGACGCGAAGGAATTGTCGCTGTGCTTCGATGAGACCTCCGGTATCGTCACCCTCGAAGCCGAGGACAAACTGTTCGACGGCGACCAGCCGACGGCGACGACCAAGCGCATTCTCGATTTCTGCGAGCAGTTCGAGCAGTCGGTCGCGCGCACTCGCGGCTTCATGGAGGAGCTCGAGAAGCTCGACCTGCTGACCGACGGCGAAGTCACGATCCAGCAGCCCGACATGCCCGAGCCGAGCGTCTACCGCGGCTTCCGCATGGTCGCCGAGGAGAAGCTGCAGACCCTGCGCGGCGACCAGGCGCGCAAGATGATCCAGAACGGCATGATGGGCCTGATCTACGCCCACCTGTTTTCGCTGTCGCAGATAACGACCCTTTTCGACCGCCAGCGGGTGACGATGTCGATCGCCGCTGCCAAGGCATAACGTCCGGAGCATCTCCTACCCCTTTCCCCTCCCCGTCAGGGGGAGGGGCGAGAGACGGCGCGCTTGCGCCGGGGTGGGGCCTTCTCGGACTGAGGAGTTCGTGACGACTGCCCCACCCCCAGCCCCTCCCCTAACGGGGCGCGGAGCAGCAATTTCAGTGGCTTGGGACTCCGATCCTTACGAAGTCCAGAATAAGTTCACACAGACACGCGTTGTCTTGACGTCCAGCTTCCCGCATCGCGTCCCACGAAGCTGCGGGGAGCAGGAAGCCAGTCGCTCCGAACGCAAGTCCTACGAAGTCCAAAATAAGTTCACACAGAAGTGCGTTGTTCTGACCTTCCCCTCTCCGCATCGCGCGGAGCTGAAAGCAATCAGATTTAGCCCCTCGCCCAACGGCAGAGGAGCACGAAAAAAAATCCCGACCAACAATGAGAAAGAACACAGAGTCAGGTCAACGCGACCCGGCTCTATACTAAAGTGTAGGTCGTTCGCGCCCCTGTAGGACAGCGAAATGAAGCCGCGCCACCAGGGTACGGCGAACTCGATCGACAGCGCGCCGGCTACGCGAACGCTGCCATCAGGTCCCGGTCGGCGGCACCGCCCGCTTCGGCGAGATTGCGGCAGCGGATAATCATCTCGCGCAGGTTGCCAGCGACCTTGTCGGCACCCGGCGTGTCTTGTTCGGCTTCACCTGCACGCCACAGCCCGACGGTGACCGGAACGCCCGGGAGACGGTCGTGAAGTCGCCGGAGCAGCGTCCGCAGGTGCGCGGGATTCCCCTCGAGATCGAGATAGGTGACCGTGATCGCCAGAACTCCCGACACATCGAGGTCGGCGATGCGATCGCGTGAGGCCTCGGTGTAGCTCGCCATCCGCGTTCCGAGCTCGTGCTTGCCGAGCAACTGCGCGAGGATCGACGAGCCGACGTCATCGAGCGGTCCGCGGCCGGCAATGCAGAGGACCGCGCCAGCGGCCTGCCATGCGGCCGTCAGCGGTTGCGCCGCGGCGTCGGGGGCGGCAGCCGCCGGCAGGGCCTTCTCCGCCAGTGTCCGGACATTCGTCCCAGCGGCCCGCGTCGGCGCCGGATCGCTGTCGGTGTGGCCGGCGAGATCGACCACGAGCGCGCGAGCGGCGCCGCGCACCCGCTCGAGCCGCGCGTCGTCGAGCACGCCACGGACGCAATCGGCGGCAGCGAGCTGGAGCCCCTTGACCACGACCTCATCGTAATAGCTCGACAGCGACCGGTCGCGGAGCAGTGCCTCCGCCTGGTCGAGCGCCTCGTCGGGGTCGCCCGCGAGCATCCGCTGGTAGAAACTTTCGACCGGGGTCAGCGCCGGACGGTCGCCGAGCATGACGTCGAGGAATTCGAGCCGCTTGACGTGCCGTCCGAGGACGACGAGGCAAAGCGTCAATGGGGTCGACAGGATCAGCCCGATCGGTCCCCACAGCCACGTCCAGAAGATCGCCGAGACGATCACGGCGACCGGCGACAGTCCGGTCGAATGACCATAGACCATCGGCTCGACGGCATAGCCCATGATCGGTTCAACGACGACGAACAGCGCGACGACCCAGAGCGACATCGCCCAGTCCGGGCCGACCGCAGCGGCGAGGATCAGCGGCGGGATCGCCGCGAGCACCGGTCCGATATACGGTAGAAAGCGCAACAATCCTGCAAGGACGCCCCATAACGCGGGGGAGGGGACGTCGATGAAATACAGGCCGCTGCCTATGATCGTGCCGAACAGCGCGTTGATCGCGACCTGCGTCAGGAAATAGCGGCCGAGCCGCGACGCGGCGTCGTCCATCGCCGTCGTCGTGCGGTGAAGGTCGGTCGCGCCGAAGATGCGGATCAGCCGGTCGCGCAGGTCCTCGCGCTGGAGCAGGATGAAGATAGCGACAATGACGACGATGCCGGTCGTCTCGAGCGGCCCGACCACCGGCGCCAGGACCGCGCGCATGAGCTCGATCGGCGATAGCGGCGGCGCCCGTACCTCGACCGGCAGCGGCGGCGGCGCGGTCCGCAGCGCCCGCGGACCGGTGACGACGCGGACGGGGGTGGCGAGACCGCCACTGGCACGATCGAACTGCCGCCCAAGCGCGCCGATCATTGCCGGCAACTGGCCGATCGTCGACGACTGCGCCTCACGGACCTTGTGGCGGATCGTTACCGCATAGCGCGGCGCGTCGGTCGCGAGGCTCGCGACCTGCGTCCCGATCACCCCCGCCAGCACCCCTGCGAGGCCGAGCGCGATGACGACCGCGAGGACGACCGACGGTACGCGCGGCAAGCGCAGCCGCTGCAGCAGCTCGACCACCGGCGACAGGATGAACGACAGCAGGATTGCCAGCATGATCGGCACGAGGACGTCGCGCGCGAGATACAGCGCCGCCACCGACACGACCCCGACCGCAAGCGAAAGCAGCGCAGCAAGCCCGGGGACTTCGGCAGGCACGACCTGGGCGCGAGGCGGCGGGTCGATCTCGATCATTGCCACCCTACCTTCCGTGCTCGGCGCGCCCCGCGGCAGACATGCGGTACGCCTGCGAAGGTACGATAACGTTTCAAGAGCGAAACCGACACCATGATCTGGCAGGCAATTTTACGGCTGGCGCGGGCCGGCACGAAGAGCGGCGGCGCGGCCGGCACAGGGATCGAGTGAACCGGGGAGCGCAGTGCAACTCCCCGGCAAGCTCGGTCTAGGTTCTTGAATAAATGGTGGGCACGGCTGGTATCGAACCAGCGACCCCTGCGATGTCAACACAGTGCTCTACCACTGAGCTACGCGCCCACGCCGGAGGGTGTTAGGCGAGGGCGCGGCGCGGCGCAAGCCCGAACGCGCAGGGCAAGTTTAGCCGCATTGGTCGCGGCGTCCGAAAAGCCGCTGGCAGGTTGCCGGGCGACACCATAAAGCCACAGGATGACCGACGTGCTCTCGCCCGGCTTCACCATCACGCCCGCCGCCGCGCCGCACCCGATCGTGCTCGCCTCGCCGCACAGCGGTCGCGACTATCCGCCGGCGTTCCTCGCGCAGACCCGGCTGACACTCGCGCAGCTGCGGCGGGCCGAGGATGCTTTCGTTGCCGAGTTGCTAGGTGAGGCGGTTGCGCACGGGGTGCCGTTGATCGCGGCGCGCTATGGGCGCGCGTGGCTCGACCTCAACCGCGAAGAGGCCGAGCTCGACCCGGCGATGTTCGTCGACCCGCTCGACGCCCACCCGGCGCAGTCGAGCGACCGCGTCGTCGCCGGCCTCGGCGTCGTCCCGCGGATCGCTGCGGCGGGGCTCGAGATCTACCCGGGCCGGGTGCGCAGCGCCGACGCCGCCGCGCGCATCGACGCGGTCCATCGCCCGTATCATGCCGCCCTGTCGAGCTTGCTCGACGATGCGCGCGCGGCAAACGGCTTCGCGGTCTTGCTTGACTGTCATTCGATGCCGACCCCGCCGCCGGTCCAGGGTGGCGCACCGCAGATTGTCATCGGCGACCTGTTCGGTGCCGCTGCGGCCGCGCCGCTGGTCACCGCGATCGAACGGCATTTCAGCGCTGCGGGATTTCGCGTCGCCCGCAACGCGCCTTATGCCGGCGGCCACACGACGGCGCGCCACGGCCGTCCGGAGCAGGGCATCCACGCGGTCCAGATCGAGATCGACCGGGTGCTGTATATGGATCCGGCACGGCTGGTCCGGCACATGGGATTCGGCCGGATCGAGACGACGCTCGCCGGGCTGGTCGCCAAGCTGCTGGCTAGCGTCGGCACGATGGGGCTTGGCCCCTTCGCCGTCGCAGCCGAATAAAAAAAGGCCACGCCCGGGGGCGTGGCCAGAGTTCAGGGAGCGCGGCGGCGTAAGGGGGGGAACGCCGCCGGCAAACTACAAATAGTGCGCTGCAACACCGGTTCAAGCGTTATCGCTACCATGAAGGTGCCAATTCTTTCCCGCCTCACTGAAAACCGCCTCGAAATGCTGGTGGGGAGCCTCGCCGTCAGCGATCCGTGGGTCGAATTCGCCACGCCGGCGGGCGAAGCGGCCGCCGTCGCCCCCGAGTCGGTGTCGTGGCAGGTCTTCCGCAATCCGCTGACGATGTTCGTCGGCGGGGTCGCCGCGGTGCTGCTCGAACTCGGCGAGCCGCGGGTTCGCAGCGGCGTGTGGTCGCACTCGAGCTTCCGTGCCGATCCCGCGCGGCGGCTGCGGCGGACCGGGCTCGCGGCGATGGTCACCGTCTACGGCGCGCGCAGCCGCTTCGAGGCGCTGGCGACGCGGGTGCGGACGATGCACGGGCGCGTCGCGGGGACGACGCGGGGCGGCGAGGCGTACCGCGCCGACGATCCCGACCTGCTCCCCTGGGTCCACGGCACCGCCGCCTTCGCCTTCCTCGAGGCGTATCGCACCTATGTCCGGCCCGTCGGAGCGGCCGACCGCGACCGCTATTACGCCGAGGGCGGGGCGGGGTCGCGGCTGTACGGGGTGATCGACGCGCCGGCATCGGCGGCGGCGACGGCGGCGCTGTTCGACGCGATGCGCCCGCGGCTCGAAGCCTCGCCCGAACTCGACGAGCTGATCGCCATCCTCCGCGCCGCGACGATCCTGCCGCCGCTGCTCCGCCCGCTCCAGCACGTCGTGATTCGCGCCGCGGTCGACCTGCTGCCTGCGGCCGAGCGCGAGCGGCTGCAACTCGCGCGCCACGGTGGTCTGCGCTTCGGCGAGGCAGCGCTGTTGCGGTCGATCGCGCGGCTGCTCGACCGGATGGCGGTGGCGTCGTCGCCGTCGGCGCAGGCGTGCGTCCGCGTCGGCCTGCCGCACGACTGGCTGGTGCGCCACCCGCTCCCCGGCTAGACCCTCGGGCATGATCGCCGGCTCCGCACTTTTCCTCGACCTGCTCCGCGCCAACGGGGTCGACTTCGTCTTCGGCAACCCCGGTACGACCGAATTGCCGCTGGTCGACGCCTTCGCCGCCGAGACCGGCATCCGCTACATCCTCGGGCTGAACGAGGTCGTCGTCATGGGCATGGCCGACGGCTATGCCCAGGCGACCGGCCGGATCGCGGTCGCCAACCTCCACGCTGCGCCCGGCCTCGGGAATGCGATGGGGATGCTGTATAACGCGACCAAGGCCGGGGCGCCGATCCTCGTCACCGCCGGGCAGCAGGACACCACCATCGCGCTGACCGAGCCGTTGCTGTGGGCCGACCTCGCGACGCTGGCGCGCCCATTGGTCAAATGGTCGACCGAGGTGACGCGGATCGACGACCTGCCGCGGACCGTCCACCGCGCAATCAAGGTCGCGCTGACCGCCCCGACTGGCCCGGTGTTCGTGTCGATCCCCGGCGACGTCCTGACCGCGCAGATCGACAGCATCGACGCGATGGCCCCGACCCGGATCGGCAAGCGGCTGCGCGGCGACCTCGCTGCGATCGCCGCGGCGGCCGACCTGATCGCGGCGTCGACGAGCCCGGTGATCTTCGCCGGCGACGCGGTGCCGCGGTCGGGCGCCTATGCCGAACTCGCCGCGCTGGCCGAGGCGATCGGCGCGCCGGTCTATCTCGAGGGCATGGCGAACACCGCCGCCTTCCCGTCGAACCACCCGCTCTACGCTGGCTCGGTGGCGCGGATGACCCCGGCGGTGCGCGCCCTGACCGACCGCCACGACCTTGTCATTTCGATCGGCGCCGACCTGCTGACCCAGTCGCAGGCGGCGGGAATCGAGGCGCTCGCCCCGGGCAAGCCGTTGATCCACCTCGACGACGATGCATGGGAGATCGGCAAGAATTTCCCCGCGACCGCCGCGATTCTCGGCGATCCGCAGGCGACGCTCCCCGACCTGACCGCGGCGGTGCTGGCGCGAATGGCCCCGGCGCACGCCCGCCGGGTGACCGTCGAGGCGGGGCTCGCGGCGAAGCAGGCCGAGCTGATCGCCCGCGCCGAGGCCGAGGCCGGCATCGTCCCGCTGCGCCCGCTCGCCGTCCTCCACGCGATCGCCGAGCTCCTCCCCGACGACGCGATCGTCGTTGAGGAGACGCTGTCGACCGGCATGAACACCGTCCGCCAGCTGATGCCCGCGACCCGCCCCGACAGCTGGTTCGGGATGCGCGGCGGCGGCATCGGCGTGGCGCTGCCGCAGGCGATCGGGATCAAGCT
>NZ_JANYGL010000003.1 GCF_025362435.1 Polymorphobacter sp.
GAGGGACGTGCCCGGCTCTCGTCCCTGCCGAAAGCCGCCGATCACCCCCAGCGCTGGGAGGCCGACTCCAATTTCCTCCGCGCCAAGCTCGATGCGCTCGTCAACGGTCCGACGACCCGCTCGCCCATTCTGAACCGGCCCATCGGCGACGAGTGGTCGATCCAGCCCGAGGTCGGCCTCACCCTCAGGGGGCGTCGGTTCGTCGGCGACGAGTCGAAACAACCCGCGACGACCCTCCTGATCCGACAAGCGGGCGAGGCCAGGGCCGACGACCCGACGGTGAAGGCCCTGCTGGCGACAGGCCGGGCCGTCTTGACGGTTGACCTTCGCGCCACGGGTCGAGGGAAGTCCGAGGGAGGGGTCGTCCACGGTGTCAACGACCACAACGAGGCCGAGTGGGGCCTCTGGATCGGCCGTCCGCTCCTCGGCCAGTGGGTGCTCGACGCCCTGACCTGGATCGACGCCATCCGGAAGTTTGCGCCGACGTCGAATCCAGGGATCGAGGTCGTCGGTGTCGGTCCGATCGGATTGGTCGGCCTGATCGCCGCAGGAATGAGGCCCAATTATCCGACGCGTGTCGGCCTCATCAGCCCGCTCGTGAGCTTCGTCGCCGCCGACACGACCCCCTGGGCGGGGCTGCCGATGGGCCTGATCGCGCCGGGGCTGCTCGAAACGGCGGACGTCGGCCAACTCGCGGCCCTCAACGCGCCCAACCGCCTGGTGATCGCCGGCGCGGTCGAGCCGAGCGGACAGCCCGCGACCCCAGCGCGGCTTGCCGAAGGGTTTGCATCCACCCGCACGATCTACACGACCCTCAAGACGCCCGATCGCCTGACCCTGCTCGACTCGGCCAACCTCTCTGCCTTCGTGCAGGCGTTCGACGGTCGCTGACGTGGCTCCGTCGCGCGGCCTCGGATTCACGGGACGCGCCTCGCTCCATTTCCGATGATCTCTGCGCCGGGCTTGCGAACACCGACGCACAACCATCGACCGGAGCGAACCAATCATGGCCACCCAGCGGCAGATCGAGGCCAATCGCCTCAACGCCCAGCTCAGCACCGGGCCGCGAACTCAGGAGGGGAAGGATCGCAGTCGAGGCAACGCACTCACGCATGGTCTCACCGCCGAGACCGTTGCACTCGACTTCTCCGCGGCACGTGCCGACGCCAGGGAACTCCGTAAGCAGGATTGGGGGAGGGAGTTCCGCCCCGAGACCGCTCAGGCCGAATATGCCCTCGATCGCGCTATCGCCGCCTCGTTCCGCATCGAAGACTGCGAAGACGCCCTCGATACCGCTGCCGACGAGCATGCCGCTCGCGCCCGGATTGGATGGGATATCGACGCCCGCAACCACGCCGCCACGCTCGCCGACCGCCTCAGCAAGCGGCCGATTCTGATCGCCGCGCAGCTCGAATCGACGCCTCACGGGGCTGACCTCAAGATCGCCATGTGGGACGCACTCGCCGGCTCGATCGAGGTCAACGGCGCCTGGACCGACGCCGAGGCATCGATGGCGCTCGACCTCCTCGGCGTCTCGACGGCGCTGCGAACGGGCCGGACGCCGATCGACACCCGCGAGGGCGACCTCGCCGCGCACCGCCTGGGGCTGGCCGATCGCGAGCGGTCGCGTCTCATCGAATTGAAGGCCGAGACCCTTGAGCCACTCGACGCGCTGCACCGAAAGCAGGCCGAGCGGATCGCCGCCTCGCTCCTGACACCGACCGCCACCTTGCTCCTGCGCTACGAGCGCGACGCCTGGCGGCGACTCCGCGAAGCGATGCGCGACGCCCGCCATCGCCCCGAGCCCGCCGCCGAACCCGAGCCCGAACCTGAGATCCAGCGAGTTCCGTCACCGCACATGCGTTCGCTGGTGTCTGATCTTGAGTTACGTCAGGCGGCGATCCAGAAATACCACGCCGAAGCGCTGATCCGGGCCCGATCGATGACGGTGGAGGAGCGCGACGCCCTGATGATCGAGATGCGCCAGACGACCGCCCGCCTCGCCGACCGGAGCATCCCGCTGGAGCAATAAGGGTCGAGGTTTGGTGGCGATAACATGTTCGCGTGAAACGACATCTGATCCCCTCCCCACTTGTGGGGGAGGGTTAGGGTGGGTTCTTGTCGCCCGACGCTTTCGAACGTCACCCCGCGAGTCGAACTTGCCCCCCCACCCTAACC
>NZ_JANYGL010000007.1 GCF_025362435.1 Polymorphobacter sp.
CCCCCAATCGGTCAGGGGCTGGATGTCGATGCCGACGCCGCCGAGCGCCGACCAGTCACGCCGAGCGTCCTCGAGCAGCGAGGAGGTCTTCGACACCCAGACATGGCGGCGGGACCCGCGAACCCACTGGTCCATGATGACGGCGGCTACCTGGCGGCCCTTGCCGGCGCCGGTGCCGTCACCGAGAAAATATCCGGCGCGGTACGCTGCGCCGTTTTCATCCTCGACGAGAGTGAGCCCCTCTTTCTCGACGCGGTACTTGCCCGGAAGATCGCGCCCGAACGATTGTCCGGCGTAGCACACGGTTTCGAGCTGGGCTTCCGACAGCGCCGCAGCCGCCATGCGTGGCAGCCTCGGCGCATAGGTCGGCGGCGGCGGCACGATCGATGCCATGGCCAGCGATTCAACGAGCGGGGTCGGATGCGGTGCTGCATCGGCGAAGTCGATCCGGGCGACGCGGTACGGCACGTAAATGCCGACGGGCTCCTCGGCGGGGAGCACGGTGGGCCGGGCCGTGTACGCGACATCGCGGACGTCGGCGCCAGCAAAGTCGAGTTGCGGCGCGCGCGGGGCGGTGGGGCGGGACAACGCCGTTCGACGTAGCAATCCCCCGATACCCGCAACCGGCGCTCTGACTGGCACCAGCAGCGGACGTGAGGATGCCGAGAGGCGGAGGCGCGGAGGGAGTAAGGTGACGGCCTGCAGGGCTTCCTCGAGGCTCGCGGCCGTGGTCCGGACCGTCGGGTCGGTCCGGCCCTTGTCGAAGACCATCAGTCGGACGTCGATCCCGGTGCCGTGCTTGGCGTACACCGATCCAAGGCAGAGGATGTCGGCCGCGGGCGGGACCAGTTTCGCGACCGCGGCATAGCCGGCGGCACCGCTGCCGGTGGCGGTGAACCATGACGGCATGATCGCGACGAGACGTCCGCCGTCGGCGAGCGCCAGCAAGGCCGATCGAAGGTGCCGCGCGCCAGCGAAGGCGTCGTCGCCGACACCGGCGGATTTGGCGTAGGGTGGGTTCATCAGGACCAGCGTCGGGCGCTGCGTGAGCCGGTCGGCGATCGTCGCGCCGTCGGTGTCGCTGACGGTCGTGCCCGCAAACAAGCGTGCAAGCAGGCTTGCACGCAAGGGATCAATCTCGTTCAGGATGACGCGCCGGGTCCGACGATACGCCTGGACGGCGAGAAGCCCGGTGCCGGCAGACGGTTCGAGAACGATGTCGGTCGCCGTGACCGCTGACGCGAGGCCCGCGAGGTAGGCGATCGGCGCCGGCGTCGAGAACTGCTGGAGGTCGATCTGCCCTTCGCTGCGATAGGTCTGGGTCGGCAGTGCCGAACTGCGAGCGATAAGACCTGCTAGCGTGGTTGCATGGTCGCAGTCGTACGATTCCGGCATCGTCTTCAAGGCGATGACCTGGGCCGCTTCCATCGCGTCATAGGCGTCGCGCATCGACCAGACACCGCTGGCATCGGTCGCGTCGAACGCGGTGGTCATCGCCTCGGTGAGGAAGCGCCGGGTGATCTCGCCTCCGGCGAGATAGGTGGTCGCCAGGTGAACCGCGACGTCGAACAGAGCGTCGGCCTTGGGCCGAGCAACGCGAAGGGGAAGGGTCATGGTCATGGGCTGGCTCCTGGGCTCGCCGCGGCTGTCAGCGCCGGGTCACCTGCAGGTCCGCCCCCTCCCCTCTCCCTCGCTTGTCGCTGTGGCGGAAAGTCATTGCCCGTTTTCGGCAGAGAATTGCCCTTCAGCAGGCTTGACATGAAAAAGGCGGCCGCGTTGCCGCGACCCCCAGTTGGTCTTCGCTCAGAAGTCTGTGGGGGGTTAGGCCGCCTCCTCGAGTACTGCGGCCACCGTTTCATCATCATCACCGTCGGCGTCGGCGTTATCGGCGCGATCGCTCCCATCGGCTTCGGTGGCCCCGACTGCGTCGACGGTGCCGAACGTCATCACCGGGGGCAGCCATTCCGTCGCGGCGACGCGGACATGCGCCTCGACGATGCTCTTGCCGGTGCAGAGCTTCTCGGCCGCTTCGGCGAGGTCGGCCTTCTTGGCGTTGGCGTAGCGACCGGCGAGCTCGGGTCCGCCGATCGTCGTCATCGCATCGAGCACGACCGACTTCTTGACGCGACCGAAGTAGTTCGCCGCGGTCGGCCGCCACCAGGCGGCGACGTCGATGCCCATCGTCCGGCCGAGATGGTTGTGGAACGCCGCCTCCTTCTCGTCGGCGAGTTTCGGCTCGAGCGTGCGGGCAACGACCCACCCTGCCCATGCACCGCGCTGCTCGTCGGAGAGGGCACGGAACGCGTCGAATCGTGCGCCGGTGTCCTTGGCTTCGGCCCAGCTGTGATCGAGCTGGTCGCTGATCGTCTGCAGCTGGTCGACGGTTGCGCCGGTCGGCTTGAACTCGAACGGCGCGCGCGTCGGACGGTTGCCCGACAAGCTCGAGCCACGGTCGAACGTCCGGCCCTGGCTGACCTTGGCGTCTGCGAGGAGGAAGATCGCCAGATCGATCGCCATGCCGGGGTCGGTCGCGATGTGCAGGCCGAGCAGCTGGGTGCGCTGGACGGCAAGCTCGTCGCGCAGCGGGCGGGCGAGCGACGTCCCGCCGGCGGTGTCGTGTCGGCGTTCGAGCCGGCCCGGCTATCCGTCGTGCGAGCTGCCGGTTCGACGTAGATCGTCGGGTGCAGCGTCGGCGTGCCATCAGGGCCGATGACAAGATAGGCGGTTGCCGTCTCCCGGATCTCGGGCGCGATCTGTCCCGGCTGACGTTCGATCGTCTCAGCCTCGAGCTGCAGGGTCTCGTATCGGGTCTCGGTCTCTTCGGTGGTTCCCGTTTCCTCGCCTTCGGCCTCGATCGTCTCGAGCTCGGTGGCGATCTGCTCGAGCCGCGTCTGCTGCTCGGGCGTCGGCGGCGTCGGCGTTGCATAGACCGGGCGGAGCGCCTCGGTCGCCTGCCAGTCGGGACGATTGCCGAGAACCGGCACGACCGACCCGAACCCGGCGATGCGGGCGGCGGCCTCGGCCATCTTCGTCTCGGCGAGCGACGTGACGATCGCATAGTCGATCCACATCTCGTCGGTGCCGTCGCCGAACAGGTCGCGCTCGATCCGACCACCGGCGGCAACATAGTCGTCACGGCCGACGAGCTTCGCCAGGCTGTGAGCTCCGGTCACCGTCTGGTCGGTCATCATCCGGCGCACCGCGATCGCGGTAATGCCGTTGTAGCTGCCCTTCAACTGCTCGTAGACGCGCGCCTGGCGGCCGATGTCGGTCGTCGTGCCGAACGCCTGCGCGACCTCGAGGCCGATCTCGCCGCTGCGCAGTGCCTCGAACACGTCGTCGGCGAGACCGGCGAGTCGGATCCGCCCCTCGACGAACCGCGTCGTCAGACCGAAGCGCTTGGCGATGTCGTCGACGGTCGAGCCTTCGACCTCGATGAAGTGGCGGAACGCGACGCACTCGTCGGCCGGGTTCATCGCGGCGCGTTCGAAGTTCTCGGCAAGACTGGTCTCGGCCGCTGCGCTGGTGTCGTTCATCACGAACACCGGGATTGCATAGTCGGCGGGCAGGATCGACGCATCGATGAGGCCGTGGACGGCAGCGAGCCGCCGACCGCCGGCGGTGATCTCGAACTTGCCGCGCTTCTTGGGGACGGCGAACCCGATCAGGTTCTGGAGAACGCCGCGTGCTTCGATGCTGGCTTTGAGGGTCTCGAGGCGCGCCGGGTCGGCGGCGGTGCGACGGACGTTGCGCGGGCTGAGGACGCAGTTGCGCGCCTGAATCATCTGAACGGTCATGACGGTCTCTCCGGTCGAGCGCGCGCCACCATGGCCGGCTCAATCCGGCGCAGCCCCCTCCCCTCTCCCTGCCATCAGGACGTCGGCCCAGTCATTGTGCTGCGCTGGCGGCCACAGGGTCTCGATCGTCAGCCCGTCGCGTTTCTGCCCGTCGACGGCGAGCTTGGCTGCGCGTTCGCCGCCGGCGTCGTTATCGGCGAGAACGAAGAGACGCTCCACACAGTCGGGGATGGCGACGAGGCCGAAGCGCTCGTTGCCGAGCACCGCCCAGACCGGAATGCCGTGGATTTTGCTCGCAGCCAGGGCGGATTCGATGCCTTCGGCGAGGCCGAGAACGCGCGTCGCCGCGCCGATGCGGACCGTGCCGCGGCCAGGGTTGGCCAGCAGTCGTTTGGGGTTGTCGAAAATTGCCTTGCCACCGGCGGGATCGAGGAATGTCCGGTGAACGGCACGCAGCCCGATATCGTCGCGCACCGCCGCAAGCAGCGCGGGCTGATAGGTCGCGTCGGCCCTGGGACCGAGCTGGACGCGGCCGTGGAAGCGCAGTTGCGCGCTATGCGACACCAGGTGGCGCGACGCGAGATAGTCGGCGGCGAGGCTTCGGCCGAGACCGCGGCCGGACGCCCAGAGCTTTTCGGCCAGAGGCTGCAAGTTTCGGGCAGTCGCCGGTTCCTCGCCGGCGGTACCCGGGCTGGTCGAGCGGACGCGGTCGCCGCTTCGCCGCAGCGCCTCGAGCACGGCGACTGTCGTGCAACCCGCGAAGCAGTGAAACAGCAGGCTCGTGTCGCCAACGCGAACCGACAGGCTCGGATCGCCGTCGACGTGCGCGGGGCACCGGCACATGCCGCCCCGGCCCGGCTGCCATTTGCCGCCGCGGGTTTCGACGATGTCGCGGCCCTGCGCATCGAGGTCGGTGCGTGAGGTGGTTCCGTTCATCGGCCGTGCTCCCCATTCCGAGCTTCGATCAGAATCAGTAGGGCATCGAGCCACACCGCCGCCGCGACGTCCGCTGGCCACGGTTCCCATGCGGCAAAGCCGCTGGCCTCGGCAGCGGCTAGAAGCGGATCGTGGGTCAGCGGCTGCTCGGTCAGCTGGAGTGTCGCGGCGATCTGTGCCGGCGTCCACGCGGTAACGTGACGGGCCTCGCTCGCCGCTGCAATCCGGTCGGCGCGCTTGTGACGTCGATAGTTCTCGGCGTCGAGCGTGGGGAGATCATAGCGGCGAGTGACGGCGCTCGTCAGCCGCGCCGAGAGCGCTGCGAAGGGCGCCCCGAGAAAGGCCTTCAGCGGTGCGATACAGTCGAACCCGAGCAGGCCTTCCTCGGCGTCGTGGAGCTGTTCGTAGAGACAGGCTCCCGGCGCAAGGTCCGGCTCGCCCAGACGCCGGACGGCAAGCACCGTCAGGCTGTGCTGGGCGACGGTCAGCGGGCGCGGCCAGCGCGAATGACCGCCCCAGCGATAGGTGTGGGACAGGCCGATCGCGAGATCTTCGTCACTCCAGCTGTCGGACGACGGATCGGCAAGGTCGATCACGCGGCCGCTGGGCAGCAGCACAAAGGGTCGTTGGCTGGTGTTGTCAGGGGTCATGACATTGTCCTCATAGGTCCGGCCCACCACCGGCCCCTCCCCTCCGTCGCCTGTCGTGATCTCGCTCCATCTTATCGCTCATCTCTTGACGCGAGCAGCAACGAAGCGGAATCTTGCGGGCATGATCCGCATGGCTCTTGGTGTGTCGCTCGTCATGCTGGCAGGTTCGGCTCACGCCGGAGCCGTCAGCGGTCAGACGTTCGGCGCGACGGCGCCCGACGAGGTGGTCGTTGCCAACGGCGTCGAGGCGATCAGGTCGGGCACATTCGTGCTATATCAGCATGGTCCCAAGGCGCGGGCGGTTGTTGCCGTGCCGATGCCACGAGCACCGATGGCCGAGCCGGCACCGGTCGCTGTCGCCGCGGACGTTTCGTCGGCGCCCGTTTCAACCGGATGCGGGAACGGCGGACCAACATCTCATCGCCGTCTCGCCTCGGCGACAGCAGCGTCGCGGATTATGTATTGGCCGCTGGTTCGCGACGCCGAGTGTCGCCATGGACTGCCCGCCGGACTGCTCGATGCGCTGGTCTTCCAGGAATCGCGTTACCGGCCGCTGGTCGTCAGCCGGGCCGGAGCCGGCGGGCTGGCCCAGTTGATGCCGCGCACCGCCGACGATCTTGGCGTCATCGACCGTTTTGATGCGGTCGCGAACCTCGACGGCGGTGCCCGCTATCTGCGCTCGATGCTCGATCGCTATCGCTCGGTCCCGCTGGCCCTCGCCGCATACAATGCCGGTCGCGGCGCGGTCGATCGCTGGGGTGGTCTACCGCTCAATCGCGAAACGCCGGGTTATGTTCGCAACGTGCTGACGTTTTTCAACGAGGACGCGGCGGCAAGGATGACGTTCGCGCCGGTGGTGGCACCTGCCTTTTCGCAGGCGGTTTCGCTGACCTTTGGCGCTACAAGCCCTTAGGTCACTCTCAGTGCGTCCAGTCGAGCGTCAGGGCGAAGGCACCGACGATCGCGAGCGTCACCGGGGTGCTGAACAGATAGCGTTTCTGCCAGCGCCACCAGATTTTTGGCACGACCAGAGCGGCTGATGCAAGGTCTGTGACGGAGCGCCAGGTCCGCTCGCGATAGAGCTCGTAACCGACGGTTGAGACCGCCATCAGCATGGCGAAGGCGCAGCAAACGCCGGTGGCGGCGTAGACGGCGAGCCAGTTGCCTAATTCGGTTTGCGTCATCGCTGCGCTTTCAGGAGCGGCCTTAGCCGACAACACGATACACCTCCGCCCTCTTCGATCAAGCAGAGGCGTCTGCGAACGGCTGGAAGGCTATTCGGCACCTTCGAC
>NZ_JANYGL010000077.1 GCF_025362435.1 Polymorphobacter sp.
AAGGCGAGGACGACTTCGAAGCTCTCGTACGGGTGGTGGACGACGAGGTCCTTGTCGCGGATTGCGGCGAAGCAGTCGCCGGCATGTTCGCGGATGCGCTCGGGAAAGCGCGGGGTGTACGGCTCGAACTTGAGGTCGGGACGGTCCTCGTCGACGAGCACGCCGAGGTCGGCGATGCCGAGGATGCCGGTGACAACGGTGACGTCGCGCTCGCCGACATTGAGCGCGTCGCGGACCAGCGCGTGCAGCCCCGGCGGGGTCGCGGCCTCGATCTTCAAGCGGATGACCTCGCCGCGCCGCCGCCGCTTGATCGCGCTCTGGTAATAGCGAACGAGATCCTCGGCCTCCTCCTCGATCTCGATGTCCGAGTCGCGGATGACGCGGAAGGCGCCGTCGCCGAGGAGTTCGTAGCCCGGGAACAGCTGGTCGAAGAACAGCCGGATGGTGTCCTCGAGGCTGATGTAGCGCGCGACCTTGCCCGGCAGGCGAGTGAAGCGCGGCAGCATCGACGGCAGCATCAGCAACGCGCGCAGGATCTCGTCGTCCGAATTACGCCGCAGCTCGAGGATCAGACTGAAGCCCTTGTTCGGGATGAAAGGGAACGGGTGCGCCGGGTCGATCGCCTGCGGGGTCAGGACCGGAAACACCTGCTCGAGGAAATGCCGCTCGAGCCAGTCGCAATCCTCCTGGCTGAGGTCGCCCGCCTTGAGGACGTGGAAGCCGACCGCCGCCAGCCGCCGCCGCAGGTCGCCCCACGCGCGCTGCTGCTCGTCCATCAGCCGGTCGGCGGTCGAGGCGATCGCCGCCAGTTGTTCGGCCGGGGTTGCGCCCTCGGGCGAGCGCGTCTCGATCCCGGCATTGACCTGCCCGCGCAGGCCCGCAACGCGGACCATGTAGAATTCATCGAGGTTGTTCCCCGAGATCGACAGGAAGCGCAGCCGCTCGAGCAGCGGGTGGTTGGGGTTGGTCGCCTCGTCGAGGACGCGCTCGTTGAACGACAGCCACGACAGCTCGCGGTTGAAATAGCGCTCTGTGTCGGCGACCCCGTCGACGACGGGCGAGGGCTTGCGGGCGGCGGTCACGGTAAGGGCAGTATCCATCGGGTCATTTAGCCCAGAGAATATGACAGGTCGATGATCGCGGCGGCGCCGGTCGGCGCACCTGCGGTCATCGGGTCTTCCAGCCAATCGCGCTGCCGTTCGAGCAGGTCGTGCGCCAGCACCTCGCGGGCAAGCGGCACGGTGATGTCGCGGCGGGTCGCCAGCGCGAGCGATTCGATCGCGGCGACAGTCGCGGCGGCGGCGGCGAAGCTCCGCTCGATCCGCAAAACGATGAAGCCTATGACATCGGGGGCGACGCGGACTCCGCGGTCGGCGAACTGCTTGGCGATGACGGCGGCGAGCAGCGCTTCGTCGGGCTCCGCGATGACGAGGGTCGGCGTCGCCGCCAGCCGCGAGGCGAGATCGGGGAGCTTGACCCAGTATCGCGGCAGGGCGCGCGCGGTCATCAGCAACGGCGCGGTGGCGGTTGCGGCGTTCCACGCGTGGAACAGCGCGACGTCGTCTCCGCAGCGGTCGGCGTCATCGATCAGTGTCGCCTTGTGGCGTTCGGCGAAGATGCGGCCGAGGTGGGTCTTGCCCGACCCCGGCGGCCCGACGAGTAGAGACCGCGGTGCCGGCGTCCCCGCAAGCCACGCGACGGCATCGGCGTTGGCGGCGGCAATGACGAAGTCGGCGCGACCCTGCGCCGGCGGGTAGGCGAGCGGCAGCGGCAGTTGCGCCACTAGTTCGGCGCGAGCGGATCGCGCCGGGCGGGCTTCTGCGGCGGCGCGGCCGGTTTCGCGGGAGCGGCAGCTTTCGCCGCCGAATCGGGTTTTTCTGCCGGAGCCGCGTCGGGCTCGGCGACGGCCTCGGCGGAGTTGAGCTCGGCCGCCGACAGCGGCGCCGAAACGACCGGATCGCCCGGCACCTTGCGCCGGAGCAGCACCCCTGCCCCGTCGGGGGCAAGGCGGAAGCCGCGCTGGTCGAGCTGATAGGCGAGCATTTCGGCGCTGTCGCTGTGTCGGATGACGATCTTCGAGGTTCCGCCGAGCGACAGGCTGACGAGCCCGACACCTGTTACCGTCGGCGTCGCCCGCAGCGCCGCTTCGGTCGCCGCCCACGACTTGGCGTCGGCGGTGGTCACGCTCGCCTCGAGTCCGCCGCTCGCGCTTGCTTCAGCCGCCGGAGTGCCGATGAACGGCGCGGTGCCGATCAGCGGTTCGAGCTCGACGGTCAGCCCCTTCTCGGTCTGGAGCAGCCCAGCCTGAAGCGCGCGGACGTAGATCGCATCGACCTGCCGCACCGCCTCGTCGAGCATCGCATCGACCCCGGCGGTGTTCGCCGCGTGCAGCGTGGCCCGCCCGAGCTCGACAGAATCGGGGCCGTGGCGGGCGATCACCGTCGCCGCGACGGGGCCGCCGGGATAGCTGCGCGTCAGCCAGATTTCGGCGGTGAGGACGTCGGCGGCCTTGAAGCGGCTGAGGATGTTGCGCCACAGCGTCCGGTCGGCGCGGCGGCTCTGGTAGGCGGTGAGGACGACGTTATCGCCCGCGCTTGCGGCCGGGATGACATAGTCAAGCGCGCTCGCGGCGTCGCGGAAACGCAGCCACGCCGCCAGCCAAGCTGTCTTGGTCTGGTACAAAGTCCGTGTGCCGCCCTCGATCGTCACCGGCAGCAGCAGCATCGGCGGCGGGGCGCTGGCGAAGGCGCCGCCGAGATAGCCACTTGCCCGGTCGCGGTCGAAGACGATCGTCAGCCGCCCGATGTAACGGGTCAGCGAGAAATGCTCGACCTCGATCTCGACCCCGGCGACCATGCCCTCGATCGAGCCGTCAGCGAGCTTCGGCGCCGCAGCAGGCTCGCCGCCGGTCAGCCGCGCCCACAGCAGCGGCCATGCGCGGCGCTCGGCCTCGCGATAGGCGTTGGCGCGCGCGTCGGTCGGGTTGCCGGCGACGACGTCGACCGCGACCCCGGCGATCTTGTACGCGCCGGGACCGGTCGGGACGGCAAGCACCGGAACCGCGAACGCCAACATCAGCCAGAAAAGGGCGTACCGGACCATTGCAGCGTCTTTGGCCGAAGGAGGGTCGAAATCCAAGCCGCAAGTCGTTACGGGATGTCCGATGGATGACAATATGCCCCTAACCTATGCCGACGCCGGTGTTTCGATCGCCGCCGGCAATGCGCTGGTCAAGATGATCGCGCCGCTGGCCCGGGCGACGGCGCGGCGCGGGGCCGATGCCGAACTTGGCGGCTTCGGCGGCTACTTTGACCTCAAGGCGGCGGGGTTCGTTGACCCGTTGCTCGTCGCGGCGAACGACGGAGTCGGCACCAAGCTCAAGCTCGCGATCGAGACCGACGCGCACGACACGGTCGGCATCGACCTCGTCGCGATGTGCGTCAACGACCTCATCGTCCAGGGGGCCGAGCCGCTGTTCTTCCTCGACTATTTCGCCAGCGCCAAGCTCGACACCGGAGTCGCCGCGCGCGTCGTCGCCGGGATCGCCGCGGGCTGCAAGATCGCCGGTTGCGCGCTGATCGGCGGCGAGACCGCCGAGATGCCGGGGATGTACGCACCGGGAGACTACGACCTCGCGGGCTTTTCGGTCGGCGCAGTCGAGCGCGGCCAGCAGTTGACCGGCGACAAGGTTCGGCCGGGCGACGTCCTGCTCGGACTGGCGTCGTCGGGCGCGCATTCGAACGGCTTCTCGCTGATCCGCAAGCTCGTCGAGCGCAGCGGCGCGCGCCTCGATCGCCCC
Organism: Polymorphobacter sp.; assembly: GCF_025362435.1. Taxonomy (GTDB): domain Bacteria; phylum Pseudomonadota; class Alphaproteobacteria; order Sphingomonadales; family Sphingomonadaceae; genus Polymorphobacter_B. The sequence continues at coordinate 3,800 of NZ_JANYGL010000077.1, forward strand.
GCGCCGTTCGATATCGAGGTGCTGCTCGGGACGGCATTGCTCGAGCCGACAAGGATTTACGTGCGTTCGTTGCTCCCGGTGATCAAGTCCGGCGCGATCCACGCGCTCGCCCACATCACCGGCGGCGGGCTGCTCGAAAACGTCCCCCGCATCCTGCCGGTCGGCAGCCACGCCCGGATTGATGCAGGGGCGTGGCCGCTGTCCCCGCTGTTCGCGTGGCTCCAGGCGCAGGGGCGGATCGAGCCGGGCGAACTCGCGCGGACGTTCAACTGCGGCATCGGCATGGTCCTGTGCGTCGCAGCCGACCGCGTCGATGAGGTAACGTCGGCGCTCAACGCCAGCGGCGAAGTCGTTCACGTCATTGGCGTCGTTGAGTCCGGCGACAAGGGCTGCACGGTGTTCGGGGCCGACGAGGTTTGGAGCGCCCGCGGCGCGTGGGAAGCAACCCACCTTGGCTGACAAGGCGCGCCTCGCGGTCCTGATCTCCGGGCGCGGGTCGAACATGGCGGCGCTGCTCTACGCGTCACGGCTGAGCGACTGCCCGTTCGAGATCGTCCTCGTCGCGTCGAACGTCCCCGATGCCGCCGGGCTGACGCTCGCCGCCGCCGAGGGAGTCGCGACCTTCGCCCACGACCACCGCGGCATGAAGCGCGCCGACTTCGACGCGCTGATCGACGCCGAACTGACCCGCGCTGGAGCGACCCACGTCGCGCTTGCGGGCTATATGCGGCTGTTGTCCGAGGGCTTCGTCGAGCGCTGGGCGGGGCGCATGGTCAATATCCACCCCTCCCTGCTGCCCGCGCACAAGGGACTCGACGTCCACGAGGGCGTGCTTGCGGCGGGCGAACCGGTCACCGGCTGCACCGTCCACCTCGTGACGCGCGATCTCGACGGCGGCCCAATCCTCGCGCAGGTCCGCGTCGCGGTGCTGCCGGGGGATACGCCGGCGACGCTCGCAGCGCGGGTCCTGATCGCCGAACACCAGCTTTACCCGCGGGTTATCGCCGATCTTGTCGCGACGGATTCAAACTCCGCTGTCCTTGCTCGCATCCGCAGCCTTGCACTCGCGCTCCCGGCTGCCGAGGAGAGACTGTCGCACGGCTCGCCCGGGTTCTTCGTCACCGGCGGCAAGTTCTTCGCCTACTTCAGCAGCAATCACCACGGCGAAGGCGTGACCGGACTCCTCGTTAAAGCGAGCGGGATCGACGAGCAGGCGACCCTGATCGAGCGCGACCCCGACCTGTACT
>NZ_JANYGL010000083.1 GCF_025362435.1 Polymorphobacter sp.
CGCCCATCAGCGGGCGGGCGGAGATCAAGTTGGTGAAATACAGCGCCGGGATCGAGCGCTCCTTGGCGTGCTGGACGACCGGGGTGGTGCCGATCGCAAGGTCGGGCTTGAACGCATCGACCGCGGCGAGGTCGTCGGCGAGGCTGGCGCGGTACTTGACCGGGACGCCGTGCGCCTCGAGCCAGTCGCGGTCGGGCTCGGACCACGGCGTCTTCGGGCAGGCGGTGCCAACATACTGGACGTCGGCGCCGCTCTCGACGAGCAGGCGCGCCACGAGAAGCTCGGACCCTTCGTACCCCGAGACGGTGATCCGGCCCTTGATCGGCGATCCGGCAAGCGCGCCGCCGATCGCGGGCAGGACCTTGTTCTTGGCGGTGTCGGTCAGGCGCTGGGCGGTCCCTGTCGCTGCGCCGATCGCGTCGAGCCAGGCGGCTGTGCCGTCACGGCCGACCGGGGCCGAGCCGACGACGCTCCGCCCGGCGGCGGTGAACTCGCGGACGCTGGCGGTGTAGAAGGGGTGGATCGCGGCGACGACGGCGCAGTCGAGCGCGCTGTACAGTTCGCGCCATTCGCGGGTCGGGACGACCGGACCGGCGGCGAGCCCCATCGGTGCAAGCATCGCGCCGATACCCATCGGGTCGGCGGGGAACATCTCGCCGAGCAGGGTGACGGTCGGCAGGTCGGGGCGCGACGCGGGGGCGGCAACCGGGCCGGCCTCGGCTTCGCGGCGGGCGTAGGCGAGCATTGCGCCGGCCAGAACGTCCTTCGCCTCGGCGTGGGTCGGGATGCCGAAGCCGGGGACGTCGATGCCGATGATGCGGACGCCGTTGATCTCCTTCGGCAGGAGCTGGAGCGGGACCCCGCTCGCGGTCGGCACGCAGAGGTTGGTGACGACGATCGTGTCGTAAAGCGCGGGGTCAGCGAGGTCGAAGACCGCATCGCGGATGTCCTCGAACAGCTTGCCGGTGACGAGCGTCTCCGAGTTGAACGGGACGTAGCCGACTGTCCGCCGCGCGCCGTAGAAGTGCGAGGTGAAGGTCAGGCCATAGACGCAGCACGCCGAGCCCGAGAGGACGGTCGCGGTGCGGCGCATGCGGAGGCCGACCCGCAGCGAGCCGAAGGCCGGGCACATCGACTGCGGCTGGTCGTGCGGACCCTTCGGATAGTCCGCCGCATAGCGGTCGAGGACTTCCGACTTGCCCGCAGCCCGAGCCGCGGTGACGAGCGTGCTGCCCGACGCGCAGCCGCCCTCGACGGGTGCCGAGCCGACGTCGTCCACCGCAGGGTCGCTCAGGTTTGGGGCGCCCTCAGACAGCATCGTAGACGACTTCGAGGCTGACCTTGGGGACGAAGGCGACGCCGCGCATCGCCGCCTGGCTCGCGGGCTGGAGGGTGACGTTGGCGCCGGTGTCCTCGGGCGAGAACAGTCCGAGCAGGCCGTCGGCAGTCAGTGGCGTCGGGCGGACCGGCGGGGCCTCGGCGACGTTGACCGCGAGCTCCTCGAACAGGCTACCCCACTGCGAGTCGGGGGTGCCGATGATCTGGTAGTTGGCGCTCTTCTTGCGGATATCCTCGTTCGCCGGGATCGAGATCAGGACCGGGATGCCGACCGCTTCGGCGAAGGCCTGCGCCTCGCCGCTGCCGTCGTCCTTGTTGATCAGGATGCCAGCGACGCCGACGTTGCCGCCCATCTTGCGGAAGTATTCGACCGCCTTGCAGACGTTGTTGGCGACGTAGAGCGACTGGAGGTCGTTCGACCCGACGACGATGACCTTCTGGCACATGTCGCGGGCGATCGGCAGGCCGAAGCCGCCGCAGACGACGTCGCCGAGGAAGTCGAGCAGGACATAGTCGAAGCCCCAGTCGTGGAAGCCGAGCTTCTCGAGCAGCTCGAAGCCGTGGATGATGCCGCGCCCGCCGCAGCCGCGTCCGACCTCGGGGCCGCCAAGCTCCATCGCGAAGACACCGTCGCGCATGAAGCAGACGTCCTCGATGCGGACCTCCTCCCCGGCGAGCTTCTTGCGGGCGCTGGTCTCGATGATCGTCGGGCACGACTTGCCGCCGAACAACAGGCTGGTGGTGTCGGACTTGGGGTCGCAGCCGATCAGCAGGACGCGCTTGCCCTGCTGGGCGAGCATGTAGCTGAGGTTCGACAAAGCGAACGACTTGCCGCTGCCGCCCTTGCCGTAGATCGCGATGATCTGCGTCTCCTTGGTGACCTCGCCGGTGTGGACCGGATCGGGCTCGAGGGAGGCTTCCTCACGGAGCATGTCGACGCGGTCGAGGACATCCAGGCTCATGCGACGTCACTCCAGTCGAGCACCATTTTGAGGCAGGCGGCGTCGCCGAACGCGGTGACGTAGGCGTCGTTCGCGGCAGCCGCGCGGACGACGTGGGTCACGAGGCCGTCGAGCGAGAGGCGGTCGTCGGCGATCAGCGCGGTGACCGCGGCGAGGTCGGCGGCCTTGAACTCCGCCGCGATCCGGATCGTGGCTTCGCGCATGAAGGCGGGCGGGAAGGCGAAGTCGAGCCGGTCGTAGAACCCTGCGAGGACGACCTCGCCGCCCTTCGCCAGCCGCCCGATCAGCGGGTCGAGCATGTCGGCGGCACCGCTGACGTCGTAGATCGAACCGTAGTCGCGGCGATCGTCGGCGGCGCTGTCGGTGACGGCGTAGCCGGTCGCCCCCGAGGCGCGCGCCGGGTTGCTCTCCCAGACGGTCGGCGAGCCGCCGGTGGCGACGGCGATGCGGGCAAGAAGGCGACCGAGGACGCCGTGGCCGACGATGAGTTCGGCCGGACGGCCCCCGGCGAGGGCATGATAGGCAGTGGCGGCGAGGGCCAGCAGCGCGGCGTCCTTGCCCAGCGCCGGGTCGACGCTCAGCGCCTTGGCGGCTGGCACGATCACCCGGCGGGCGGCGCCGCCGAACAGGCCGCGGGCGTCGGTGTAGCAGTTGGCGCCGGGGACGAAGACGGTGTTGCCGACCCGGTCCTGGACCTCGGCTCCGGCGGCGACGACGCGCCCAACCGACTCGTAACCGGGGACGAGCGGGTAGCCCATGCCGGGGAAGGCGGGCATCTTGCCGGTGTAGAGCAGCCGCTCGGTCCCGGTGGAGATGCCGCTATGGTCGACCTCGACGACGACGTCGTGCGCCTCGACCGGGCGCAAGGTCAGGGGCCGGAGCGATAACCGCTCGGGAGCCTCCAAAACCACTGCCATCGTCTGCATCGACCAACCCCGGGGCGGCCGGGATGATCCCCTTGCCCGCCGCTGACTGTCAGTCTGTCCTGACAGTTATTAAGTGTCAGTCTAGGTTGACGGTTAGGAGTGTCAACAAGGATTATCGGGTGGCGGTCAGCACCCGGACGAGCATTGGGATTGCGGTGGCGTGCTCGCGGACCGCTGTGAAGCCGGCGGCCTCGAGCATCGCGGTCAGCACCGTCGCCGATCGCGGGCGGCCCGAGCCCATCGCGAGCAGGTACATGCCGAAATACGCGTCGCCGATCGGCGCGGCGTCGGGCGTCTCGGCCATCGGTTCGGCGACGACGATCGTCCCCCCGGGCGGCAACGCGGCGTGGACTTTCGCCAGCAGCGCCGCGACGACCGCGTTGTCATGGTCGTGAAGAACGCGGACGAGGCTGACGACGTCGGCACCGGCGGGCAGCGGATCGTCGATGAAGCTGCCGCCGACCGCGTCGATCGCCGGGTCGGTGAGGCGCGCGGCGACTGCGGGCAGGTCGAACAGCGTCAGCTTCAGCGCCGGGAAACGCGCTCCCGCAGCGCGGAGGAACACCCCTGCCCCGCCGCCGATGTCGAGCAGCCGCTTGTTCCGGCCAAGCGGATACGCATCGAGGATCTGCCCCGCGAGCATCGGCTGCGACGCCGCCATCAGCGCCGAATATGCCGCCGTCCGCTCGTCGCTCGCCGCGCCATACGGCCAGTACGTCGCCAGCGACCCGCCGCCGCCACGCAGCAGCGCGACCGGGTCGGCGAGGTCGGCGTAAAGGTAGCGGTGGTGCGCGATCATCTCGGAAACCCCCGGGTTGCCGAGCATCGCCGCCCCCGCGCCGCCGAGCAGGTAACCGCCCCCCGCCGCCTCGATCAGGCCGAGCGAAATCGCCGCCTTGAGCAAGCGCTCGGCCCCCGCCGGCGGCAGTCCGGTATGCGCCGCGACCTCGGCAAGCGAGCGCTTCGCTCCGGAGACGAATGGCAGAAGGTCGACCTCGATCACGGCATAAGCGACCTGCGAATAGGTGAAGCCGGCGACAATATCGAACAGGGCGCGTGCCCGCCGCCGCGCGACCGGGCGGGTCAGCGGAAACTTCGCCGCCCAGCGCTGGAACACCGGATCGCCGAGGCGACGGTTGCGCCACATAATCCACCGCTCCCGCCAGCCGGTCATCGCCACGACCGGCTCGACGATGCATCCAAGAGGCCTTGGAAAATGCTAACCAGATCGGCTAACGTGACAAAGATGACACTAAACGCATATTGAAAATTGCTGCCTGACCCGTTTCGCTGACATAATGTTGCCCGTGACGATCCGACGGCCGACGCATTCAACACGATCTCTCCTACACATTGGCCCCGGCAAACGCCGCCGAACCGCGAGATTAGGCCGAATCGTCGCGTGTAGGACAGGGCTTTGCGATGACCGGCAGCTTCGCCGTATGAGCACGCGATGCGCCCCATCGTCATCATCGGAGCCGGCGTCGGCGGGCTGACAGCGGCGGCGCTCCTTGCGGCGGCGGGCGAGGACGTCATCGTTTGCGAGGCCGCGGCGACCCCCGGCGGCAAGCTCCGCGAGCTCAAGATCGACGGCCACGCGCTCGACGCCGGGCCGACGGTGTTCACGATGCGCTGGGTGTTCGACGCGATCTTCGCCGCGGCCGGGGCGAGCCTCGACGACTATCTGACGCTCCGCCCGGTGACGACGATCGCCCGCCACGCGTGGGGGCCCGACGCGCGACTCGACCTGTTTGCCGATATCGACGCCTCGGCCGACGCGATCGGCAGCTTCGCCGGCGCCGCCGAGGCGAGCCGCTTTCGCGCCTTCGCCGCCGAGGCGCGGCGGACCTACACCACGCTCGAGTCGAGCTTCCTCGATGCGCCTGCGACAAATCCGCTCGGACTGACCGCGCGGATCGGGCTGTCGCGCCCCGGCGACCTGCTCAGCATCCGCCCGTTCGAGACCTTGTGGGGGGCGCTCGGCGGCTATTTCCACGACCCGCGATTGCGCCAGTTGTTCGGCCGCTACGCGACCTATTCGGGGGCATCGCCGTACCTCGCACCCGCGACGCTGATGCTGATCGCGCATGTCGAGAACAGTGGGGTGTGGCAGGTCGACGGCGGCATGCACCAGATTGCGCGCGCGCTCGAAGCCCTCGCTGCCAGCCGAGGAGCCACCTTCCGCTACGCCTCGCCGGTCGTTGAAATCGTTGTCGGACGCGGCGGCGCGGAGGGCGTCATCCTCGCTTCGGGCGAGCGGATCGACGCGGCGGCGGTCGTCGTCAACGCCGACCCGCAGGCGCTGGCGACCGGGCGCTTCGGACCCGCGGCGTCGCGCGCGGTGGCGGCGATGCCCCCACGCGAGCGGTCGCTTTCGGCGCTGACATGGACCCTCGTCGCCGAGACCTCGGGGTTCCCGCTGAGCCACCACAACGTCTTTTTCGCCGACGATTACCGCGCCGAGTTCGATGCGATCTTCGGCCAGCAGCGCCTCCCCGCGACTCCAAGTGTGTACATTTGCGCGGAGAACCGCGGTGACAAGCCGACTGGACACGCGCGCGAACGGCTGCACATGATCGTCAATGCACCCGCCACCGCCGATACGCGGGGCCTGACGACCGGGGAGATCGACGCTTGCGAACAAGCGACCTTCGCGATGCTGGAACGCAGCGGCCTGACGGTCGCGCGGACGGCGGACGCGACGGTACGAACGGCCCCGGCGGACTTCGCCGCGCTGTTCCCGGCGACGGGGGGCGCGCTGTACGGGCGGGCGTCGCACGGCTGGCGGGCGTCGTTCCAGCGCCCGGGATCGACGACTCGGATTCCGGGGCTGTACCTCGCGGGGGGTGCGACGCATCCGGGCGCGGGGGTGCCGATGGCGGCGCTGTCGGGGCGGTTGGCGGCGCGGGCCTTGTTGTCGGCGCGGCGTTCGACGGAGCGGTAGCGCCGGGCGGTTACCGCTGGTGGTACATCGACGCGCTGTCCGACGACGGCCGCCACGGGCTGACGCTGATCGCCTTCATCGGCAGCGTTTTCTCGCCCTATTACGCGTGGAGCGGACGCGGCGACCCGGCGAACCACGTCGCGGTCAACGTCGCGCTGTACGGCCCGGGCACCAAGCGCTGGACGATGACCGAGCGCGGCCGCAGCGCGCTGGCCCGCGACGCCGGATCGCTGAGCATCGGCCCGAGTTCGCTATATTGGGACGGCGATACCCTCGTCGCGACGATCGACGAGGTCAGCGCACCGATCCCGTCGCGGGTCCGGGGAACGGTGCGGCTGACCCCGCAGGCGCTCGTCGCCGACAGCTTTGCGCTCGACCCCGGCGGCCGCCACCGCTGGCGCCCGATCGCCCCGCGCGCCCGGGTCGAGGTGACGATGGATCGCCCGGGCGTGTCGTGGTCGGGGACCGGCTACCTCGACAGCAATGCCGGGACCGAGGCGCTCGAGGACGGGTTCGCCGATTGGGACTGGTCGCGCGCCCACCGCAGCCGCGACACGGTGGTGCTGTACGACGGCGTGCGGCGCGACGGATCGAGCTTCGCGCTGGCGCTGCGGATCGCCCCCGACGGAACGGTCGAGCACGTCGATGCGCCGCCGGGCTTCCGCCTGCCGACGAGCGGATGGCGGATGGCGCGCGGGACGCGGGTCGACGCGGGGGGGACGGCGACGGTCGCGCGGACGTGGGAGGACAGCCCGTTCTACGCCCGCTCGGCGCTCCGCACCCGGTTGTTCGGCGAGGCATGCGATGCGGTCCACGAGAGCCTGTCGCTCGATCGCTTCCGGTCGCCGATGGTCCGGCTGATGCTGCCGTTCCGCATGCCGCGGCGAGGCTGAGCCTTATTTGTTGCGGTCCCGCAGTGACCACAGCTGCCAGAAAGCGAGGCCGAGGACGATCACCGAGAAGATCGCCCCCTCGATCGCTCCGTAATAATTCGCCACGATATCAGCCCCTTACCGGCATTGATTCACGGATGATGCGGACCGCCGCCGTGGGGTCCTCCTCGTGCGCGAGGTGGCCGAGCCCCGGCATCGCGAGCGTCGTCGACCCGGTGATCCGCTTGGCGACATCGGCTGCGACCGCCGGCGGGATGGCGGCATCGCGGTCGCCGTAGACCAGCCGGACAGGCGCGCGGACACGCCCGAAGTCGGCGGCGAGCGCGGCGAGATCCCAGTTCGCCATCATCGCCAGCGCTCCCGCGACATGCTCGCGGCGGCGGAACAGCCGGGCGTAGAGCTCGACCCCGCGCGCATCGATCTTCGACCCCGTCGCGCGTTCGAGGAATTTAGCGACGACGCCGGGCCCGCGTGCCTGCAGCGCGAAGATCGCGGGCACCAGCGGGTTGACGAACAACAGCTTCGCCATCGCCGGGAACAGCTTCGCGGCGATCCCGGGGAAGGGCAGCAGCGCGCCGTTGAAGCTGACGAGCGGGGCTGGATGCGCGTCGATCGCCACCCGTAACCCGATCGCCGCGCCCGCCGAATGGCCGACGATCAGCGCGGGTTCGACCTGCAGTTCCGCCAGCAGCGCAGCCACCGCCCGCGCCATCGCGGGCAAGGTCGGAGCGCCGATCGCGCTCGAAAAGCCGTGACCAGGCAGGTCGGGGGCGACGACGGTATAGTCGCGGGCGAGGTCGGGAATGATGTCGCGCCAGCTGTGCGATGCGGCCCCGGTGCCGTGGAGCAGCAGCACGACCGGCGGCTTACCTGCGACAGATTCTGGCCCCGCAACCTGGACATGCCAGCGCACTCCGCCCGCCGCGACGAAGCGGCTCGACTCGCGGTTCGGCCAGTCGGCGCCTTCGGTGCGCCAGCGCGACGGCGGCATCACGACAGTGCCCGAACGACGCCGGCCATCGCTGCCGCCCCAGCCGCGGGCAGCGGGGCGTAGCGCGCGCCCATCGCCGCCGCGATCGCAGCACCCTCGGGACGCGGGCGCGGCGAGGTGTCGATGAACGCCGCGGCGATGCGTTCGGCGACGAAGCCGCGCGCGACGGTCAGCGCGTCGGCTCCGGCGCGCTCGCGGCTCGCGGTGCCGTCGCGCGCGATGTTGGCGCGGCCGTCGGTCAGGACGACGACGAACGGCGTCCGCCCGCGCCCCTTCGCCGCGCGCGCCAGGTCGATCGCGGCGTCGAGCCCGGCGGCGAGCGGGGTGCCGCCCCCTCCCGCCAAGTCGGCGAGGCAGCGCTTGGCGCGGGCGAGCGAGCGCGTCGGCGGCAGGACCACCTCGGCGACGGTGCCGCGGAACGCGACGAGCGCGACCTGGGTGCGCTTGACGTACGCCTCGGCGAGCAGGAGCTCGACCGCGCCCTTCGCCTCGGCAAGCCGCGCGATCGCCGCCGACCCGCTCGCATCGACTGCGAAGATGGTCGTCGATTCAGCGCGATCAACGAAGCGGCGGATACGGAAGTCGTCGCGGCGGACGATGACGCGGGTCGAGCCTTCGGCAGCTGTGCGGCGGAGCTTCTGCCACGGCGCGGCGGCGCGGATCGTGTCGATAAGCGCGAGCCGCTGCCCCGCGCCGGGGGTTCCCGCGCGGCTGCCCGATGGCCGTCCCCGCGTCGCCGCCTTGCGCTTCGCCCCCGCTCCGCCGCGCTTGCCCGCGTTGGCAGTGTCGGCGCTAAGCGCGGCGAGAAGGCCGGCGGGGAGCGCGGCGCGGACCGCCTCGACGATGATGTCGGTCTGGGCGGTGAGTTCGTTTTCTTCGGACGAGTCGGTGTTGGCGTCGTCACGGTCGGTGTCTTGCGGCGGCGGTGGTTCCTCGGCCTCGGCCTCCGGTGGGGCGAGCAGCCGGGTCGCGCGGGGCATCAGGACGAGGCGGGCGGCGGTGATGACGTCTTCTTCGGTCACTTCCGCTCTCCCGGCGATCGCGGCGCAGCCCCTTGCCGCACGCAGCGCAAGCAGTGTCGCTCGGGCGGAGTCGACGCCGAAGGCGAGCGCGGTGGCGACGAGGGGTTCGAGGGCTAAGTCGGAGACTGCGACGCCCCCTCCACCATCGCAAGAGCGACGGTCCCCCTCCCCCGAAGACGGGGGAGGATCTAGAAAATCCTCCCTCGCGCTTGCGGGGGAGGGGGACCGCGCCGTTTCAGGCGTGGTGGAGGGGGCTCGCACTCCCGCCAGATCCACCCAAAACGCACACCGCTCCGCCAGTCCCGCCGGAACCGCCTCGTCGTCGATCCCTTCGTCGAGCAGCACGACCGTCACCCGCGCAGGTAGCCGCAAGCTAACCCCGTCGCGCTCGACCGCAACCTCGCCCGCGTCAATCACCGCCGCGAGTTTACCCGCGAACGGCGCGTCGATCCGCTCGGCCATCGGCACGACGATCGTCCCGCCATCGGCCTCGGCGAGCACCCCGCGCAGTACGACTGGGCGCCCCGCGCTCAACGTCGCCGCAAGGTCGAGGCCACCGAGCAGGCGTTCGTCGTCGATGTTCGTCGGGATGCGGCGGATGATGGGGGCAGCGTCCGACGGCAGCGCCGCGCGGTAGGCATCGAGCCACGCATCGCGCGCGGGTCCGGCCGCGCTCCGTAAAACGATGCCGCCGAGCCCCGGGTCCGCCGCGAGCAGCCGCGCGGCGAGCATTGCGTCAGCCCAGCGGTCGCGCTCGGCAGATGCGCCCGCAGCGTCGCTCACGCCGCCGACTTCGCGCGCTCCCCGAGGCCGAACAGCTCGGCCCCGAAAAGGTCACGCATCGCCCGCTCGATCCGCGCGGTCGACCCTGCATCGTCGAGCGGGTTACGCCGCAGCCGGTGGCGCAGCGCCATCGCCGCGACCTCGATCAGATGCCCCTCGTCGACCGCGGTGTCGCCGTCGAGCGCGGCGGTCGCGCGCGCGGCGCGAAGCATGGTCAGCTCGCCGCGCAGGCCGTCGGCCCCGACCGCCATGCACAGCCGCGACGACAGTTCGAGGACGCTGTCGTCGACGGTGACTTGCGGCAGCAACGCGCGCGCGGCGGCGATGCGGTCGAGCACCTTGGCGTCTTCCGCAGCCCATTCGGCGGCAAATGCGGACGGATTGCGGTCGAACGCGTCGCGGCGCTTGACCACCATGATGCGCTCCTTGAGGTCGGTCGGCGTCCGCACCTCGACCGACAGGCCGAAGCGGTCGAGCAATTGCGGGCGCAACTCGCCCTCCTCGGGGTTGCCGCTGCCGACGAGCACGACGCGCGCCGGGTGGCGGACGCTTAAGCCCTCGCGCTCGACGACGTTTTCGCCCGATGCTGCGACGTCGAGGAGCAGGTCGACGATGTGGTCCTCGAGCAGGTTGATCTCGTCGATGTAGAGGAAGCCGCGGTTGGCGCGCGCGAGCAGCCCGGGTTCGAAGCGCTTGATACCCTGCGTCAGCGCCGCCTCGAGGTCGAGCGCGCCGACGACGCGGTCCTCGCTCGCACCGAGCGGCAGATCGACGAACGGGACCGGCCCGTCGATCGCCTCGCCGTCGGCGGCCGTGGGGTCGGCGGCGTAATCGGCGCGGCGGTCGGGATCGGCGTTGTAGCGGCTGCCGGCGACGACGCGGATCGGCGGGAGCAGCGCGGCGAGCGCGCGGACAGCGGTCGACTTGCCGGTGCCACGGTCGCCGAACACCATCACCCCGCCGATCGAGCGGTCGACCGCGGCGATCAGCAACGCCGCCTTCATCTCCGACTGGCCGACTATCGCGGAGAAGGGGAAGTATTTGCTCATGGCGTTGGGTTTAGCATGCGGGGGACGCGCGGCTAGAGGGTGCGTCATTGCCCTCCGGTGCGAACGCGGATCTAGATCCTCCCCGTCTTCGAGGGGGACCGCGCCGCTTCAGGCGTGGTGGAGGGGCGGTGAAGCGAACTCGATATACGAGCCCGCGCCACCGCCCCTCCACCATGCAAGGGCATGGTCCCCCTCCCCGAAGACGGGGAGGATTTTCACACCACGACATGCCGGTACAAATGCCAAGTCGCATGGCCCAAGATCGGCATTACCACGGCAAGCCCAACGAACAGCGGGATCGCGCCGAGGACCAGCCCGCCGACGACGATC
>NZ_JANYGL010000138.1 GCF_025362435.1 Polymorphobacter sp.
TGGCGCGGCCTCAAGCCCAAGCTCGCGCAGGAGCATGGCGCGATCGGCTGCATCATCTATTCCGACCCTGCCGACGACGGCTACGGCGAGGGTGACGTCTATCCCAAGGGCGGTGCGCGTCCACCGTTCAGCGTCCAGCGCGGCTCGGTCGCCGACATGACGACCTACCCCGGCGACCCGACCACCCCGGGCGTCGGCTCGGTCCCCGGCGTCACCGGGCGGTTGAGCCGTGAGGCGGCGGCGACGATCCTCAAGATCCCGACGCTGCCGATGTCGTACGGCGACGCGCAGCAGCTGCTCGGCGCGCTCGCCGGTCCGCTCGCGCCCGAGGCGTTCCGGGGCAAGCTGCCGATCGCCTATCACGTCGGCGGCACCGACGCCGTCACCGTCCACCTCGCGGTCAAGTCCGACTGGTCGCTCAAGCCGCTGTACGACGTCGTCGCGATGCTCAAGGGCGCCAAGCACCCCGACGAGTGGGTCGTTCGCGGCAACCACCACGACGGCTGGGTGTTCGGCGCCGCCGATCCGCTGTCGGGCAACGTCGCGATGATGTCGGAGGCGAAGTCGCTCGGCGCGCTGGTCAAGAAGGGCTGGCGGCCCGACCGCACGATCGTCTACCTCAGCTGGGACGGCGAGGAGCCGATGCTGCTCGGCTCGACCGAATATGCCGAAACCCACGCCGCCGAGCTCAAGGCGAAGACCGTCGCCTACATCAACACCGACGGCAACGAACGCGGCTTCTACAGCGCCGGCGGCAGCCACGAACTCCAGCACCTTGCCAACGCGGTTGGCAACGACGTCATCGACCCGCAGACCGGTGTGAGCGTCGGTGCGCGCGCCCGGGCCAAGCTGCTGTCCGACAGCTATGAAGGGCGCGGGCGCGGCGACGAGGCGGCGGCGAAGGCGGCTGAAAACGGCGGCGACCTGCCGATCTCCGCGCTCGGGTCGGGGTCGGATTATTCGACGTTCCTCCAGCACCTCGGCCTGCCCACGCTCGACGTCGGCTTCGGCGGCGAGGGCATGTCGGGCGGCGTCTACCACTCGGTCTACGACAGCTACGACCACTTTACCCGCTTCGACGATCCCGGGCTCAAGTACGGCGCGGTGCTGTCGAAGACCGTCGGGCGGCTGGTCCTGCGCCTCGCCGACGCCGACACCCCGCCGGTCCGCTTCGGCGATTTCGCCGACACCGTCGCGCATTATGCGACCGAGGTTCACAAGCTCGCCGACGACCGGCGGACCAAGGACAACCGGCTGGCCAAGCTGACCGGCGACAAGGCGTTCGCGCAGGCGAGCGACCCGCTCGACGCCGTCACCGCGCCGCCGCCGGTGACGCCGACGCCGTACCTCGACCTCGCCGCGCTCGACAATGCCGTGGCCAAGCTCGGCATGAGCGCCAAGGCGTACGATGCGGCGTATGCGGCGAAAGGCGCGAGCCTCGCCCCCGCGACGCGGGCGAAGCTCAACGCGACGCTGCGCGACATCGACCAGCTCCTGCTCGACCCGAAGGGCCTGCCGGGGCGCAGTTGGTACCAGAACCTCGTCTACGCTCCCGGCCGCTTCACCGGTTACGGCGCGAAGACGCTGCCGGGGGTGCGCGAGGCGATCGAGGAACGCCGCTTCGCCGACGCGACCGAATATGCGGTGCGGACCGGGGCGGTGCTCGATGCGTATGCGGCGCGGCTCGATGCGGCGACGGCGATCGTCAAGGGAAGCTGAGCGGGGCACAGCATGGCACTCACTCCACAGACCGACTTCGACACGTTCATGCTCGTGGACATCCGCGTCGGCACGGTCATCGCGGCGGAGGCGTTCCCCGAGGCGCGCAAGCCCGCGTTCAAGCTGGCGATCGACTTTGGGCCGGAGGTCGGGATCAAGCAGTCGAGCGCGCAGATCACGGTGCACTACACGCTCGAGGAACTTCTCGGGCGGAAGGTCGCGGCGGTGGTCAACTTCCCTGCACGGCAGATCGGGAAGTTCATGTCAGAGGTGCTGACGCTGGGGTTCCCCGATGCGGAGGGCGCGGTGGTGCTGTTTGCCCCCGACAAAGCGGTGCCGAACGGGGCGAGACTGTTCTAATGCTCCCCTTTTCTTTCTGGCTCCCCTCCCCTTCAGGGGAGGGGCGAGAGACGCGCCTCCTGGCGCGGCCCGGGGGTGGGGCCTACGGTATTTCAACATCGAGGCACGGG
>NZ_JANYGL010000142.1 GCF_025362435.1 Polymorphobacter sp.
GGGCGCGCGGGGGGCGGCGGCGGCGGCGGGCGGAGGGGCCGCCGCGGGAGGCGGCCCGACCGGCAGGCCGGTCTGCGTCTTCGGTCCGGCGCACGCCGCGGCGGCGAGCGCGAACACAACGCCAGCGATCCGCAGCCGCCGTGTCAACGGTTGCCGCCGAGGCATAAGCCCGTCCAGAGTAAGCAAATGGAACCTCCCTCGACCACCGACGACATGGCCTTGATAGATGGGGCCTTGTTACACAAGGCCTTGTCGCCCGGCCTTTATATCGTCGCAACCCCGATCGGCAATCTCGGCGACCTGTCGCCGCGCGCTGCGAGAATCCTTGCCGGGGTCGCGCTGATCGCCGCCGAGGACACGCGCGTCACCGCCAAGCTGCTCGCGCACATCGGCGCGAAGGTGCCGATGCAGCCGTATCACGACCATAATGCCGACGCGGTTCGCCCGGCGTTGATCGAGCGGATGCGCGCCGATGCGGTCGCGCTCGTCTCGGACGCCGGGACGCCGCTGATCTCCGACCCTGGCTACAAGCTCGTCCGGAACGCCCGCGCCGCCGGGATCGAGATCGTCACGATCCCGGGGCCGTGCGCCGCGGTCGCCGCGCTGACGCTTGCCGGCTTGCCGACCGACCGCTTCCTGTTCGCCGGCTTCCTCCCCGCCAAGACAGGGGCGAAGGCGGCGGCGATAGACGAGCTCGGCGCGGTCCGCGCAACGCTGGTGTTCTATGAATCGGGCCCGCGAACCTCGGCGACGCTCGCGCTGCTGGCGGAGCGGCTCGGCGACCGTCCGGCGGCGGTCGCGCGCGAAATCACCAAGAAGTTCGAGGAGACCGTCGACGGCACCCTGCTCGGCCTCGCCGCCCGCTACGCCGACGCCCCGCCGCGCGGGGAAGTCGTCATCGTCGTCGGGCCGCCTGGCGAGGCGGTTGCCCCATCCGCTGCCGATCTCGACACCGCGCTCGTCGCGGCAATGGCGGCAAACCCGCTCAGCGCGGCGGTTGCCGAGGTCAGCGCGATGCTGGGTGTGGCAAGAAAGACAGTTTACGCGCGCGCCCTCGAACTCAAGTCCAGATAGCCGCTCGACAAGCCGCAATTGTCACTCCAATCTGTCACAACTTGGGGGAACGACGGTCAGGGTGGCGCGAAGGGATTGAGGCGATGGCGAGCGCGAGCGACGTGATGCTTCGAACGAGCGACCTGGCCCGGCTGGGTTTGGTCGACGACGCCGCGATCGACCTCGCCGACGCGGCGCTGCTGCTTGCCGCCGCCGACCATTCCGCCAACGACACGCGCGCGACTCTCGACACGGCCCGCGCCCGGCTAACCGGCATGGCGCTGCGGCTCCAGCGTGAATCGGCGGGGCTGACGACGCCGCGAAGCCGCGCCCGCGCGCTGACCGAACTCATCGCGCAGGCCGAGGAAATGACCGGCGACGTCCAAGATTACGATAATCCGCGCAACGCCGACCTGCTCGAGCTGCTCGACCGCAAGCTTGGGCTGCCGGTGACATTGTCGATCCTGTACGTCGCGCTCGCCCGCCGCGTCGGCTGGGCGGCCGACCCGCTCGGGCTGCCGGGGCATGTTCTCGTCCGCATCGGCCACGAGCCGGTGGCCCAGCTGGTCGATCCGTTCGATGGCGGTCGCCTGCTCGGCACCAGCGGGTTGAACGCGGTGCTGACGCGGGTGCTTGGCGGCTCGGCGACGCTCGATGCCGATCATCTCACCGCGCTGAGCAACCGCGCGACGCTCGTCCGGCTGCTGTCGAACCAGGCGACGCGGGCGCGGCGCGCGGGCGATGTCGCCCGAGCGCTGACGCTCCACGAGCGGATGACGCTGATCGCCCCGAGCTTCACCGGCCTGTGGTGGGAACGCGCGCGGCTTGAGCAACTGACCGGGGCGCTGGGTGCGGCACGCAACTCGCTCGGGGCGATGTTGGAGACGACGCGTGACACCGCGGTGCGCGGTCGAATTCGCGCGGCGCTCGAAGCCCTGGCGCGCAGCCCGAGCTAGACGACTAGCGCGCAGCCCAAGCTAGGGTCTACGACGGCGGCTTACGCCACGGGAGCCGCCTGCATGTCACTGACCGTCGCCGTCCAGATGGACCCGATCGAAGCCGTCAACATCGGTGGTGATTCGACCTTCGCGCTGATGCTCGAGGCACAGTCGCGCGGGCACACCCTGTGGCATTATCTGAGCACCGACCTGACCTATGTCGCGGGTCGGGTCCGCGCGCGCGCTCGCCCGCTGACTGTCGAGCGGACTGCGGGGGCGCATTTCCGCTGGACCGGCGAGACGACGACGATCGACCTCGGGCGCGATACCGACGTCGTGCTGATGCGGCAGGACCCGCCGTTCGACATGGCCTACATCACCGCGACGCACCTGCTCGAGCGTGTCGCTGGCGAGACATTGGTGGTTAACGACCCCGCCGAGGTGCGCAACGCGCCGGAGAAACTGTTCGTCCTCGGCTATCCCGACCTGATGCCGCCGACGATGGTGACGCGGCGCCTCGACGAGGCGGCTGCGTTCCGCGAAGAGCATGGCGCGGTCGTCGTCAAGCCGCTCTACGGCAATGCCGGGACCGCAGTGTTCCACGTCGGCACCAGCGACGCCAACCTCGCGGCGCTCGTCGAACTGTTCAGCCACGTCTGGCGCGAGCCGTTCATGGTCCAGAAGTTCCTCCCCGACGTCTCGGCGGGCGACAAGCGCATCGTGCTCGTCGACGGGGTCGCGACCGGGGCGATCAACCGTTTACCCAAAGCGGGCGAAATCCGCTCGAACCTCGCCGCTGGAGGCGCCGCGCACGCCACCGCGCTGACCCCGCGCGAGGAGGAAATCTGTGCGCGGATCGGGCCGGAGCTCAAGCGGCGCGGACTGGTGTTCGTCGGGATCGACGTCATCGCCGGGTATCTGACCGAGATCAACGTCACCTCGCCGACCGGGATCGTCGCGATCGACCGCTTCAACGGGACTGACACGCCGGGGCTGATCTGGGATGCGATCAAGGCGCGGATCGGCGGCTAACGGGGGCCGGCCTGGGGGCGCGTCAACACGGCGCTGTCTGCGAGCGTCGGGCTGAGGCAGACTTGCCGCGTGTCGTGGTTGCGCCTTTCGTCATCGTCGGACGCCACGCGATGAGGCGCGGCGCGATCATTCGCTTTGCGCTGGCGCTGACGGTGTTGCTCGTCGCGGGGTGGCTGGCGCTGCGGTTTGCGCGGGCTCCGAACATCGACCGGGCGGAGGCGGAGACGCGGGCGGGGCGGCTGCTTGCGGCTTATGCCGGACAGACCGGCCAGCCGAAGGCGCATTTTGCGGACCGGCGGGTGCTCGAATATAACGATGAGTGGCAGTTTATCTGGTCGTACCGGCCGTGCGCGATGGTCGGGGAGCTTCGGATCGCGGTGAAGCGGACCGGGGCGGCGCGGTATGTCGTGCTACCGGATTGTTCGCCGGTGCGCGGGTTCGCGGTTAGGCCGCGGACTGCTTGATAGCAGTGGTAGTAAGGGGTCGCGGCAAAGCCGCGCCGTCGGTCGGGTTCGGCGCGAGAGCGTCGACCCGCCGGCCGGACCTTTCGCGAGTCCCACGGTAACGGACGAATGCAAGGGCATTCGTCCGTTACCGTGGGCCGCGTGCGGTCCTACTTCAAATGCTGGGCGAGATACTTGTTCATCTCGAACATCGTGCACTTGTCGCGCCCGAAAACCTTCTTGAGCTTCTCGTCGGCGAGAATTTCGCGCTTGTCGGCGGGGTTCTGCAAATTGTGCTTGCGGATATATTCCCACACCTTGCTGACGACCTGGCCGCGCGGCAGCACGTCCTTGCCGACGATTTCGGCGAGTTCGGGCGACGGCTGGAGAGGCTTCTGCAACGCATCGACCTTCTTCGGCGCGTTCGGATCGACCGGAGCCTTTTCCTTTTTCGCCGCCGGGGCCTTCTTCGCAGCCGGAGCCTTGGCCGCGGCAGGCGCCTTGGCCGGTGCCTTGGCTGCGGCAGGCTTCGCGGTCTTCGGTGTCGTTGCCATCAGTAGTGTCTCCCCTGCCCCTGTCGGGCTTGTGCCAACCGGCCATGATCGCCGTTGTTCCGTACTGGGAACCTTAGTCGTTTTGGTTTGGCGTGCAATTGCCCCCCGCGACGATTTTGTGACGGGCTAGAATGTCCGCTTGGCATGGACCAGCCACGTCCGCGGCGGCGCGAGATAGGTCACGGTGCCGCTCGACGCGACATAGTTGCGGTCGAGGCAGTTGTTGCACTCGATGCTGAGCACCCAGTTGTTGTCGTCGGTCTTCATCGCCAGCGCCGCGTTGACGGCAACATACGACTTCGCCCGCGATCCGGAGATGAGCGTGCCGCCGAACGGGGTTGCCGGGTAGGCGATGCCGCTGCCGCCGGTGACGTTGCCGGAATACAGCGAGGCGTTCGCCGCGCCGGTTTCGAAGCTCGACCGATAGATCACGCTGCCGCCGGGCTGGAGGATGATCCCCGCAGCCGGAATCGCATAGTCGAAAGTGCCGCCGACCGCCGCGCTATAGTCGGGGGTATAGACTGGCCGCGCGAGCGAACCGTCGGCCGCAACCAGCCCGCTGCCGCAATCGGGGGCGTTGTCGACGAACGGTGCGCCGGGAATCCGCTTGGCGGCGAGTTCGGTGCGGCAGTCGGCCTGTTGCTGCGCGATCGCCTTGGCGCCGAAGCGGTCGGCCCCGGTCGAGCCGTTCACCCGGTAGCGCGCATGCTGGTAACCGAGGTTTGCGAACAGGTTGAGGCCCTTGAACGGCGTCGCGGTCGCCTCGAACTCGGCCCCGTAATTGTGCATCCCCGCGCTCGGGGTCGAATACGACAGCGCGCCCGACGCCGGGTCGACCCCGGTTGCCGGAACCGCGACGTTGCTCGCGTCGATGTAAAAGCCGGTGACGCCGACCTTGAGCCGATGGTCGAAGAGGTCGCTCTTGACCCCGCCCTCGTACGTCCAGTTGCGCGACGCGGCGTACGGCAGCAGCGCCTGCGGGACGATCGCCTGGGTGTTCCAGCCGCCGCCGGTGAAGCCCCGCGTTGCGCTGGCGAAGACGAGAACGCCGGGAAGCTGGTAGCTCGCGGCGACGCGCGGGGTCCACAGCTTGGTCGACTGGTTTGCCGGGATCGCAACGCCGCCGCTGATCAGGCTCGCGGTGTTGAGGCAGGTCAGGCAACCGGTGCGGTTGTCGCTGACGCCTAGCGTCTTGCGCTCGTCGGTGTAGCGCACCCCGGCGGTCAGCTTGAACGCATCGGTGACGTTGGCGTCGACCTGGGCATAGCCCGCGGTCGACTTGGTCGTCGTGCGGAGCGTGCGGTCGGCGAGGACGCTGGGGTTGCCGCGCGGCGCGGGGGCGGCGGCGGTGGTCAGCAGGTTGGCGACGTCGGTGGTGTCGTCCTCGTCGGAATAATAGGCCCCGACGACGTAGTCGAGGAAACCACCGAACGCCTTGCCGTCGAGGCGGACCTCCTGGCTGAACTGGTGGGTCGTCCCGTCGCTGAGCGTCGTCGATCCGCCCGCGGTATAGCCCGCCACCGCCGGGAACGGCGCCGCGACGCTGGGGACAAGGCGCCCGTCGGTCAGATCGGCGGCGAATTTCTGCTTGAGGTCGACATAGCCGGTGATGACCGCGACGTTGAAGTTGTTACCGGCCCACAGGAATTTCGACGTCGCCAGCGTCGTGTCGGCATAGTCCTGCGCACCGAAGCCCGCCTTGCGCCCGGTGACGCCGAGCGCGGTGAACGGCGATGGGTGGGCGGTGTCATAGCCCTGCCGCAGCCCGCTCGTCAGGAAGCGGCCCTTGCAGTTGGCCGGATTGCGCGGGTCGCAGTCGGAGGTGGCGAAGTTGTCGGCGTCGTTGCGCAAATACGCGACCGAACCGTTCCAGCTCAGCTGGTCGGTGACGTTGATCCGCAGCGCGCCGCGAACGCCGGCGCCATTGCTGTCGTCGTTGCGCTGCCCGGTGGTCGAGTTGATGCCATAGCCGTGGTCGTCGTTGTAGAAGCCGCTCAGCTTGATCGCGATGTCGGTGCCGAAGGGAATGTCGAGCGAGCCGCGGAATTCACGGCGCTCGTAGCTGCCGTAGCCGCCTTCGAAATAGCCGGCGAGCCGGTCGCCGGGTTCGGCGAGATGGACATCGACGCTGCCGCCGCTGCTGTTCGCGCCGCCGGTCGTCCCCTGCGGGCCGCGGCGGACGTCGATGCCGGTGATGTCGAGGAAGCCGAAGCTGTTCGCCGACTGGCGCGGCAGGAAAATGCCGTCGATCGAGGTTGTCACCGGCGCTCCGACCGACGGTGCTGCCGACGTCGTGCCGAGCCCGCGGATAAAGTCGATGTTGCCCGCGCCGATGCCGGGGAAGTTCGCGCTGACCGCGTTGGGAACGTATTCGAGCAGGTCGCGGGTCGTGACGAGGCCGCGCTGGGCGAGGACGTCGGTCGACAGGCTGGTCACCGTCGTTGCATCGAGCGGGACGTCGGCGACGGGAACGGCGGCAGGCGCATCGACCGGAGCGGCGGCGGCAGGTGCCGGGGCCGCGGTTTGGGCAAGGGCGATGCTACCGAAACTGGTGCTGGCGAGAGCGAATACGGCGGTCGTCGTCACCAGGCGATATCGTACCATCAATCGCATTCCCTAATCATTCGCCGCACAGGCATCTTTGACAGACGCCGCCGGCCCGCCGATAGCCCCCGCAGCGACCTAGCGTGGAGCCGCCGTGAGCGATACCGAAAATCTGCCGAAGCCTGCCACCCTGCTGATCACGGCGCGGGTCAGCGATACCCGCAAGATGGCGGCCTATGCCAAGGCGCTCACCGAATCGGGGCTCTATGCCGCGCACGGCGGCGTCGTCACGATCGACGGCCAGCCCGCCAACCGCCTCGAAGGCTGGCCCGACGGCGTCGGCGCGGTGATGATCAATTTCCCGTCGCGGACTGCGGCGGAAAGCTTCTGGTTCTCGGCGAAGTATCAGGAAGAGTTGAAGCCGCTGCGGCGTGGCGCGGCGACGGTGCAGGCGGCGATTTTCGAGGCCGTTTAGCATGGGATGACGGCGGATCGCTTTCCGCTGTCCTACATGTGCGCAGACACGTTACGGTCCGGTCGAGTCGGGCCGCGCGGGTTCGACATCGCGCTCTTTCTCATTGTTGGTCGCCGTCAGTTGACCGGCATCCTCCCTCATCTTCCTGCTCCCCTCCCCTTCAGGGGAGGGCCCGGGGGTGGGGGAGTCGCGGGGATCCTACGCCAAAGAAGTCCCCACCCCCGGGCCGGCGCAAGGGCGCCGTCTCTCGCCCCTCCCCTGAAGGAGGGGGGAAGAGGCAGGCCTGCGCTTTCAGCGGCTTTTCGCTCCCGAGGACGAAAGCGAAAAGCAATGTCGAAAACCCTGAACTTCGTGTGACCTTTCAGCCGCCGAAGATCGTCGCAGGCCTCGGCAAGTCTAGCCTCAATAGACCTCGAACAGCCCCGCCGCGCCCATGCCGCCGCCGACGCACATCGTCACGACGACATACTTCGCCCCACGCCGCTTGCCCTCGATCAGCGCGTGGCCGGTCAGCCGCGCCCCCGACATGCCGTACGGGTGGCCGATCGAGATCGCGCCGCCGTTGACGTTGAGCTTGGCCTGGTCGATGCCGAGGACGTCGGCGCAATGCAGCACCTGCACCGCGAACGCCTCGTTCAGTTCCCACAGGTCGATGTCGTCGACGGTCAGGCCGTTGCGCTTCAACAGCTTGGGTACCGCGTAGATCGGGCCAATGCCCATCTCGTCGGGGTCGAGCCCGGCCGATGCCATGCCGACATAGCGACCTAGCGGGGTCAGCCCGCGCCGCGACGCCTCGCCCGCCTCCATCAGCACGCTCGCCGACGCGCCGTCGGAAAGCTGCGACGCGTTGCCGGCGGTGATCACCCCGCCCTCGCGGACCGGCTTGAGGCCTTTCAGCCCCTCGAGCGTCGTCTCGGGGCGATTGCCTTCGTCCTTGGTCAGCGTGACGTCGTGGAAGGTAATCTCGCCGGTCTCCTTGTTCGCCATGCCCATCTTCGACGGCAGCGGCACGATCTCGGCATCGAAGCGCCCGGCCTGCTGCGCGGCGGCGGTCCGCATCTGCGACTGGTAGCTATACTCGTCCTGCCGGTCGCGGCTGACGTTGTAGCGCTTGGCGACGATCTCGGCGGTATCGATCATCGGCATGTAGACGTTCGAATGCATCGCGATCAGGCCGGGATCGGGGTCGACGCGCATCTTGTTGGTCTGGACCATCGAGATCGAGTCCTGCCCGCCGCCAACCGCGATCTGCATCCCGTCGACGATGATCTGCTTCGCCGCGCTGGCGATCGCCATCAGTCCCGATGCACACTGGCGGTCCATCGACTGGCCGCTGACGCTGGTCGGCAATCCGGCGCGGAGCAGAGCGAGGCGGGCGATGTTCGGGGCCTGCCCGCCCTGCTGGAGCGACGCGCCCCAGACGACGTCGTCGACCTCGGCCCCGTCGATCCCGGCGCGCTCGACGGCGTGCTTGATCGCGTGCCCGCCGAGCATCGGCGGCGGCGAGGCGTTGAACGCGCCGCGGAAGGCACGCCCGATCGGGGTCCGCGCGGTCGAAACGATGACGGCTTCACGCATGGGTCTGGTCCTTGTCTTGCAGGTCTAGCGGGCGGGCCTCGCCCTGGGGTTTAGGGACGGTCTTCGCCCTGATGGTCGGGGAAGCGTGGCATGCCCGCCTCGGGCTGGAGGTCGAGCGCGCCGACGATCAGCGCGATGCCGTGATAGAAAGCGATAAGCTGGACAATCTCGAGGATCTGCGCGGTATCGAACTGCGCGCCGAGCCGGGCAAACTCGGCATCGCTCAGCCGGTGGTTGGCGAGAAGCGCGTCGACCGCAGCGATCAACGCGGCGTCGTGTTCGCTCCAGTTGCCGTCGTCCGCGGCCCCGTCGTAGGTCGAGCGGACCTGCTCCGGGGTCAGTTCGGCCTTCTTGGCGAAGACCTTGGTGTGGATGCCCCACTCATACTCGTTTCCGGTCCTCGCCGCGGTGCGATCGATCACGACCTCGCGGTCGCGCATCGACAGCGGCGACGGACCCGCCATCGACGCCGCGGTGAACCGCTCCCAGGCCCGCGGGCTCTGCGCGACCGCGGTGAACAGCGCCAGCGGCTCACGCCCCGGCGACGTCATCCGCTCCATCGCGGTGGCGAATTCGGGCGGCCACGCGTCGCGCGGCAGGGTGCCGATCCGGCTCACAGGTAGATCAGCGCGATCGACTCGGCGATCAGCGCGGGCTTGGTCTCGTCCTCGATCTCGACCGTGATCGACGTCGTCGTCTGGATGCTGCCGTCGGGCCGGTCGTCGACCGCGACCATGGTGAAGCGCCCGCGGACGCGCTTGCCCGACTTCACCGGAGCCATGAAGCGCAATTTGTTAAGGCCGTAATTGACCCCCATCTTCGCGCCCTCGATGCCCGGCACCGAGCCATAGGTCATCACCGGGATCAGGCTGAGCGTCAGAAAACCGTGGGCGATCGTCGTGCCGAACGGGGTCTTCGCCGCGGCAACCGGATCGACATGGATGAACTGGTGGTCGCCGGTGGCTTCGGCAAAAGCGTCGATCCGCGCCTGGTCGACGAGCACCCAGTCGGACACGCCGACCTCGGTCCCGATCCTCGAACGGTATTCTGCCAGCGGCAGGCTGTCGCGCATTCGCTCACTCCCCGGTGTTTTGCAGCACCGTAGCGGCGGTTGCCGCTAACGTCACCCTTCATTTCTCGGCGCGACGGCGTAGGAGGCGGGAATGATCAGCCAAGCCTCTGCCCGCGCCGAGATGCGCAACCTCCGCCGCGCTCCCGAGCCCGACGTCCTCGCCCGCCTGCTGCCCGGCGCGACGCTGGCGCCCGCCACCCGCGCCGCGGTCGAGAACCGCGCACTTGGCCTGCTCGCCGAGTTGCGCGCGGCGCAGGGGAGCGGCTGGGTCAACCGCTTCCTCCAGCAATACCGCCTCAACACCGCCGAGGGCGTCGCGCTGCTCAGCCTTGCCGAGGCGTTCCTGCGCGTCCCCGATGCCGCCACCGCCGACCTGCTGATCCGCGACAAGATCGGCGGCGCCGACTGGGGCGCGCATACCGGCAAGTCGGACTCGCTCCTCGTCAATTCGGCGACCTGGGGACTCGTGCTGACGCGTGCAGTGGTCGGTGCGGGCGAGCGTGCGTCGGTGTTGCAGCGGCTGATCGCCCGGTCGGGGGAGCCGTTCGTCCGCACCGCGGTCGGCGCGGCGATGCGGATGATGGGCCAGATCTTCGTCATGGGACGGACGATCGACGAGGCGCTCGACCGCGCATCCGACAGCGATAACAAGGGCTTCACCGCGAGCTTCGACATGCTCGGCGAGGCGGCGCGAACCCGCGACGATGCCTCTCGCTACTACGACAGCTACGTCGCCGCGATCGAGCGCATCGGCGCCTCCAACCAGGCTGCGGGACATTCGATCTCGGTCAAGCTGTCGGCATTGCACCCGCGCTACGAGACCGCACACGCCGCCACCTGCGTGCCCGAACTCATTGAGATGCTTGGCGCGCTGGCGAGCACTGCGGCCTCGGCGGGGATCGGTCTGACGGTCGATGCCGAGGAAACCGAGCGGCTCGACATGTCACTCGATATCATCGCCGCAGTGGCGCAACGCCCGCAACTGCGCGGCTGGGATGGCCTCGGCATGGCGGCGCAGGCCTACGGCAAGCGCGCCTCCGCGGTCATCGACTGGGCGCAGGCGCTGGGGGCCGAAACCTCCCGCCAACTCGGTGTCCGGCTGGTCAAGGGCGCATACTGGGACAGCGAGATCAAGCGCACACAGGTCGAGGGGCTGGCCGACTACCCCCTGTTCACCCGCAAGGCGGCGACCGACGTATCGTACCTCGCCTGCGCCGCGAAAATGCTCGCCGCCCCGAACATCTTCCCCGCCTTTGCGACGCATAATGCGCTGACGGTGGCGACGATTCTCGAATGGGCGGGCGGCCCCGACGGCTTCGAGTTCCAGCGCCTCCACGGCATGGGCGAAGGGCTGTACGAGCGGCTGGTCCGGGAGGACGGCTATGCCTGCCGCAGCTACGCACCCGTTGGCGGGCACCGCGATTTGCTCGCCTACCTCGTCCGCCGCTTGCTCGAAAACGGCGCCAATTCGAGCTTCGTCCATCAGCTCGCCGACGCCGGAGTCAGCGATGTCGACCTGCTCGCCGATCCCGCAGTGCGCATCGCCGCCGTCGGGGGAACGCCGCACCCGAGCATCCCGCTGCCACGCGACCTGTTCCCGGGGCGGGTCAATTCCAGCGGCCTCGACCTCGCCGACGCCGAGGTTCTGGCGCAGGCCGGGCGCGACGTCCTGCTCTTCGACGAAGCCGACCCGTTGTTCGGCAAGCGAAGCAAGGTCGACGACGCCCATAATCGATACGCCGACGACGTCCCGAGCGCAGTCGGGGCCGCGCATGTCGCCTTCCCGGCGTGGGACGCGACCCCGGCTGGCAAGCGCGCCGACATCCTCGACCGCCTCGGCGACCTGCTTGAGCGCGACCGCGCCAAGCTGATGGCGCTGTGCGTCGACGAGGCGAAGAAGACGATCGGCGACGCGCTCGGCGAGGTCCGCGAGGCGGTCGACTTCTGCCGCTACTACGCAGCGCAAGCCCGCGAGCAGTTCGAGCCGATCCTTCTCCCCGGCCCGACCGGCGAGCGCAACGAGCTCCGGCTGGCAGGACGCGGCGTCTTTGCCTGCATCGCGCCGTGGAACTTCCCGCTGGCAATCTTCCTCGGCCAGGTCACCGCCGCGCTCGCTGCCGGCAACAGCGTCGTCGCCAAGCCGGCGCCGCAAACCCCGCGCATCGCCGCCGCCGCAGTCGCGCTCGCTTATGAGGCAGGCGTCTCCGCCGATGTGCTGCGACTCGTCATCGGCGGCGGCGAGGTCGGCACGGCGTTGGTCGGCGACCCCCGCGTCATGGGGGTCGCGTTCACCGGCTCGACCCGGACCGCGCGGGCGATCGCCAGGACATTGCTCGAGGACGACCGCCGTCCGCTGGTGCCGCTGATCGCCGAGACCGGGGGGCTCAACGCGATGATCGTCGACTCGACCGCGCTGCCCGAGCAGGTCGTCGTCGACGTTGTCACCAGCGCCTTCCGGTCGGCGGGGCAGCGTTGCTCGGCACTGCGGCTGTTGCTGCTGCAGGAGGATATCGCCGAGCGGACGCTCGACATGCTCAAGGGCGCGATGGACACGCTGCTCGTCGGCGCGCCGGGCGATCCGCGGACCGATGTCGGGCCGGTGATCGATGAGGCGGCTTTCGACCGGCTAGAGCGCTACCGCCAGTCGACGCGTAATCAATGGGTTCACACGATCGCGGCCCCTGCCACCGGTAACTTCGTCGCCCCGACGATCATCCGGCTACCCGGCATCGATGCGCTGCGGGAGGAATGGTTCGGGCCGATCCTCCACGTCGCGACGTGGCGGGCGGGTGATCTCGACGCCACCGTCGCCGCGGTCAACGCCAGCGGCTACGGCCTGACGATGGGGCTGCACAGCCGCATCGCATCGTCGGCCGAGCGTGTCGCCGCCAAGGCGCGGGTCGGCAACCTGTACGTCAACCGGGCGATGATCGGCGCGGTCGTAGGGTCGCAACCCTTTGGCGGCGAAGGCCTGTCGGGCACTGGGCCGAAGGCGGGCGGGCCGCACTATTTGCCGCGCTTTGCCGTCGAGCGGGTCGTCTCGACCGACACGACGAGTGCCGGCGGCAATGCGAGCCTGCTCAGCATCGCCGACGCTGCCGACACCTGATCGGCGCGCTTGCACCGCCAGCAATTTTGCGTATTGATACTCCGCATGACCGCCATGACACCTCAGCGTGACTTCGCCATCGCCTCGCCTAAACGCGACTGGCCGAAGGCGCTGGCGGCGGTCCGGCAGCTTCTCGCCGACAAGGACGACACCGTCCAGGTGTTCGAGATCATGCGCTCGCTCAACGGGCGTGCGACTCGTGACGGCTATTTGCGCCTGCTCAAGACAGCGCAGGGCGGGCGGATCGCCTATCAGCGCCGCGAGCTTGCCGAGGTGCTGATGGACCGCACGACCCTCGCGACCTATCCCGCCGAAAGCGTCGCAGCGCATTATCTCGTCTTCACCGAGGCCGGCCAGATCAGCGCCGATGGGCTTGCCGACGTCAGCCGCCAGACCTCCCGGCCCGAGGGCATCGACCTCGTACATCCGGTTGCGTGGTACGGCCGGCGCATCCGCGACACCCACGACCTGTGGCATATCCTAACCGGCTATGACCTGACTGCGCTCGGCGAGGCCTGCCTCGTCGCGTTTTCGTACGCGCAGACCAAGGCGCTCGGCTGGGCGCTGATCGGGCTCGGCGCGGCGCTGAAGGGGTCGCGCCAGCCCGGGCAGCCGTTCGCCCGCGCGATCTGGGAGGGATATCGCCGTGGGCGGGCCGCGGCGTGGCTTCCCGGGCAGGATTACGAGGCGTTGCTCGCCGAGCCGCTCGACGCCGTCAGGGCCCGCCTCGGGCTGACGCCGCCGGCGATCTTCGACGCGATCCCGGTCGAAGCGCGCAACCAGTCGCTGCCCAAGACCGCTTAGCCCGTCGCGCCCTGTGGCGGCGCGGCCAGCGCGACCGGGGGATCGATCACCCGCCCGTCGGCGCGTGCCATCATCGCCACCTGCGTCGGATAGGCGAAGTCGATCCCAAGTTCATTGAAACGGCGGAGAATCGCCAGGCCGATCGCGTGGCGGGCATCCATCATCGCCTTGAACGACTGGCCGGCGGTGAAGAAGGCGATTTCGAAATCGAGCGATGAGTCGGCGAAGCGGACGAAGTGGCAGCGATCGAAGCGGCATTCGGGCCGCGCCGCGACAATCGATTCGATCTCGGCGGGGATCGATTCGAGGAGCTCGCTGCTCGTCTGGTAGGTGACGCCGATCACCATGATGACCTGCCGCTCCTCGATCCGGGCGAGGTTGGAGATCTGGTCGCCGAGCAGCTTGGTGTTGCCGACGACGACCTGTTCGCCCGACTGCGAGCGGATGCGGACGGTCTTGAGGCCGATCGCCTCGACCTTGCCAGTGACGTTGCCCCAGCGAATCGTGTCACCGACGCGGAACGGGCGGTCGAACAGGATCGCCAGCGCGGCGAACAGGTCGGCGAAAATGCCCTGCGCGGCGAGACCGATGGCGATGCCGCCGACACCGAGCCCGGCGACCAGCGCGGTGACGTTGACCCCGAGATTGTCGAGCACGAGGATGAAGGCGAGCGACCAGACGACGACGTTGACCAGCACGCGGATGATGCCGCCCGCGCTCGCCAGCGCAGCCTTGTCCTCGGCGAAGGCGGCGCGGCGGTCGACGAGGCCGAGGATGAACTCGCGGATCCAGATCGCCCCCTGGATCGCGGCGGCGACGGTGAAGACGAGCTTGATGAAGCCGAGCAGCGCCCCCGGGGGTGCGGCGGCGCTGACCGCGACCTCGGCGGCGAGCGCGCCGAGGAAGAAGGTCCCCGTCCGGCGCACCATCCGGCCGATGAAGCCCTGCCACGTCGTGACGTCGTGGCCGGTCCCAAGCAGGCGGCAGATACCGAAGCGGATGCCGAGGAAGATGAGCGTGAGGACGATCGCGCTGCCGATGCCGATCATCGCCGCGACGCTGTCGGTCTGGAGCCACGCGATCGTGTTCGCGGTCAGCCGGGCGACCTGGGCGGGCATGTGGAGGAGATCGCCGGAGATGCCGGTGTTCGCGATGTGCGGAGTGGTGGCGGCCATGACAGGGCTAACGATTGCGGAATGGGATAGCCGCCGGGATTAACCAGCCGACGCGTTGACCCTCGATTAACGGAACTGCCGGACCCGAAACAAGCTTATTCGCGCGGTAGCCAGCCGGGCCAATCGACCGCCACCGTCGCATCTCCGGCGGCGAGAGGGCGACCGGCGGCCTCGATCTTGAGGTAGGCGATGCCGCGGCTGCCGGTTTGGCTGCGAAGTTCACCCGCGGCGATGCCGTCGGCGGTGATCGCGGCACCGTCCTCGGCGGCGGCGTCGATCGTTACCGGGAGCAGGCGGCGGCGAAGCTTGTCGCGGTGGTGCATCCGCGCGGTATTCTCCTGCCCGACATAGCAGCCCTTGGTGAAGCTGACGCCGTTCAGTTCGACCGCGTTCGCCTCGAGCCACAGCATCCGGTCGAGCAGCAGGTCGGCGCTGTCGGGCACCCCGAGCGCGAGGCGGTGGCGGGCATAGTCGTGGACCCCGGTATTCGTCTCGGCGGCCTCGGCGATCCAGCGGGCCCCAAGCGCGGGCAGCTGCGGGTCGGCGGGCAGGTCGATCGACGGCTCGTCCCACGCCGCGAAGACATGAAGGTCAGGCTCGGCGGCGATCGTTACCGCGCGACGCAACCGGTACATCGTCAGCCGCTCGGCAAGCGCGTCGGCGGCGGTGGCGAGGACGTCGACCAGCACCGCCCCGGGTTCGACGTCGCCGCGGTCGAACAGGACCATGTCGAACAACGGCTTGCCCTGCGCGCTGAGCAGCCCGGTCCAGAGCGGCGTCTGGCGGGTCAGCCGTTCGACGTCGTTGGTGACGAGGTCCTGGAGATAGGCGCGGGCGTCGGCTCCGCCGATGCGAAGGACGGCACGGTCGGTGAGGCGGGCAATGGGCATTGCCAGAAGCTGGGGCGGCGGGCGGCGGATAGCAACTAAGTTCAGAACAAGTTCACACAAACGACGGTGTTTTGCGTTCGCGACTTTCCCTTATCGATCGCCCGAAATCTGGCCCCGCCACAGGCTGCGGGACGCTATGCGGAGGTTGGGGCTGGCCGGCCTATCCGAGGGCGGGAGGAGCGAACCGGCGCTAAGTTCAAAATAAGTTCACACAAACGTCGGTGTTTTGCAAACGCGCCCTCCTTTTTAATTCATGGACATAGCCCGAAATGTAGGAAAATGCGAAGACCAACGATGAGAAAGAGCGTCGCTATCCCGGTGGATGGCGGGTCGAGGCGAAAGGCTAGGCGCAAACGCTGGCTGTAGGACAGCAAATACCGCGACCGGTCAGCCTGCAGCCTCGGCGATCGCGCTCGCCATCTGCCGGTCGCTCGCGCTCGCGATATCCGCCAGTCGCCGCGGCACGACGATATCGGGGGTCACGCCGGCATCGGGCTGGGGGCGGTTGGGCCAGTAGGCGATCAGCGGCAGGTCGACCTCGATCCCCGATCCCGGCAGGTTGACGAAGAAGAACGCCCCGCCGTTGATGCCGCGCAGATTGCCGCCGGTAGGCTCGCCGACGAGCGTTGCCAGCCGGTGCTGCTTGGCCAGCGCGGCGAAGCCGAACGTCGCCGATGCGTTCTTCGGCCCGATCAGGACCGCGACCTTGCCGGTGAAGCAGCGTTTGGCGGGCGTGATCGTGTCGGTGTCGCTGGCATCGCCGGGCCGGTCGAGCGTGTAGAAGCCGTTGGCGTCGGGCCCGACCGCCGACGCTCCCCAGTCACGAAAGCTGCGGTCCCACGTCTTGAGATACGGCGACAGGCGATCGGGGATCGCCCGGTAGCGGACGTGCCGCGAATAATTGTTGGTGGCGAGCGGGGCGGTGACGAGGCGCGCAAGGACCGCCGCGCCGCAATCGAGGCCGCCGCCGTTCTCGCGCAGGTCGATGACGAGCCCCAGCTTGCGATCGATCGCGGTGTCGACGCTGGTATCGATGAAGCCCTGCCAGTCCCATTTCTCATGGAACACCGCCCATGTCGGCATCGTCAGGACGCCGACCGTGCCGCGGACGTCGAACCGCCAGCCGTACGGCGACGCGGGGGTTTGCGGCTTGAGCGCGGCGTCGCGGATCGCGGCAGGCAGCAACGGGCAATCGACCGTCTGCGTCGTCCCGCCGCCACGGACTTCGAGCCGCGCTGTCCGTCCGACAGAGGGAAACAGCAATGCGCGCAGGAGATCGAAGCTCGGCTGGTCGCCATCGCCCGGGATACCGAGGTCGGCGAGTTTGCACGCTTCGTTGCTCCCGTCGGTCCGCGCATACGGCAGCATCCAGGCGAGCATGTCGCGCGTCGCGACCCCCTCGATCGCCACGACCTCGCTGCCGGGAGCGATCATCTGTCCGCTACCGAGATCAGCGGTCACGATCATCCGCCCGTCGAGCCAGACGAAGGCGAACGGCAGGCTGGGCTGGTCGAACAACGCCGTGATCGCTGGGACCTGGTTCGCCTGATTGGGGAAGCTGTGCCCGCACCTGATGCTCGCGGTGAACGCCGACAACGCGAGGTAGAAATCGCCGCGCGACAGCGGTTTGGCGACAATTCGGTCAAGCCGCTCGCGCGCCGCCACGAACTGCGCCGGGGTGAGGTAGCGGTAGAGGCCGGGGTGGAGAGTCGAATAAGCATCGACGAGGATCGCAACGTCGCCGCGCATCGCCGCGGGGTCGAGTTTCTCCGCGGTCGCCTGCGCTGCCGCGGGAACGAGCGCCGTCAGCGCGGCGGAAGCAACGCCGCCAAGAACACGGCGGCGATCTGGACGGAACATGGCATGGGCTCCCCGGTGTGCTGTCCTGATCGCGAAATCACCGCTACCCGCGCCGCCTCCTGCTCCGCCTTAAAACGGAACGAGCCGACTCGCGCGAGTATAATTGACCCACCCGGCGTTGATCCCCAGCCGCCAGCCGACGCCGAGCTTGATCGGCACGAGGATGACGTTGTCGCGCTGGTTGTACGTCGCGGTGAAGCCGCCGATTAGATACGCCTTGCCCTCCGCCGCCGGGTAGCGGCGGAACAGGTCGTTGGTGTCGTCGAGGTGGTAGACCAGGGTGAAGACGCGGTCGCCGTCGCCGCCAACGTCGAAGCCGACCGACGGCCCCGTCCAGTGGACCGGCTGCTCGCCCTCGATCTTCGAATACAGCGTCCCCGAGCCGTAGCGCAGCCCGACGAAGAACGCCCCCGACGCCTCGCGCCCGACGATATAGCCGTTCGGGCGGCCAAGGTCCTTGAACGCCTTTTCGATCAGCTTCGCCGCACCCTCGGCGCCCTTGCCGAACGCGCCCTCGGCAGCGGCGATGACGTCGCCCTCGGCATAGGTATCGGCGGGCGGATGGGCGAAGCCGGGGTCGACCGGCGGCTTGGCAGGAGTTGCGAACTGGGTATCGGGGTTGTTGGGTTGGGCGGCGGCCTGCGGGGTCAGCGACGCGTCCGGCACGACAGGCGGCTGCTCCTGTGCAAGCGCCGGCACCGCGTACAGCAGCGCCGCCATGGCCAGCGTGATCCGCATCGATTTACTCCGCCCGACGATCGACGCCCCCGGTAGTTCATTGCCGCGCGCCTGAAAGAAAGTCCAGATCGCGCGCGTTCGCTTGGCCGCGCCTTCCCAACGCCCGGCACCGCTGCTACCGCAACGCAGCAACGAACGGAGCGAACATGCGGATAACGATGATCGGCGCTGGCTATGTCGGCCTTGTCTCCGGGGCGTGCTTCGCCGATTTCGGCCACGACGTCGTCTGCGTCGACAACGACCCGTCGAAGATCGAGCGCCTCCGCGCCGGGATCATGCCGATCTTCGAACCCGGCCTCGCCGAGCTCGTCACCGGCAACGCCCGCGCCGGCCGCCTGACCTTCACCACCGACCTCCCCGCCGGGGTCGCCAATGCCGAGGCGGTATTCATCGCCGTCGGCACCCCCTCGCGCCGCGGCGATGGCCACGCCGACCTCAGCTATGTCTTTGCCGCCGCGAAGGAAATCGCCCGGGCGTGCACCGGCTATACGGTCATCGTGACCAAGTCGACTGTTCCCGTCGGCACCGGCGACGAGGTCGAGCGCATCCTCCACGAGGCCAACCCCGACGCGCGCTTCGCCGTCGTGTCGAACCCCGAGTTCCTCCGCGAGGGCGCGGCGATCCGCGACTTCAAGTTCCCCGATCGCATCGTCGTCGGTACCGAGGACGAGGCGGCGCGCGCGGTGATGACCGAGATCTATCGTCCGCTGTTCATCAACTCGTCGCCGTTGCTGTTCACCGCGCGGCGCACCGCCGAGCTGATCAAATACGCCGCGAACGCCTTTCTCGCGACCAAGATCACCTTCATCAACGAGATCGCCGACCTGTGCGAAGCGGTTGGGGCGAACGTCCAGGACGTCGCCCGCGGCATCGGCCTCGACAACCGCATCGGCTCGAAATTCCTCCACGCCGGCCCGGGCTATGGCGGGTCGTGCTTCCCCAAGGACACGCTGGCGCTGATCAAGACGGCGCAGGACTTCGGCACGCCGGTGCGGATCGTCGAGACCGTCGCCGCGGTCAACGAGCAGCGCAAGCGGGCGATGGCGCGCAAGGTCGTCGCCGCATGCGACGGCAGCGTCCGTGGCAAGACGATCGCGATCCTCGGCCTGACGTTCAAGCCGAACACCGACGACATGCGCGATTCGCCCGCGATCGCGGTGGTCCAGGCGCTGCAGGACGGCGGCGCGAAGATCCGTGCGTTCGACCCCGAGGGCGTCGAACAGGCCAAGCTGGTGCTGACCGACGTCGATTACGCGACCGACCCGTACGAGTGCGTCACCGGCGCCGACGCCACCGTCCTGATGACCGAATGGGACGCATTCCGCGGCCTCGACATGGACCGGATCGCCAAGGCGATGGCGCATCCGGTGCTCGTCGACCTGCGGAACGTCTATCGGGCCGACGAGATGGCGCGCCGCGGGATCGCCTATACGAGTGTCGGCCGCTAAATCGGCACGTTGCAGAGCGAATAACGCTTCGGTATAGCCCGTCGCTTCGCGGAGTCGTGGGTGAGCGGCTGAAACCAGCAGTTTGCTAAACTGCCGTACTGGGTAACCGGTACCGAGGGTTCGAATCCCTCCGACTCCGCCAATTTTCATTCTCAGGGCGTCTCAGGTTGTGTCACCTCGCGTTGAGAACATTAGCTTTTTCGGCTACAAGGGTTGCACCACATACCCTCGCGTCTCAGGTGATCGCGCCCTTGTCCGGGGTACTCTGGGGGTAGCGTAATCTACGGTACCCCCATGGCTCTAACAGACCTTGTTATCAAAAAATTACGGCCGCGCGAGAAGCCCTACAAGCTGTTGATTTCCACTGAGAAGTGACCCGGGATTTTCATTGAGATTTGACCCGGGTGGAAGTTATGTTTCGCGATGCGGGTTGTGGGTCAAGCCGTTATTTTTTCCTTTCGTGTTTTGGGTACAGCAGCGCTTGCCCTGA
>NZ_JANYGL010000004.1 GCF_025362435.1 Polymorphobacter sp.
TATCGAGATTATGTTCGGCCGTCTGAAGGACTGGCGCCGCGTCGCCACTCGCTACGATAGATGCCCGACAGTCTTTTTCTCCGCCATCGCGCTCGCCGCTACCGTCATCTTCTGGCTCTGATCAATGAGTCGTGAGCCTAGACCTCTGCGAACGCGTGATGGGTCCAGTCGGCATGGGCCGCGAGGGCATTGCGGCATTGGTGCCACTTGTATGTGCGGCGGCGGCCGACGGCGATGCAAGTGCAGAAGCTATTTTGGCCGAGGCAGCAAACCAACTTTGCGACCTCGCGCGCGCCCTCCATCAGGCGCTCGGTTACAGGACGAGCGATGTCGTGCCGATATCCTGGTCTGGGAGCATTCTTGTCCAGGTCGAACCCATAAGACGCCAGTTCTTCGATCTGCTGCGCAACTCGGGTAATTTCGACTTCGTTTCGCCACGGTACACGCCCGGGTACGGCGCGGCGTTATATGCGCGTCGGGCCGCGTTACGGAGTCAACCGCGCAGGATCTCACCGATAAGGTAGCCCATTATATAAGGAGCTTCAGGAAGATTGAGGGTGCTGGCTTCGCTCCCTTCGCTCCCTTTGTTCCCCGACGCCCGCCGTTATGACAGACGATTACCCATCTAATCGCTTCGCCGAAGTGGGCAGGCCTCGCTGCGATCGGTCTCGGGTTATCGCAAAAGGTTTGCGCCCGCTTAACTGATCCGTTTCGTCATGCGGATGAGCGGCACCTCGACGCCATCGACCGTATCGGCGCGATGTTCGACCGCGACATATCCTGCGGCGCGATAGAGCGGCTCCCCCGACAGCGTCGCCATCAGTACGACGTTCCGGAAGCCGGCGGCCCGCGCTGCCGCCTCGCACACGCTGAGAACGATGCGGCCGATGCCGCGGCGGACGAAGTCGGGGTGGGTGTACATCGCCCGGATTCGCGCCGGGTCGGTCGCCGGGTCGAGTGGTGTCGCGTCACGGAGCGCGGTGCTGTGGTCGCCGCCATAGACGCCGGCGCGGTAGCTCCACCCGCCGCCGCCAGCGACGCGGCCGTCGCACTCGACGATGACATAGGTGCGGTCTGCGACGAGCTGGGTGTCGAGCCCCATCAGCATCCTGCTCGCGGCGACCTGCGCCGGGGTCAGGAAATCGCGCTGGTTGCTCCCGATCGCCGCCGCCATCAGCGAGCGCAAGGTGTCGAGGTCGGCTTCGGTGGCGAGGCGGTGGGTGAACATCGGTGGCATAGTGCGGCGGTCTTCAAGAAGGGACAAGCCTTGCCGGCGGGCACGGCGACGGCCGGGAAAGACGAGCTTCGCCGGGACAAGCGAATAAACCCTTGGCAATCCGCCCGCCCGCCGCCAATCCGTACCGTCAGGAAACAAGCGAGGGAGACCGCACATGGCGAAGCGCAAGCTCGGCCCGTTCATGGTCGAAAGCGTCGGTCTCGGCTGCATGTCGCTGAGCTATGCCTATGGCAATCCTCCGGGTGATGCCGAGGGCGAGGCAATGCTTCACCACGCACTCGACCTCGGCTACGACTTCCTCGACACCGCCGCGCTGTACGGTGTCGGGCACAACGAGACGCTGATCGGACGGGCGCTCAAGTCGCGCCGCGACGAGTTCGTCCTTGCATCAAAGTGCGGCATTCGCCTCGGCGAGGGCGGGATCAAGGCACCGCGTGTCCTCGACGGCAGCCGTGCCGGGGTGACGGCGGTGCTCGACGAAAGCCTGTCGCGGCTCGGCGTCGACACGATCGACCTGTATTATCTCCACCGGCTCGACCCGAAGACGCCGATCGAGGAATCGGTCGGGGCACTCGCCGACGCGGTCACCGCCGGCAAAATCCGCAGTATCGGCCTGTCCGAAGTCAGCACGGCGACGCTGCGCCGGGCTGCCGCGGTCCACCCCATCGCGGCGCTCCAGACCGAATATTCGCTGTGGACACGCAACCCCGAACTCGGCGTGCTGGCCGCGTGCCGAGAGCTCGGCACCACCTTCGTCGCCTTCTCGCCGGTCGGTCGCGGCTTTCTTGCGGGGGGTGTCCCCGACCCCAGCGCACTACCCGACGGCGACATCCGCCGGACGATGCCGCGCTTCCAGGGTGATGACTTCGTCGCCAACCAGGCGCTGTTCGACGCCTTCGCCCGGATCGCCGCCGACCTCGGTCACGCCCCGGCGCAACTTTCGCTGGCATGGCTGATCAACCGCGACCCCGGTCTCGTCACGATCCCCGGCACCGCGAGCGTTCCGCACCTCGAGGAGAACTGGGCGGCGCGCGATATCGTCCTCGATCCGGCGACGATGACGACGCTCGATGCGCTGATCAACCACTCGACCGTCCACGGCCACCGATATTCGCCGGCAATGAACGCCGCGATCGACACCGAAGACTTTCCGGAGGCCGCAGCGGCGTGATGCCCGAGGACCTCCTCGAGCCGCGGACCGGCGTCGCCAGCGAAGCACGCGACGTCTTCGATGACGACGGACGTCTGCGCCGCGACTTCGTCGCCAAGGTCGTCGCCAGCCTCGACGCCGAGGACAGCGCAGCGACGCGGGCGCTGGTCGACCCGCTCCACGAAGCCGATATCGCCGACCTGTTCGAGCTGATCCCCGGCGACTACCGCCAGGATCTTGCCAAGGCGCTCGGCGACAAGCTCGACGCCGACGTCATCGCCGAGATGAACGACTGGGTCCGGGAGGCCCTGCTCGACGTCCTTACGGCCGGTGAAGTCGCTGAGGTCGTTTCCGAGCTCGACACCGATGACGCGGTCTCGATCATCGAGGAACTCGACGACGACGACCGCCGCGAGGTGCTGCGCGCGCTCGACCCCGACGACCGTGCGGCGATCGAGGAGGCGCTTACCTATCCCGAGGAGTCTGCCGGGCGGCTGATGCAGCGCGACCTCGTCGCGGTTCCCGAACATTGGACGATCGGCGCGATCATCGACTTCATCGGCGCCGAGCCCGACCTGCCGACCGACTTCTGGGAAGTCTTTGTCGTCGATCCCTCCCACCATCCGACTGGGACGATCCGCCTGTCGTGGCTGCTGACGCAGAAGCGCGACGCGGTCGTCGGCGCGGTAATGCAACGCGACCAGACGCTGATCCCGGTCGACGAGGATCAGGAGGAGGTTGCGCTTCAGTTCCAGAAATACGCCTTGATCTCGGCCGCCGTAGTCGACGGCAGCGGGCGGCTGGTCGGGGTCATCACCGTCGACGACATCGTCCACATTATCCAGGAAGAAGCGGGCGAAGACGCGCTCAAGCTATCGGGCGCAGGCGACGGCGACATCAACGAGCCGATCGTCGAGACGATCAAGGTGCGGATGTGGTGGCTGCTGATCAACCTCGGGACCGCGATCCTCGCGTCGTCTGTGGTCGCCGCGTTCGAGGGAACGATCAGCCGCCTCGTCACCCTCGCGGTACTGATGCCGATCGTCGCCGGTATGGGCGGTAACGCCGCGACGCAGACGATGGCGGTGACGGTCCGCGCGCTGGCAATGAACCAACTGACAAGTTCGAATACGGCGCGGATGATCCGCCGCGAGTTGTGGATCGCACTGGCGAACGGGCTCGGGCTTGGCGCGCTGATGGCGGTCGGTTGTCAGCTCGTCTACCACGACACACCGCTCAGCCTCGTGCTGTTCAGCGCGATGCTGATCAACCACGTCAACGCCGGGCTATCGGGCATCGTCATTCCGCTAGTCCTCGAGAAGTTCGATATCGACCCGGCGGTGACCTCGACGGTGTTCGTCACGACGATGACCGACGTCATCGGCTTCTTCGCCTTCCTCGGGCTCGCGGCGCTGTTCCACCTGACGTGACGCTGCATCTCACCAAGGTCGCCATGGGCTGCACGAGTGTCGGCGCACTCGCCGAGCGGCACGCCCTGCGCGCGGCGAGCGAAGGCCAGGCTTATTGCCTGACGCGCTACATGCCGCGGCGCGCCGTCGAGCTGGCCGGCGGATCGCTGTTCTGGATCATCAAGCACACGCTCGTCGCGCGGCAGGCGATTATCGGGCTCGACATGGTCGAGACCGAGTGGGGGACGAAATGCCGGATCGCACTGGCGACCGAGCCGGTGCCGGTGCTGGCGACGCCGCGCCGCGCGCATCAGGGGTGGCGCTACCTCAACCCCGACGACGCCCCGCGCGACATGCACGAGGGCGACGCCGACCTCGACGCCGTGCCGCCGGCGATGCTGCGCGAACTCGCCGCGCTCTGGCTGGTTTGAGACGCGGACGTTTTAACCAACGTTTTTCCGGCACCAAGACAACGTCATAGTGGTTTTAGCCTATCCGGTGCAATTCGACGCTAAGGTCACAATAAGTTCAGGGAAAAGTACATGTAGATTGCGCGCTTGCAGGCGATCACCTCGACCGCACGCAAAAGGTCACACAAGTCCACACAACGACCAGCTTTTTCACACCGTTGATTGCGACGATTTCTGCGGAAGTCGACTAAGTCCACACGAGCGGGATAGTGCCTGGCCCGCTGGCGACGACGATACCGACAATGAGAAAGAGCAAGACATTGGCCCGTTGGCCGATACGACGCCCACGCTAACCGATACCGCCGCGCGTAGGACAGCGGCAAATTCCGGCCGATGAGAATGCCATCGTCACACGTCCGTTAGCTGCAGCGCGCCTTGCCGCTCCCCGCGGTCGACACCGAGCAGCGCGCGCCGCCGGTCAGGTTGATGTCACCCGACCCCATCGTCGACAGCGTCGCGGTCTGGGTGGCGTAGGCATCGATCCGCCCCGAACCAGCGACGCTGGCGCTGAAGGTCGCGCACTTGAGCGCGGTGAGCCTGAGGTTACCGGAACCCGCGATGCTTGCCTTGGCAGAACCGCAGCGTCCGGCGATCGCCATGTCACCCGACCCGGCGACGTCGAATCTTGCGGTGTCGCTGTCGAGCAGGGCGACATTGAGGCGTCCCGAGCCGCCGATCGATGCATCGAAATCGCGGACCTTGATACGATCGACGGTGATTGATCCCGAGCCGGCGAGGTCGACCGCGTGGATCATCGGCACGGTGACGGCAATCTGGACGCGTCCGTGGTCGCGCCACCCGGACCACATGCTGTCGCGCTTGGTCCCGATCTTGAGGGTCTCGCCCTCGACACGAATATCGAGATGGTCAAGCGCCGCCGTCTCGCCGGTCGCGCGGACGCTCGCCCGCGCGCCAGTCGTGACGGTAATATTGGCCGAGCCGCCTGCCGCCAGACGGTCGAAGCCGCCAACCGGAAAGTCGCGCTCGTCGGCGAATGCGGGAGCGGCGGCGGCAAGCACAAGGGCAGTGGCCATCGTGGAAACTGTCAGCAGGCGAGTCATCAAATAATCCCCATCCGTGTGTTGTTCGGATAATACACGCGGCGATGGCTCTGTCTACCTGTTATCCGGGGCTTGCCGCCGATCCCGCGAGCAGGCCGCCGTCGATGATGAACTCGGCGCCGGTGGTGTATGCCGACTCGTCCGAAGCGAGATAGACAACGATCGCAGCGACTTCCTCGACCGTGCCGAAGCGGTGGAGCGGCGTGTCGGCGACGAACTTGGCCATTCGCTCGGCGCGTCCTGGCTCATCTCCGAGCATCGCATCCCAGATCGGCGTCATGATCGCCGCCGGATAGACCGAGTTGCAGCGGATGCGGAGCCCCTGCTGGGCGCACCACAAGGCGACGCTCTTGCTGTGATTGCGCACCGCTGCCTTCGACGATGCGTACGCCGCCGCTCCCGGTATGCCGACAAGTCCCGACCGCGACGACATGTTGATGATCGAACCGCTTCCTGCAGGGCGCATCGCGCGGATCGCGTGCTTGCAACCAAGGAACACCCCGTCGAGGTTGGTGGCGTGGACCGCACGCCAGTCATCGAGCGAGCTATTCTCGGGGTCATGCGGGCCGGGCAGGTCGAAACCGGTGATGCCAGCATTGTTGACGACGATGTCGATGCGGCCGTCGCGGTCAAGAATGCGCGCATAAGTGGCAACCCAAGCCGCTTCATCGCGGACATCGAGTACGGCAGCGGTCGCGCCGTGGCCGACGAGTGCAGCTTCGCGCTCGGCAGGTTCGGCGGCGAGGTCGGTCAGCCAGACCGTTGCCCCCTCGTCGACGAAGGCGCGGACGATCCCCGCGCCGATGCCCTGCGCCGCCCCGGTGACGAGCGCGATCTTGCCAATTAGGCGGGGCATGAGCGGTCCTTTTGTTGGGCCGCGGGGTGCGGGAAATTCGGATAGGCCGCGGGCAAAGCCCGCGTCGTCGTCGGACGGGTTCGGGCGGCTGGTGCCGCCCGCCCCGCCGGCCGGCCTTCGCGCGAGTCCGCGCG
Organism: Polymorphobacter sp.; assembly: GCF_025362435.1. Classification (GTDB taxonomy): domain Bacteria; phylum Pseudomonadota; class Alphaproteobacteria; order Sphingomonadales; family Sphingomonadaceae; genus Polymorphobacter_B. The sequence continues at coordinate 6,318 of NZ_JANYGL010000004.1, forward strand.
CTGCTAACGGACGCAGACGTCCGCTTCGCTGCGCGCGCCTTCGCTCAAGCTGCCTTCAGGACGCTTTCGATCTTCGCCTGTGCCGCTGGCTCGTCGATGTTCTCCATCGCTGCGAGTTCACGCGCCAAGCGACCGATCGCCGCCTCGTAGATCTGGCGTTCGGAATAGCTCTGCTCGGGCTGGTCTTCGGCACGGTGGAGGTCGCGGACGACCTCGGCGATCGAGACGAGGTCGCCCGAATTGATCTTGGCCTCATACTCCTGCGCCCGCCTGCTCCACATCGTCCGCTTAATCCGCGGGCGCCCCTTGAGCGTGGTCAGCGCCTCGAGCAACGTCGCCTGGCTCGACAGCTTGCGCATGCCGACGCCTTCGGCCTTGTTGGTCGGTACCCGCAGCGTCATCCGCTCCTTTTCGAAGCGCAGCACGTAGAGCTCGAGGTTAGTCCCGGCGATCTCCGAACTCTGCACCTCGACGACCCGGCCGACCCCGTGCTTGGGATAGACGACGTGATCGCCGACGACGAAATTGAGCGGCTTGGCTGCCATTGAAGTTCCCTTTCTGGGTCCACGCGACGCGGCCACCTGCGCACGGGGCACGGCGGTATCACATCGGGACTGCGGACGGTTGAGTGCGTGCCTTCGCTGTCGGGTCCGACGCACCGCGCCACGACCCGGAACCGCGTCACGGACGAGTGACGCAAACGAAGTTGTAACACAAAAAGCCGCGGTTTTCCACGTTTTTGTCGGACCGCGCCTTGCCTCCCCGTCAGGGAGGAGTCGGACTATTGTCCGTCGGTGCCGGGCTTGTCCGAGAAATACTTGTCGAACTTGCCCTCTTCACCCTTGTGCGCCTCGGCGTCGGGCGGGGTCGCGCCCTTCACGGTGATGTTCGGCCACGATGCCGAGAAGGTCGCGTTGAGCTCGAGCCACTTGTCGAGACCGCTCTCGGTATCGGGCAGGATCGCCTCGGCCGGGCATTCGGGCTCGCAGACGCCGCAATCGATGCATTCGGACGGGTTGATGACGACCATGTTGTCGCCTTCATAGAAGCAGTCGACCGGGCACACCTCGACACAGTCCATGTACTTGCACTTGATGCAAGCCTCGGTCACCACGTACGTCATTGTCGAACCCCTGCGGTCGCTGTCCGCACCTGCTAGACGGGGACGAGCGCTCCCGTCAATCCTGCCCCGTCGCCGCGGTTCCGGGTCAGGTCGGCGTAAAGCTCCCGCGCTTCGACGAACGGTCCACGTCGCTCGGCCAGCCCGAGGACCCGGACGACGACGACGTCGTCGTGTTTGGGGAAGCTCACTACCGAACCGGCGCGGACCAGCGCCGAGGGTCGATCGATCACCCGTCCGTCGAGCCGCAGGTGGCGGCTCTCGCACAGGCGCTGCGCATCGCTGCGCGACTTCGTCAACCTTGCGAACCACAACCATTTGTCGAGCCGCAAACCCTGACCATGGACCAAAAGCTACCGTCCTTTCATTTGCCGAAGGATCGCGAACGGGGAGTCCGACGCAGGCTCGGTGACCGTCTCGACCCGGCGCGGCTCGACGCGTGTGCCACCCCAGGCAAACGCCGCCGTGCCGTCGACGAGCTTCGGCCGGTAGCCGAGTGCGCGCATCAGGGGGGCAAAGCCCTCCCGGCTCATGCCGACGCTGGCGATCCAGTTGGCGTCGGGCACGAAGGGACTGCGACCGTCGCGCTGGCCGTGCATCGCGCGCGCCAGCCGATCGACCATGTCGATGCGGACGGCATGCGCGCCGATGCTCCAGAAGCCGGCGACGTCGTAGAATGCGGATGGGATGCCGGGCGCGACATCGACCGTGACGAGGCCGGGCACCGGCGGCGCGGGTAGGACGGTGATGCCCTCCGCCACCGCCCAAAGGGCGAGCCGCCAGCGGGTCGGCTCGGGGCGCAGGGCGGCGGCAATGAAGATATGGATCACCCCGATCCTGACCCCGGCGGCGAGCAACGCCTTGCGGTCGGCGCGGGTCAGCGCCTCGACCTGCGCGGTCACCGCTGCACGGGTCAGGCAGCCCATCGTTTCGACCAGCCGGACGATCAGCCCGCGCGCGGCGGGTGAGACCTCGGGAACGAGCGCGGCGACCGCCATCAGCGAGCTCAGATGCTTGTCGCGCGACGCGCCGAACCACGTGGTCAGCCGGTCGGCGACGCGGCGGCGATCGGCGAAGGCGACCCCTTCGAGTGCGCGGTCGGTTTCAATCCGCGGGTTGAGCGCATCGCGCCCGGTCCGCAGCAGCCCGACCCGAGCGCCGTTCCACAGGATACGCGGCGGCAGCGCGCCGTCGAACGACAGGCTGAACTCGGCGTCGGGGGCGGCGGCGAGCGCGGTGCAGCGCCGCTCGAACTCCTTCGGCAGGTGGCGCTCGGCGGCGGCCAGCAGCATCCTTTTCTCGCCCGCGCGCGCTGCCGGGTCGGGAGTGAAGCGGAAACCGTCGAGCGTGCCGATGATCTCGCCCTCGACCGCGACCGAGCCATCGGGATCGACCTCGACGCGCTGCTCGCCCTTGATCTTGAGATCGCGGAGCAACACCGCAGTCCGCCGGTCGACGAAGCGCTGGGTCAGCTTGACATGGAGCGCGTCCGACAGTCGGTCCTCGAGCTCGCGGGTGCGGTCGGCCCACAGCGTGCCGTCGGCGAGCCAGCCGGGGCGGTGCGCGACATAGGTCCACGTCCGCGCCGCGGCGATCCGGTCGGCGATCGTGCCGATATCTCCAGCAACATTGTCGAGCGCTGCGACCTCGCTCGCGATCCACGCCGCCGGCAGCGTCCCGTCGCCCTCGCTGAGATGGCGGAACACGCGTCCGACGAGCCGGGTGTGCTGCTCGGCCCCGGTCTTGCGGTAGTCGGGCAGACTGCACGCCGACCACAGCCGAGCGATCCGCCCGCGGCCATGCGCGCGCTCCATCACCCACGGCTCGCCGGCCAGCCGCTTGAGCACCGCGAGATCGATCGCGTCGTCGCCGCGGACGAGCTCCGCCCGCGGCGGACGTTCGTCGAGCGAGGCGATCAGCCGTGGCAACGTGTTGAAGTCGCCATGCGCATTGCGCCACGTCAGTTGCGTCAGCGGCGGAAAGACATGCCCCTCGATCGCCGCGATCTCCTCGGCCTCGAAGGTCGACACCGCGTCCTGCCCGAGCTGAACGACACCGAAGCTGCCGTCCTTCTGGTACCGCCCCGCCCGGCCCGCGATCTGCGCCATCTCGGCGACGGTCAGCCGCCGGTGCCGCTTGCCGTCGAACTTGCTCAAGCCAGCAAAGGCGACATGGGCGATGTCCATGTTGAGCCCCATGCCGATCGCGTCGGTGGCGACGAGATAGTCGACCTCGCCCGACTGGTACATCGCGACCTGGGCGTTGCGCGTCCGCGGGCTGAGCGACCCCATGACGACCGCGGCGCCGCCCTTGTGCCGCCGCAGCATCTCGGCGAGCGCGTAAACCTCCTGCGCCGTGAAGGCGACGATCGCGGTCCGCTTCGGCAGCCGCGACAGCTTCTTCGGCCCGGCATAGGTCAGTGTCGAGAACCGCGGCCGGGTGATGATCTCGGCGCGCGGCAGCAGCTTGCGGATCAACGGGCGCAGCGTCTCCGACCCGAGGATCATCGTCTCGGCATAACCGCGCATGTGCAGGATGCGGTCGGTGAAGACGTGGCCCCGCGTCGGATCGGCCCCGACCTGCCCCTCGTCGATCGCGACGAAGGCGACCTCACGATCGAGCGGCATCGATTCGGCGGTGCAGAGGAAATAGCGCGCGCCCTCGGGGACGATCTTTTCCTCGCCGGTGATCAGCGCGACCTGGCTCGCGCCCTTGATCGCGACGACGCGGTCATAGACTTCGCGTGCCAGCAAGCGGAGCGGAAAGCCGATCATGCCGCTGGCGTGGCCGCACATCCGTTCGACGGCGAGGAAGGTCTTGCCGGTGTTCGTCGGACCGAGAACGGCGGTAACCCTGGGCCCAACCTCGCGGGCGTTCTCCGAAGTGCGAAGCAATCCGCTCATAACCTCGAACTGAGGTCGGAGGTGCCCGGATACAAGACGGGCATACGGCGGAACACTGCTCGGCTCATCGCATCCTTTGACGGATAATGGGCTGAGACTTGATGCCATGGCTGCGGAGCCGATTCAAGTGAACCTTGTAAGTCATCGCTTCGCCGCATCGTCGCAGCAAGCAGTCGCCTCGCCGTTGACTTGGGGTTAATCCCGGCACACGGGTACGGTGAACGACAGAGCGGGGGTTCGGTTTGTATCAACCGGGAATCAATAGCTTCGGCGGCGCCGGTGTTGGCGGCGCGGTCGCGCTACGTCCGGGTCGGGTTATTCTTCTGCCGCGGCCCAAGGCTGACCGTGGCGCCGCGCCCCGCTTCGACTTCGACCGTTTTGCCGACATCGACCTGTGCGTCGACCTCGGGCAGGCGATCGGCAGCCGTGACTGGTGGCTTGGCCTCGGGCTAGTCCTGACATTGTGCGCGACCGCGCTCGTCGCGGGTTATCGTATTGCCCCCCTCCCGCAGACGGTCCGCGCGACGCTGACACCCGTCCAGTACGACGACGCTCGCCCCGATACGATTGCTCCGCTGGCGTCGGGCGCGACGACCGGCCGGACGACGCCGCCTACCCGCCTTGTCGAGGCGCTGAGCGAAATTCCCGAGCGTCCGCAGATCGAGACGACCGCGCGGATCGGTCGCGGCGACGGCATCGGTGCCGCGCTGCGTCGCGCCGGGGTCGGCGCCGACGATGCCCTGAACGTCGCTCAGCTCGTCGGCGGCGCGGTCCACGGCATCGCCCCCGGGACCGGCATCGACCTCGTCCTCGGCCGCCGCGAAACACGCACCGTGCCGCGCCCGCTGACCAGCCTCGGCTTCCGCGCCGCGTTCGACCTGCGCCTCGAAGTCGGACGCGGCGCCGACGGCTCGCTCGGCCTCAAGCGCATCCCGATCGCGGTCGACAGCACCCCGCTTCGTGTCACTGGCCTCGTCGGCGCGAACCTCGTCCGCGCGGTCCGCGCTGCCGGTGTCCCCGAAGGCCAAGCCGCCGATTACCGCCAGAATCTCGCTTACATCCTCGACCTCCAGCGGCAGGTCGGACGCCGCGACCGTTTCGACGTCGTCCTCGAGCACCGCCGCGCCGCGACCGGCGAGACCGAGACCGGCGGACTGTTGTACGCCGCGCTCCATCCCGAGCACGGCGACACCGTCGAGCTGATGCGCTGGACCTACGGCGGCAAGCCGATGTTCTTCCGCGCCAATGGCGAGAGCGCGAAGAAGGGCCTGATGAAGACTCCGGTCGACGGCGCCCACGAGACGAGCGCCTTCGGCATGCGTCTCCACCCGATCCTCGGCTTCTCGCGGCTCCACCAGGGCACCGACTTCGGCGCAGCGATGGGCTCGCCGATCATGGCGGCGGCGGCGGGCAAGGTGACCTTCGCCGGCTGGCACGGCGGGCACGGCAACTACGTCCAGATCCTCCACCACCCCGGGCTGATGACCGCCTACGCCCACATGAGCAAGTTCGCCGTCAAGCCCGGCACGGTCGTCGCGCAGGGGCAGGTGATCGGCTACGTCGGCTCGACCGGCCTGTCGACCGGCCCGCACCTCCACTACGAAGTCTGGGTCAACCAGAAGCCTGTCGACCCGACCGGCATCAAATTCCTCGGCGGGACGACGCTCGCCGCGGGCGAGATGGGCCGCTTCCGCGGCGAGATGGAGCGGATGCGCGGGTTGCGCGCTGCGGGGAGCGAGGTCGCTGCGGCAGACGAGCCGAAGGCGCGGCGGCGGGGCTAGGCCGCGCTTAACGCTCCCAACGCACGAAGATCGCGGTCGGCAACAGCCTCCCCCGCGCCTCCTCGCGGATCGTCATTTCGCCCGCAATGACCGTCCCGCCAAGCCCCGCCAGCGCCTCGTTCGCGAGCTCGGCGATCGCCACCGCCGACATGCGAATCGCGTAGACCGTCAGGACGAGGAAGGCCGACTTGTCGTCGAGCAGGCTCCGCGCGAGCCCTAGCAGTTCGGGCAGGTCGCGGTACAGTTCCCACACCTCGCCCTCGGGGCCGCGGCCGTATTTCGGCGGGTCGAGGATGATGCCGTCGTAGCGCCGTGCGCGCCGAACCTCGCGCCGCATGAACTTGAGCGCGTCGTCGACCACCCAGCGGATCGGGGCCTCGGCGAGGCCGCTCAATCGCTGGTTCTCGACCGCCGCCGACACCGCCTTCTTCGACGCGTCGAGGTGGGTCACCCCTGCCCCCGCCGCGGCGCACGCCAGCGTGCCGACCCCGGTGTAGCCGAAGACGTTGAGCACCTCGCTCCCCGCGCCGACGCGCCCGGCCATCCAGTCCCAGTGGACCGCCATGTCGGGGAAGAAGCCGAGGTGGCGGAACGGGGTGTTGTTCGCCCGGAACCTGAGCGATGCGCGGGCGAGCGGCCACGCGTGCGGCACGGTGCCGTCGAGGTTCCAGCGGCCGCCGCCGTCCTCCTCCGACCCGCCGACGAACTCGCCGTTGGCCTGCCACTCGGCCGCCGCCGGAGCCCACAGCGCCTGCGGCTCGGGGCGGATGAAGCGGTACGGGCCGTAGCGCTCGAGCTTGCGCCCATGCCCCGAGTCGACGAGCCCGTAGTCGGCCCACGGCTCGGCGGTCAAAATCTGAAGGTCCATTGCCTGCCGTTAGCTCCGCGGAAGCGGCGACACCGGGTCGCCGAGCGCCGCGTTCATGCGTCCCGGCGGGCGCGGTGACAAGCTTGCCGGGTCGGTGCGGCCATCGCCGGGCGCCAGTTCGCGGCGCAGGCGATCGCCGAAAACCCACAGGATCACCCCGCCGCCCGCGACGATTCCGGCGTGGAGCAGCCAGAAGCGCGTCGGGCTCCACACCTCGTACAGCCCGCCGATCCGCCCGCTGATCGTCGAGCCGAGGAAGGTCGACAGGTAATAGACCCCGACCATCGTCCCGTTGACCTGCCGCGGCGCGGCACGCGACCACACCGCCAGCGCGATCGGCACGAAGAACAGCCAGCCCTCGTTCGACAGCAGATGGAAGCCGATCGCCCACAACAACGGCGCGCGCCCGTCGGGGCCCGAAACCAGCGGCGCGGCGGCGAGCCACGCCGTCCCGGCCGCGAAGATCAGGCAGCCGATCGCCATCTTGGCGACATCGTCGGGCTCGGCCCCGCGATCGCGCTGCCATTTCCACAACGCCAGCGTCGGCGCGAGGAGGACGACCGGGGCGAGCCCGTCGATCGCCTGCAGCCACGGAATCGGCATCGTCCACCCCGCGATGACGAGGACGACATGGTCGCGCACCCACAGGTTATAGACGTTCCACACCTGGCTTTGCGCGATCCAGTAGGCCGCGAGCACCGGCAGGAGGAGCAGCAGGACGCCGATGACGCGGCGGTCGGCGGGCGCCAGCGGTTCACGCACCGTCGCTCCCGCGACAGTCCTGACCCGGTCGGGCGGCAGGTGCCGCACCCCGGCGAGGAAGACGACCAGCCCGATCAGCATCCCGATCCCGGCGAAGCCGAAGGCGATGTGCCAGCCGTATGCCTGGCCGAGCAGCCCGCAGACGATCGGGGCGATGAAGGCGCCGAGGTTGATGCCGGTGAAATAAAGCTGGAACCCCGCATCGCGACGCGAATCGCCCGGGCCGTAGAGATCACCGACCTGACTGACGAGATTGCCGCGCAGGCACCCCGCCCCGGCGACGAGCAGCGCCATCGCCGCAAGGAAGCTCGCATCGAACGCCATGCAGAAGTGCCCGGCGGTCATCAGCACCGCGCCGAGCGCGACGGTTCTCCGCCGCCCGAGGACGCGGTCGCCGATCACCCCGCCGACGACCGGCATGAAATAGACGAGGCCGATGTACAGCCCAAAAATCTGGCTCGCGAGGGCCTGCACCGACAGCGGCCCGGTCACCGCCTCGATGCCGCCACGGAACGCGGCGAACCCGGCGATCTTCTCGACATGCCCCGGCAGCAGGAGTTCGCCGACCATGTAGAGGACGAGCAGCGCCTGCATGCCGTGGAACGAGATGCGGTCCCACAATTCGGTCCCGGCGAGATAGGCGAGGCCGCGCGGCTGGCCGAACAGGTCGCGGCCGCCAACCGAGTCGGAGCGAACCAGACCGGTCATTTCGGCTCGGAAGTTGACGAACTTGACGCCACGCAAAGGTAAAACGCGCCTCCCCCGCTGCCGGCGCGGCGAGCGGAAAGGGTGAAGGGGAGCCCAAGGTTCATAACGCTGGAGGCTAACCCATGCCTTCGCATGTAGGACAGCGAAAACATTACCCTCCCGCGGCGGAACCGGCCGGCGCGTGCGTCAAGGCGCGGACCAACGCTTGCATCGTGACCCAAAGCTTGCGTCGCGACCGCGCCTCGCCCATATCGAACACGGGAGTCGGGCGGGCAGCGTTATCGCCAACCCGGTCAGGTCCGGAAGGAAGCAGCCGTAACGAATCCGCGCTGGGTCGTTCCCGGCTCCCACCCAACGCCGTTGCAACCTGCCCGCGAAGGCTCCACCGTAGCTGTATGAGTGAGCTGTTCGTCCTTGAAGAGTCGAGCGAGGGCCTCTCCGCGCCTTCGCCGCCGCCGCCCGCCGAATATCGCGTCCTCGCGCGCAAGTACCGGCCGGGGGACTTCGCCTCGCTGCTCGGGCAGGAGGCGATGGTGCGGACGCTCGGCAATGCGATCGCGCGCGGGCAGTTGGCGCAGGCATGGCTGCTGACCGGGGTTCGCGGCGTCGGCAAGACCTCGACCGCGCGGATCATCGCCAAGGCGTTGAATTGCATCGGTCCCGACGGGACCGGCGGGCCGACGATCGCGCCCTGCGGAGTTTGCGAGCCGTGTGTCGCGATCGCCGCCGGGCGGCATATCGACGTCATCGAGATGGACGCGGCGTCGAACACCGGGGTCGACGACGTCCGCGAGATCATCGAGGCGGTGCGCTATGCCAGCGTCTCGGCGCGGTACAAGATTTACATCGTCGACGAAGTCCACATGCTGTCGAAGAATGCCTTCAACGCGCTGTTGAAGACGCTCGAGGAGCCGCCGCCGCATGTGAAGTTCATCTTCGCGACGACCGAGGTCGGCAAGCTGCCGGTCACCGTCCTGTCGCGCTGCCAGCGCTTCGACCTGCGCCGCATCCCGAGCGAGATGCTCGCCGACCATTTCGCGCGGATCGTCGCGCTCGAGGACGCGACCGCCGAGCCCGAGGCGCTGGCGCTGATCGCGCGCGCGGCGGAGGGATCGGTCCGCGACGGGCTGTCGATCCTCGACCAGGCGATCGCGCATGGCGCCGGGGCGGTCACCGCGATTGCGGTGCGCGACATGCTCGGCCTGTCCGACCGCGGCGCGATCCGCTCGTTGATGGCGCTGTTGCTTGCGGGAGAGGCGGCGTCGGCGCTGTCGGCGTTCAAGGACAGTTACGACCTCGGCACCGATCCGGCGCAGGTCGTGCAGGAGCTGCTTGAGCTCGTCCACACGATCACCCGCTTCAAGGTCGCCGACGCCGACGACGCGGCGATGAGCGCCGAGGAGCGCGCGGTCGTCCGCGACTGGGCGACGCGGCTGTCGTTCCCCAACCTCCACCGGCTGTGGCAGCTGCTGCTCAAGGGGCTCGCCGAGGTCCACTCCGCGCCGGTGCCGGTGCAGGCGGCCGAGATGGCGCTGCTGCGGATTATCCATGCGAGTTCGCTGCCTGACCCGGGGGAGTTGGTGCGGAAGCTGACCGAGCGCGGGGAGGATGGGCCTGCCGTTCCGTCCATCTCGCACGTCATCCCTGCAAACTCAGGGACCCATCTCCAGCAGCAGGCGATGGGTCCCCGCGTTCGCGGGGATGACGACGGGGGTGCTGAGCGGCATACTCCAACGGTAGCGCACGCCGCCGCACCGCACGACGTCGCTCCGCGCGCAGCAGCGCCTGCCGTTCCGCCTGCTGCTGCGCCGCCAGCTCCCCCGCCGTTTGCCGCGTTTCCCGCCGACTACCCTGCCCTCGTCTCGCTGATGGAAGAGTCGCGTGAGCCGCGTTTGGCCCACGTTCTCCACGACGTCGTCCGGCTCGTCGACTATTCGCCTCCCGTCCTGACAATCGTCGCGCCGTCTGACCTCGGCCCCGGCTTCGCCCAGCAGCTCATGCTCGCGCTCGGCAAGGCGACCGGGGGGACGCGGTGGACGGTGACGCTGGCGCGCGATGGCGGCGCGCCGACGCTCCACGAGCAGGCCGAGGCGCGGGTCCAGGCGACGCGCGACGCGGCGATGGCCGATCCGCTCGTGCGGCAGATACTCGCGGCATTCCCCGACGCGACTTTGCTTGGTATCGATGCCGCCGACCCCACCGACTTGCCGCACAGGAATTCAGCCGATGCCTAACATGGACGACATCATGAAGATGGCGCAGGGCCTCCAGGCCGACATGGCCAAGGCGCAGGCGAGCCTCGACGGGATCGAGGTCGAGGGCGCGGCGGGCGGCGGGCTGGTCAAGGTCCGCGCGTCGGCGAAGGGGCGAATCATCGGCGTCGACATCGACCCGTCGCTGCTCAACACCGCCGACAAGGACATGCTCGAAGACCTGATCGTCGCCGCGTTCAACGACGCCAAGGGCAAGGCCGATGCCGTCGGCCACGCCGAGATGCAGAAGATGACCGCGGGCATCCCGCTGCCGCCGGGGTTCAAGCTGCCGGGGATGTGACCTGGCGGGCCTAGTCCGCGAGGCACCCGTCGATCGCATCGCGCCGCACCACGCCAATGCGCCGTTCGATCGCACGGGCGTGGCGCTTGACCGCGCCGTGGAGGGCAGCAGCGTCGCGCTTGATCGGTTGCGGCAGGATCGCGGCGATGCGTGAGGCTTGCGCCGGGCTGAGGCGGGCGGCGCTGACGCCGAAATAATGCTGCGCCGCGGCCTCGACGCCGTAGATGCCAGGGCCGAGCTCGGCGATGTTGAGATAGACCTCCATGATCCGCGGCTTGCCCCACATCGCCTCGATCAAGACGGTGAAATACGCCTCAAGGCCCTTGCGGAGGTACGAGCGGCCCGGCCAGAGAAAGGCGTTCTTCGCCGTCTGCTGCGAGATCGTCGATCCGCCGATGACCTTGCGCGACGTCGCGTTCTTCTCGGCGGCGTGCTCGATCGCACCGAAATCGAAGCCGTGGTGCGAGCAGAAGGTCGAATCCTCGGCGCCGATCACCGCACGCGGCATCGCCGGCGCGATCTGGTCGAGGCGCACCCAGCGGCGGTCGACGTGCTGCCCGGCGAATGCATCGCGGATCATCGGCACGGTGATCGGCGGATCGATCCAACGATAGGCGAGCGCCCAGGCGACCGCGAGCAGCACGACGACGATTGCCACGGTGACGAGCTTGCCGAGGACCCAGCCGAGTGTTCGCAACTTCGGCTCTCCCCCAACCCGCCGCTATTGGGCGACAGGTTGAGCTTGCGTCAAGGCGGCGAGCGCGGCCGTTGCCGCCGCGACCCCGGTGGCGTGCGCGCCGTGCGCGGTGCCGACGTCGTCGAGCGCGCCTGCCTCACCGGCAAAGAACAAGCGGCCCGCGACCGGCTCGACGATCGCTCGCCGCGCGTCGCGACGGCCGGGACGGGCGTGGCTCCACGCGCCGCCGATGAACGGCTCGGCGCGCCAGCCGCTGACCGCGAGCGGACGCAAGCGCGGGCGCCAGTCGGACCCAAGCAGTCCGCATAGCTCGGCGATCATCGCGTCGGCCGCCGCCGCCTGACCGGCAGCGGCGAGGTCGGCGGCGAAGGGGCCGCCGAAGTAGCTTTCGATGATCGGCCAGCCGAACGGGCGTAGCCGGTGGCTCGCCGACCGCAGTGCGCGCGGATGGCCGCGAAGGTGACCGTCGACGGGGAAGTCGGTCGGCCCGTCGACACGGAGGAAGACCTTGCCGACGTCACCGAGCGGCAGATCCCCGGCAGCCGCGGCGTGGCTTGGCAGTTCGGAAGTAAACGTGATCCGAGCAAGCACCGCCGTCGAGACGGCGACGATCACGGTAGCTGCGTCGACGATCCCAGACGCCGTCGTTACGCAAACCGCGTCGTTGCCCACCGCGATTGCGGTCACCGCCGTGTTCAATCGGACGTCGAGCCCGGCGGCGATGCACGCGACAGTGGTGCCGAGACCTTCGCAGACGCGCCAATTATTGTCTGAGGCAGCGGCATCGAACGCCGCGTGGTCGTGGAGCGAGACCGCTCCGGCTTCGACGCCGTCGAGATAGCCGACGATGGCGTCGACGGCTCCGGCCCAATCACCAGCCGCAGACAGGGCATCGGCGAGCGGCACGTCGGGCAGGGCGACCCGCCGTTCGACTTCGGCATCGAAGGCGTCGAACGCAGCGCCGAAGGCCGCCTGATCCGACGGCGGAAAACCGAGGTCGCGCCACTGCGTGTCCCAGCGCGCCGGCGAGCGATCGACCGTCAGCCCCGCGGCTTCGGCGACCTTGGTCCACGGATTACGCTCCCCCGAATGGAGCCAGCCGCAGCCGAGGTCGAGCGCAAAGCCCTCGCGGACGATGGTGTGGGCACGCCCGCCGACGCGGTCGCCGGCTTCGAGCACGACAACGCGGGCGCCGCCGTCGGCCAGCCGCCGGGCAGCAGCCAGCCCGGCCGCGCCCGCGCCGACGATAATCGCATCGAAAGCGATGTTACGCGGGCTCGGGCAGGAGCCGCCGCTCGCCGGCCAGCGCGCGCATCGCGCGCTGGAGCTTGTCGAAGGCGCGGACCTCGATCTGGCGGACGCGCTCGCGGCTGATGCCGTATTGCTGCGACAGCTCCTCGAGCGTCTCGGGCTCGTCGATCAGGCGGCGCTGCGTCAGGATGTGCTTCTCGCGGTCGTTGAGATCGCTCATCGCATCGACCAGCAACTCGTGGCGCTGGGTCTTTTCCTGCTCGTTGGCGACGATTTCGTCCTGGATCGGACCGGTATCGGTCAGCCAGTCCTGCCACTCGCCCTCGCCCTCCTCGCGCAGCGGCGCGTTGAGGCTGGTGTCGCCACCCATCGCCATGCGGCGGTTCATCGAGATAACTTCGGTCTCGGTGACACCCAGCGTCGTCGCGATCTTGGTGACGTCGGCCGGCTTCATGTCGCCGTCCTCCATCGCGTTGATCTTGCCCTTCATCCGGCGGAGGTTGAAGAACAGCTTCTTCTGGTTGGCGGTGGTGCCGATCTTGACGAGGCTCCACGA
>NZ_JANYGL010000030.1 GCF_025362435.1 Polymorphobacter sp.
GCTGCCGAGATCGGCGGACGGCTGTCGCGCCATGGCGGGGCGGCGTTGCTCATCGACTATGGCCACAGCGGGCCGGTTTCCGGCGACACGTTGCAGGCGGTGCGCGGGCATGCTCCCGTCGACCCGTTCACGAATCCGGGCGAGGTCGACCTGACCGCGCACGTCGACTTTACAGCGCTCGCGACAGCAGCCGGAATTCGGGCATCGGGTCCGACCACGCAGGGCGACTTTCTCCGTGCGATCGGCATCGACGCGCGGGCTGAGGCCTTGCGTCGGCGGGCGACTCCAGCGCAACGCGAGGCGATCGACGCGGCGGTGGCGCGGCTTACCGGGGAGACCGAGATGGGGCGATTGTTCAAGGTGATGGCGCTGACCGGCAGCGACTGGCCGGCTCCGGCGGGGTTCGCATGACTATCACTTATCGCAACGCGACCGTCGCCGACGCGGCCCTGCTCGCGGACCTCGGCGCGCGGACCTTCACCACGACCTTCGGGCACCTCTATTCGCCCGCTAACCTCGCACTGTTTCTCGACAACCACACGCCCGAGCGGTGGACGGCGGCGATCGGCAGCGACGCCACGGTGCGCCTCGCCGAAGTCGACGGGGCCGCTGTCGGCTATGCGCGGATCGGACCGTTGACCTTCGAAGTCGATCGGAATGGGCGCGCGGGTGTCCAGTTGTATCAGCTTTATATCGAGACCCCGTGGCACGGCAGCGGGGTCGCCGCGGCGCTGCTCGACTGGACTGTGACGACAGCGCGCGAGCAGGGAGCCGCCGACCTGTGGCTGTCGGTCTTCATCGACAATCCGCGCGCCCGGCGCTTCTACGCCCGCGCCGGGTTCGTCGAGGTGATGCCGTACACCTTCATGGTCGGCGATCAGGCCGACGAGGACATCATTTGCCGCCTCGCGCTCGACGCCGGCGGAGCAGCGGCGTGACCGTCCCCGTTCTCACCACCGCGACGCTCGCGGGAACGCGGCACGGGTTTTGCGGACGTCGCGGCGGGGTCTCGACCGGCATTTTCGCCTCGCTCAACACCGGGCTCGGGTCGAGCGACGACGCGGCGGCGGTCGCCGAGAACCGGAGGCGCGCGGTCGCCGCCGTCGCTCCGGGGGCGACGCTCGCAACGGTCCACCAGATCCACAGCGCGATCGTCGTCGTCGCCGACCCGGCGACCGGCGACGCCGAGCGCCCGCACGCCGACGGGATCGTCACCGACCGCCCCGATGTCGTCCTCGGCGTCCTCGCCGCCGACTGCGCCCCGGTCCTGTTCGCAGATGTCGCCGCCGGAGTCGTCGGCGCGGCGCACGCCGGGTGGAAGGGCGCGCTGTACGGCGTCCTGCCCGCGACGATCGCGGCGATGGAGGCGCTTGGCGCACGCCGCGACCGCATCGTCGCCGCGATCGGGCCGTGCATCGCGCGAGCGAGCTATGAAGTCAGCCTGAGCTACGCCGACCCGTTCGTCGCGGTCGACGCATCGTTCGCCGAGTTCTTCACCAGCGGCCGCCCCGGCCACCTCCAGTTCGACCTCGAGGGCTTCGTCGCCGCCCGGCTTGCCGCCGAGGGGTTGACCCGGGTCGAGGCGACGGGACGCGACACCTGTGCCAACCCCGGCGACTGGTTCAGCTATCGCCGCACGACCCACGCCGGCGAGCCCGACTATGGACGAAATCTCGCGCTGATTGCGTTGGCGCGATAGGGGCTTTGGTCATCGACCGTACGAAGTGTTGCCGATCGATGACGCCGCCGCTAAGACGCCGCGCATCAAGGGGATGCGCGCATGAAGATTCTGGCTGGGAACGCCAACCCCGAATTGGCGCAGGCGATCGCGTCGTACCTCGACCTCAAGCTGACCAGCGCGAGCGTCCGCCGTTTCGCCGACGAGGAGGTGTTCGTCGAAATCCACGAGAACGTCCGCGGCGAGGATGTCTTCGTGGTCCAGTCGACATCGGCCCCGGCGAACGACAACCTCATGGAATTGCTGATCTGCATCGACGCGCTGCGACGGGCGTCGGCGCGCCGGATCACCGCCGTCGTGCCGTATTTCGGCTATGCCCGGCAGGACCGGAAGTCGGGGTCGCGGACGCCGATCTCGGCCAAGCTGGTCGCCAATCTGATTACCAAGGCGGGGGCCGACCGCGTGCTCGCGGTCGATCTTCACGCCGGGCAGATTCAGGGCTTTTTCGATATCCCGACCGACAATCTGTTCGCCGCGCCGGTGATGCACGCTGATATCGTCGCGCGTCTGCCGAAGACCAACCTGACCGTCGTCTCGCCCGACGTCGGCGGCGTCCTCCGCGCCCGCGCGCTAGCGAAGCGCCTCGGCAACGCCCCGCTGGCGATCGTCGACAAGCGCCGCGAGAACCCAGGCGAGTCGGAAGTGATGAACATCATCGGCGACGTCTCGGGCCGCGCCTGCGTCCTCGTCGACGACATCATCGATTCGGGCGGAACATTGTGCAACGCCGCCGCCGCGCTGATGCAGTCGGGTGCGACGAGCGTCACCGCCTACATCACCCACGGTGTCTTGTCGGGCGGCGCGGTTGCCCGCGTCGAAGGGTCCGAACTGACCGAGCTGGTCATCACCGACTCGATCGCGCCGCTCGACGTCGTCAAGACCGCGAAGAAAATCCGCCTGATCACGATCGCGCCTCTGCTCGCCGAGGCGATGCGTCGGACGAGCGAGGAAAGCTCGGTGTCGAGCCTGTTCGACTGATCGCGGGTTCGGGTTAGCGCGAGGCGATGGCGACCGGCGCGACCTCGTCCTTCTGGCAGTGCACCGCGACAACCGGGTAGGCGACGTCGGTCGCCCGCGTCAGGACTTCCTCGGCGGCGGCGTTACACGCATCGACGGTCTGGTAGCGCGGCGCGAGGACGCGAACTGCCTGGCACTGGTCGCCGGCATCGCTGCAACCGAGCAGGGTCATGGCGATCAGCAGCGGCGACATCGGGCGACTCCTCGAGCACTCTGCTCGTCGCTCATTAACGTCGCTTCGTCGTACCGGTTCCTAAACGAGCGGCTCGGTAAGCATGAAGAACGGCTCGGCTCCGAGGAATGCCTTGAACTCGCGCGCCACCGCCTGGCTGGGCGCTCCGGCGACGTCGGTCATGAAGCCGTCCATGTCGGCGACGTCGATGATCTCGACATACTGGTACGGTGGAGCGGCATCGCCGCCGAGAAGGCCGGTCGTGCGATAGATCTGGAAGTCGTCGATCGATGGCAGCGCCCGGACGCCGGGAATGTCACGGGTCCGCGCCCAGTCTTCATAGGCGGCGACGTCGGTATCGGGCTTGAGGTTGAACAGCACGACGACACGCATGGCTCGGCTCCGGATCGATTGACTACGGCAGGGTGAACCAAGCCGCCCGGCCCGGCAACGCCGTTGTCGCCGCTTTGCCACGGGCACCGCGTCGCATGCGGTGCGGCCACGATCACCGATTGAGCGCTCGCGTACCTCTGCTACAGGAGGGCGGTAACCGGCGGGAGTAGACCGATGATGCGTGCGACGATCGCCCTGATGCTGATACTGGCGAGCGCAACCGCGGCGCCGGTCGCCGCGCAATCGATGCTCAAGCCGGCGCCGACCGACACCAGCCTGCCGCGGCAGAAGGTCGTCGAGGTGTTCGGCACCGACCCGTGCCCCAAGTCGAGCGATCCCGACGAGATCATCGTTTGCTCGCGCCGTCCCGACGAGGACCGCTACCGCATCCCGCCGGCGGTGCGCAGCGACGCGCAGGCGCTCGCGCCGAACGTCGCCAATCGTAAGCTGTTGCTCGGCGATGACGCTGGCGGCGCGGGTGGCGGCATCGGTTCGTGCAGCGCGGTTGGTCCGGGCGGCGGCACGGGCTGCAACCAGGCAATCCAGGACCAGTATCGCGCGGCCCGCAAGCGCGGCGACGTCCCGCAGTCGATCCTGCCGCAGATCACCCCCGACGCGGCGATCACCCCGAACTACTAGGCTGCAAAATTGACGTCCAATGGGCACAGGCTGACCAGCCCGCGCCCATTGTCTTGCCATGTCGGAACGGCATCGACCGGAACAATTGCCGCGCTGCAGCATTTCACACCTTGCTGATTACAAGCATGGCTATTATCTTGCTGGCATGACACAAGACTCACTTGCTTTCCTGCTCAAAGACACGAGCCGGCTTTTGCGACGGCGGTTCGACGCCAAGGCGCGATCGCTTGGCGTTAGCCGCGCGCAGTGGCAGGTGCTGTTTGCCCTGTCGCGCAACGAGGGAACCAACCAGACCGGGCTTGCCGATTATCTCGAGGTCGAGACGATCACCTTGTGCCGGATGGTCGACCGGCTCGAGGAAGCCGGTCTCGTCGAGCGCCGCGCCGATCCCGCCGACCGCCGGGCATGGCGGCTGCATCTAACCGCGACCGCGCATCCGTTGCTCGAACAGCTGCGCGAAATCGGCGAGGGGGTCGTCGAGGAAGCCCAGGCGGGCGTCGATCCCGCTGATCTTGCTGCCGCGATGACCGCCCTGACGGTCATGCGCGCCAATCTGTCGACGCGCGCCGAGCCGTCCGTCAAGAAGGCTGGAGTCAAGTGATGCACGATGTCGTTGGACGCGACCAGATGGTCGCCGCGCCGCGCCGGACCCTGTGGCAGCGGGCCCGCCGCCCCTTGCTGATGGTGCTGCTGCCGCTGATCATCATCGCCGGGGGCGCGTACCTCTGGCTGACGTCCGGGCGGTCGGTGTCGACCGACAACGCCTATGTCTCGCAGGACAAGGTGTCGATCAGCTCCGACGTCACCGGTCGCGTGATCGAGGTCGACGTCGGCGAGAGCCAGCAGGTCCACAAGGGCCAGGTGCTGTTCCGCATCGATCCCGAGCCCTTCCGCATCGCCCTCGAGCAGGCGACCGCCAACCTCGCGACGGCGCGCGCCCAGGTCGCGGGGATGCGCTCGACCTTCACCGGCAAGGGCGCCGACGTCAGCGGCAAGCGCGAGGCGATTGCGTATGACGAGATCGATCTCAAGCGCCAGCAGGACCTGATGAAGGACGGCTTCACGACGCGCGCCCGACTCCAGCAGGCCGAGCATACGCTGGCGCAGGGCAGGTCGGACCTCAACTCCGCGCTGGCCGACGAGGCCAATGCCAGCGCCGCGCTTGCCGGAACCCCGGGCGGCCCGATCGACCGCCATCCGCTCGTGCTCGCGGCCGCGGCGGCGCGCGACAAGGCGGCGCTCGACCTGCGCCGGACGACGGTCATCGCCCCCGCCGACGGCCTCGCCAGCCAGACGACCAAGGTTCAGCCCGGCCAGATCGTCGCGATCGGCGTTCCGACGATGAGCCTGCTGCTGAGCAATCACGACTGGGTCGAGGCGAACTTCAAGGAGACCGACCTCGATCACATGCGGATCGGCCAGAAAGCGACGGTCAAGCTCGACGCCTATCCGGGCACCCCGCTGACGGGTCATGTCCTCAGCGTCGGCGGCGGCACCGGCTCGGAGTTTTCCGTTCTCCCGGCGCAGAACGCGACCGGCAACTGGGTCAAGGTCGTCCAGCGCGTCCCCGTCCGTATCGCCATCGACGATCATCGCGGCCTGCCGCCGATCGCCGGCCTGTCGGCGAACGTGACGGTCGACCTGCAGCCGGGCAAGTGACCGCGCGGTTGCGCCCTGCGGGCGCCCGCTGATGGCCTCGGCCGCAGTCCCGTTCGCCGCCCCGGCGAAGGCGGTCAACCCGCTGCTGGTGACCTGCGTCGTGATGCTGGCGACGTTCATCACCGTCCTCGATTCGACGATCGCCAACGTCGCGCTGCCGCACATGCAGGCGAGTCTTGGAGCGGCGTCGGACACGGTGACGTGGGTGCTGACGTCGTACATCGTCGCCGCCGCGATCGCGACGCCGCTAACCGCGTGGCTCGGCGGCAAGTTCGGGCGCAAGCGGCTGTTCGTCTTCGCCATCGGCGGCTTCGTCGCGGCGTCGATGCTGTGCGGCCTCGCCCAGTCGCTCAACCAGATGGTCTTTTTCCGCCTGCTGCAGGGCGCGTCGGGGGCGTTTCTCGTGCCGCTAGGCCAGTCGTTCCTGCTCGACGCCTACCCGAAGGAAAAGCACGGCCAGGCGATGGCGTTGTGGGGCGTCGGCGTCATGGTCGGGCCGGTCATGGGTCCCGTCCTCGGCGGCTGGCTGACCGACAATTTCGAGTGGCGCTGGGTGTTCTTCGTCAACCTGCCGTTCGGCCTGCTCGCGCTGTTCGGCGCGCTCGCGGTCCTGCCCGCGCCCGACCGGCTGATGCGCAAGTTCGATGCGTTCGGCTTCATCGCGCTCAGCGTCGGCATCGGCGCACTCCAGTTGATGCTCGACCGCGGCCAGCAGCTCGACTGGTTCTCGTCGTGGGAGGTGCGGATCGAGGCGGCGGTGTGCGTGATGGGGTTGTGGGTGTTCGGCGTCCACATCTTCACCGCGCGCGACACGATCCTGCCGGCGGCGTTGCTCAAGGACCGCAACATCGTCACCGGTTTCGCCTTCATCTTTCTCGTCGGTATGCTGCAGGTGGCGACGAGCGCGCTGCTCCCGCCGATGCTCGAGCAGCTCTACGGCTATCCGGTCGTCATCTCGGGGCTGACGATGGCGCCGCGCGGGGTCGGCACGATGGCGGGGATGCTCCTCGTCGGGCGGCTGATCGGGCGGGTCGACGCGCGCATCCTGATGATCACCGGCATGTCGTTGACCGCGATCACCATGTACTGGATGACGGGTTTCTCGCCGGTGATGAGCAGCGGCCCGTTCCTGTGGTCGGGGCTCGTCCAGGGCTTTGGCGTCGGGCTGATCTTCGTGCCGCTCAACACGCTGGCGTTCGCCACTGTCCCGGCGGCGCTGCGGACCGAGGCGGCGAGCTTTTTCAGCCTGTTGCGCAATCTCGGCGGCTCGGTCGGGGTCAGCCTGTCGGTCGGCGTCCTCGCCCGCCAGACGCAGATTGCCCACGCCGATGTCAGCGCTGCGATTACTCCGTTCAGCATTCCTGGAGCCGATCCCAACATCGCCCAGGCGCTCGGCTCGGCGGGCGACACGATCCTTGCGGTGGTCGACGCGACGGTCAACCAGCAGGCGGCGATGATCGCCTATCTCGACGACTTCACGCTGATGATGTGGCTGTCGGTCGCGGCGATCCCGCTGATCTTCCTCCTCAAGTCGCCGAAGAAGATCGTCATCGACCCTGAGCATTCGGTGATGGAGTAAGCGCCGGCGCGTCACCACGCCGGCGCTGACCTTTACCAGATGCGGACGCGGTCGTCGGGCTTGAGGTACAGCTTTTCGCCGGGCTTGACGGCGAAGGCGTCGTACCACGGCGCGAAGTTGCGGACCTCGAAGACGCGCTCCCGCTCGGGCGAATGCGGGTTCGAAGTCAGCTGTGACAGCACCGCGGCGTCGCGCCGCTTGCCGCGCCAGACCTGCGCATAGCCGAGGAAGAAGCGCTGGTCGCCGGTCAGCCCGTCGATCACCGGGGCGGGCTTGCCGTGGAGCGACAGCTGGTATGCCTCATAGGCGATGCGCAGGCCGGCAAGGTCGGCGATGTTCTCGCCCAGCGTCAGCGCCCCCTTGATGTGGACGCCCGGCAACGGTTCGTAGGCATCGTACTGGGCGATCAGCTTGTTGGCGCGGGCGGTGAACGCCTTCGCATCGGCCGGGGTCCACCAATCGCGCAAAGCGCCCTTGGCGTCATACTGCCGCCCCTGGTCGTCGAAGCCGTGGCTGATCTCGTGGCCGATAACGACGCCGATCGCGCCATAGTTGACCGCCGGGTCGGCGTCGGGATCGAAGAACGGCGGCTGCAGGATCGCCGCCGGGAAGACGATCTCGTTCATCGGCGGGTTGTAATAAGCGTTGATCGTCATCGGCGTCATGCCCCACTCGGTCCGGTCGAGCGGGCCGCCGAGCTTGGCGAGGTTGCGGTCGTATTCGAACGCAGCGGCGCGGGTGGCATTGCCGACGGCATCGCCGGCGACGACCTTGAGCTTCGAATAGTCGCGCCACTTGCTCGGGTAGCCGATCTTGGGATTGAACGTCGCCAGCTTGGCGCGCGCCTCGACCTTGGTCGCGGGCGACATCCAGCTGACCTGGTCGATCCGCTCGCCCATCGACGCGAGGAGGTTGTGGACCAGTGCGTCGATCTTCGCCTTGGCATCGGGGGTGAAGTATTTCGCGACGTAGAGCTGGCCGACCGCCTCGCCCATCGCGTCGTCGACCGCTTCGCCGCCGCGCTTCCACCGCGCCCGCAGCTCGGGCTGCCCCGACAGGACGGTGCCGTCGAAGGCGAAGTTCTCGGTGACGAACGCCTTCGGCAGCTCGCCTGAATACGCCTTGAGCGTCCTCAGCGCGAGATAGTCCTTCCACACCGCGAGCGGGCGGTCGGCGACGAGCTTCGCCATGCCGGTAAACGCGGTCGGCTGGGCGACATCGACGCGGGTCTGGTTGCCGACGCCGGCGGCGGCGAGGAACACCGGCCAGTCGAGCCCGGGGGCCTCGGCCGCGAGCGCAGCGGGGCTGCGGAGGTTGTAGGTCTTGAGCGGGTCGCGGTTCTCGACCTGCGTCCAGTGCGCTTGCGCGATGCCCTTTTCGAGATCGTACACCGCCTTCGCGCGTGCGTCGGCGTCGGTCATCCCGGCGAGACGGAACATCGCCGCGATGTGCGCGACATATTTCGTCCGCGTCTCGACGAACTTGGGGGTGTCGACGAGGTAGTAATCGCGGTCGGGCATGCCGAGGCCGCTTTGTCCCATGCCGACCATATAACGCTCGGGGTTCTTCGGGTCCTGCTCGACGCCGACGAAGAACGGGCCGGGTACGGCGACGCGCTCGTCGCTGCCGAGGGCGCGGGAAAGGTCGGCACGGGTCGAGATCGCGGCGATGCGATCGAGTTCGGGCTTGATCGCCGCGATCCCCTTCGCCTCGATCGCCGCCTCGTCCATGAAGGTCGAGTAATAGGTGCCGACGCGGACGGCGTCGGGGTTGCCGCCGGTCCCCGCCTTCGCCGCCGCCTCGATGATCGCGCGGGTCCGCGTCCGCGACAGGTCGTCGAGGACCTGGAAGCTGCCGAAGCCCGAACGATCGGCGGGGATTTCGGTGTTCTTGACCCACGTGCCGTTGACGTAGGTGAAGAAGTCGTCGCCGGGCTTGACCGACTTGTCCATGCCGGCAGTATCGACGCCGAACGTCCCATATTGCGGGGCGGCACTAACAGTCGTTGCAAAGACGGTCGAAATGGCGAGGGCAAAGAGCGAACCGGCGATCGGTTTCGGGCGCATAATGATCCTTAACGGCAATGTGGCTGGCACCAGCGCTACCTCTCAGCTGAATATTCGGCAAGTCTCTGGGATCGTTTCGCAGCCGTTGGGCGTTGCTCGGCTGTGATGTTTCGTCACGTCAATCGGAGCCGCTTTTCATGAACAAGTACCTCATCGCGATTACCGCCGCCGTCATGGCCGCCGGCGTCGCCATGCCCGCCGCAGCGGCAATCAACGCCCGCCAGATCGAACAGCGCAACTCGATCGACGCCGGTGTCCGCAGCGGCACGATCAGCGCCCACGAGGCCCGCGTCCTCCGCCAGGAGCAGGACCTGATCACCCGCGCCAAGCTTCACACCAAGGCACGCAAGGGCGGCCACCTGAGCGACATGGACAAGAAGAAGATCCACGACATGCAGGATGCCGCCGCCCGCCACATCGCGCGCTTCAAGCACAACGCGCATCACGGCCACGCCCGCAGGGTCCTCGGCGCGAAGGTGTTCTAGGCGAACCCCGACAGGAAGGCGGCGACGTTGTCGCCCAGTGCGGCGGTCGCGTAGCCGCCTTCCATGACGACCAGCGTCGGCAGCATCAGGCTGGCGATGCGCGCGGCGACGGCAGGAAAATCCGCCGTCGCCAGCGCGAACCCGGAGATCGGGTCGCCGGCGAAGGTGTCGGCACCGAACGAGACGACCAGCAGCGACGGATCATAGGCCTGAAGCGCGGCGCAGGCGGTGTCGAGCGCGGCGAGATACGGCGTGATACGGGTCCCGCGCGGCAATGGCAGGTTGAGCGTCGTCCCCGCTCCCGCCCCTTCGCCGGTTTCATCGGCATGGCCCCAGTAGAACGGATAGTCGGTCGCGGGGTCGGCGTGGATCGAGGCGTAGAACACGCTTGGGTCGCCCAGAAAGATGTCCTGCGTGCCGTTGCCGTGGTGATAGTCGACGTCGAGCACGGCGACGCGGGCGTGCCCGGCATCGCGCGCCGCCCGGGCGGCGATCGCGGCGTTGTTGAGGTAGCAATAGCCGCCGAAATAGTCGCCCCCGGCATGGTGACCGGGCGGGCGACATAAGGCGAAGCCCGCCTGCGCGCTGCCGTCGAGCAGCGGGGCGAGCGCGGTCAGCGCGGTCTGAGCTCCCCAATACGCCGCCTCCCACGTTCCGGGCGCGATCGGCGTCGCGGCATCGAAGCTGAAGCGGCCGAGCAGCGCGTCGATCCGGCTGAGCTTGAGCGGCCGCCGCGCCACGACCGGCCAGACGTACGGCAGCGCGTCGCCCTCGCGCCCCGCCGCCGCCCACAGGCCATGCGCCTCGCGGAGGAAGTCGACATACTCGGCGGTGTGGACGCGGAGGACCGGCGCGACCCCGAAATCGCGCGCCGGGCTGAGCGGCGGCAGCGCGGCGACGATCGCCTCGGCCCGCTGCGCGGTCTCGGCGTGCTTTATCCATGCGCCGTTGTGCATCTCGCGTGCGGGCCTGTGCGCCAGCTGTTCGCGTGCGAATACGCCAATCATAACCGCGACTTCACTTGCGCAACGTCGCCGAATCGAGGTCAAGCTGAGCGGCCGGAATGACCTCCGCAACGATCCCCAACTTGGCCAGCGCCGGCAGGAACTGCTTGGCATCCCCGACGATGATCGTGCTCGCCTTCGCCGGGTCGAACAGCGTCGCCGCCGTCGCCGTGATCGTCCCGGGCGTCACCGCGTTGATCGAGGTCGAGTAATGCGCCAGCTCATCAAGCGGGATGCCGTCGATCGCCAGCCCGGCCAGCCGCCCGGCCAACCCGGCGACCGTCTCGACCGACCGCCCGAAGCCGCCGTTGAGCACCGCCTGCTGGATCTGAAGCTCGGGCAGCGGCACCGGCTGGGTGCCCATCTTCTTCAGTTCATTGGCAATCAGCCCGGCGACCTCGGGCGCGCTGGCGTTCTTCGTCGCGGTCGAGGCGGTCAGCGAACCGACCCCGCGCCGCGCGTCGATGCCGCTGTTCGCGCCATACGCCAGCCCGCGCTTGACCCGGATTTCGGTGTTGAGCCGCGACGAGAAGCCGCCACCCAGCGCCGCATTAGCGACGATCGCCGGGTAATACGCCGGGTCGGCGCGTGCGAGTCCGGGTCGCGCCACCACCACCGACGCCTGCGCCGCCCCGGGCAGGTCGACGACGATCGTCCGCGGCTTGGGGTAGGTCTCGGGCGCCGGAACCTTCGCCGCCGCTGCATCGCGCTTCGCGGAAGTCCAGCCGCCGAACGCCTTGGTCGCCAGTGCCACCGCCCCATCGAGGTCGATATCGCCCGTCATCACCAGCGTCGCCCCCGCCGGATTCCACCCGGCATAGGCCGCAGTCAGGTCGGCGCGGGTAATTGCTTTCAACGACTTGATCGTGCCCCCGGCGATATGGCCGTACGTCGTATCGCCGAACACCGCCTTGGTCGCGGTCATCCGCGCGAGGCTCGGCGGGCTGGTCAGCGCGATCCCGGCGTCGTCGATCGCCTGCGTCCGCGCCCGCTCGATCTCGTCCGGCGCGAACTTGGGATGGAGCGCGACGTCGGCGAACACCGCCATCGCCGCGCCGATCCGGTCGGTCTTGACCGACATCGACAGCGAGGTGCCGTCCCACGCCGCGCCGGCGCCGATGCTGCCGCCGAGCGCCTCGATCTCCTGCGCGATCTGCGTCGCCGACCGCGTTGAAGTGCCTTTGGTCAGCAGCGTCGCGGCAAGCTCCGCCGTCCCGCCACGCCCCGCCGGATCGCTTGCTGCACCGCCGCCGGTGACCAGCGCCACCGCGATCAGCGGCACGTTCCGGCGGGTAGCGACCGCGACCCGCAAGCCGTTGGGCAAGGTCCGTTCGGCAACCACCGGCACCGGCACCGCGACCGGCGGCGCCGGCGGCGGCGGGGCGATCCGCTCAGCCGCAGTCGCCGGGATCACCACCGCGACACCGGGGGGCACCGTCAGTGGCGCAGGGTGGACGGTCGCGGCGACAGTGACGACATCGCCCTTCGCGCCCTTGGCACTCTCGGCGGGTAAATAGCGGATCGCCGCGCTCGCCGAATCCGCAAGATACTTGCGGGCCACGCGCTGGACGTCGGCGGCGGTGACCGCGGCAAGGTCGGCGACCGAGCGGTCGGCCGATGCCGGGTCGCCGTCGACGATCACCGCTTCGGCCAAGACGCTCGCACGCCCGAGTGCAGTTTCGCGCTGCTTGATCGCGGCGGTCAGAAGCTGGTTCTTGGCGACGTCGAGCTCGGCGGCGGTCGGCCGGGCGTCACGCAACCGGGCGACTTCGCGGCGCAGCGCCGCCTCGCCGTCGGCGACCGACTTGCCGCCGGCCATGATCGCATAGACTGCGAAAACGCCGGTATCCTGGCGGTCGTCGAGGTTCGCTCCCGCCGACGACGCGAGCTGGTCTCGGTAGACGAGGCTTTCGTACAGCCGCGAGCTTTCGCCCGCCGACAGGATCGCGTCGAGCACCGACAGCGCCGCGTCGTCGGGCGACTTCGACGGCGGGATCGCCCAGCTGATCGCGACGGCGGGGAGCGGCGTGTTCGGCGCATAGACGGTGTGCGTCGTCGCGACGGTGCGCGGCGGCTCGACCGTCGTCACGCGCGGGATCGGGCGCTTCGGCGTCGGCAAATGGGTGAAGTACTTGTCGACCCAGCGGTCGAGGTCGGCGGGCTTGAAGTTGCCGGCGACGATGAGGACGGCGTTGTCGGGTCGGTAATAGACCGCGTGGAAGGCGCGGATGTCGTCGATCGTCGCGCTATCGAGGTCGGCAATGCTGCCGATCGGCGAGCGGGCATAGGGGTGAACCGAGTAGCTGATCGCTGGGAGGTAGGTCTGGAACAGCTTGCCATACGGGCGTGCTTCGCCCTGGCGGAGTTCCTCCTCAACGACGTTGCGCTCGCTGGCGAAGACCGTCGGCTCGACCACCAGCGACCCCATCCGCTCGGCCTCGGCCCACAGGATCGGCTCGAGATGGTTCGCCGGGACGGTCTCGTGATATTCGGTGAAGTCGTCGTGGGTGCTGGCGTTGTTGTTGCCGCCGACGTCCTCAGTCAGCCGGTCGAGCTGCTCGGGGACCATGTCGCGGGTCGACTTGAACATTAAATGCTCGAACATGTGGGCGAAGCCCGATCGCCCGGCGGGGTCGTTCTTTGCGCCGACGTCATAGATCACCTCGACCGCGACGCTCGCCGTGGTCGGGTCGGGCATGGCGAACACCCGCAACCCGTTGGGCAGTGTCCGCATGGTATAGTTGAGCGGCGCGACGGGCGAGGCCGCCACCACCGGCGCGGCCAGCGCGGTGCTCCCGAGCAGAACCGCCGACGACATCGCCGCAAGCACCTTCATCGTCCGCATTCACGCTTCCTTCGCCGCTCCGAATGCGCGGACCATAACGGTATTTCAGGCGCCCGCCACCGCGGTCCCGCCACGACCGGCCTGTGGCGCATCAGCCACAAGGTCGCGGCATCGCACGTCAACAGGCACGATTGCTTGCCGTAAACGGCAACCTACCGTAAGCGCCGCCTCGAACGGTATCAAGACCGTAACAAATCCCTGGGGAGCTATCGTGAAGCATATTCTATTATTGTCGGCCTGTGCCTTCGCCATGCCTGCCATCGCGTTCGCACAGGACGCCGCCGTCCAGAACCCGACCGCTCCGCCTGCCGCGACTCCCGCGCCCGCGACCGCCGCGAGCGGTGCCGTCGTCGCCAACTCGCCCGCCGACGCCGCTGCAGCCGTCAACGCCGGGTCGGGCGACAGCCGCGATATCGTCATCACCGCGACGCGCCGTTCGACCGCGCTGTCGAACGTCCCGATCGCGGTCAGCGCGGTCAACGCCGAGGCGCTCAAGAATTCGGGCGCGAACGACGTCCGCGCCTTGAATCAGCTGGCACCGTCGCTGCTGGTGTCGTCGACCGGCAACGAAGCCAACGCATCGGCCCGCATCCGCGGCATCGGCACCGTCGGCGACAACCCCGGTCTCGAATCGTCGGTCGCAGTGTTCATCGACGGCGTCTATCGCAGCCGCACCGGCGCCGGGCTCAACGAACTCGGCGAAATCGAGCGGATCGAAGTTCTGCGCGGGCCGCAGGGGACGCTGTTCGGGCGCAACGCCAGCGCCGGCCTGATCAACATCGTCACCGCCAAGCCGTCGTTCGAGCTCGGCGGCAACGCCGAGGCGACCTACGGCAACTATAATTACTACCGCCTGTCGGGCGGCGTCACCGGCGCGGTCATCGCCGACAAGCTCGCCGCGCGGATCGACGGCGTCTATGTCAAGCGCAACGGTTTCTACAAGGACGTCACCGGCACCGACGGCACCGACAACGACCGCAACCGCTACTTCGTCCGCGGCCAGTTGCTGTTCACCCCAAGCGACAACATCAGCCTGCGACTGATCGGCGACTATACCCATCGTAACGAAAAGTGCTGCGCCGCGGTCTATGTCGCGACGAAGGAAACGACCGACCCGACCGCGAACACGACGACGCCCGGCTTCAACACCGACATGGCGGTCACGACGAATCCGTCGAACCGCATCGTCGACGTCCTCAAAAGCCTCGGCGCCGTGTTCCCGGGCGACCCGTACAGCCGCCAGGTCGCGGTTACCCCGAACCGGACCTTCCGCAACACCACGACCGACGGCGGCCTTTCGGGCCAGCTCGACTGGGACCTCGGCGCGGTCAAGCTGACCTCGATCACCGCCTACCGCGCCTACAAGGCCGGCGGCGCCGCCGACATCGACTATACCAATGTCGACATCACCTACCGCGCCAACGACGGCAACGCCTACCGCCGCTTCCGCACCTTCACCCAGGAGGTCCGCGCGCAGGGGTCGCTGTTCGACGACCGGCTCGACTGGCTCGTCGGCGGTTTCTATTCAAAGGAGAAGCTGCAGGTCGTCGACAACGCGAAGTTCGGCACCCAGTACGGCGCGTTCGCGTCATGCCGCCTCGTCGCCACCGTCAGCCCGGTCGCGGCGCTGCGCAATCCAGCCGCAGCGGGTTGCCTGTCGCCGATCGGGATCGCCACCTTCACCGGTGCCTTCGGGGCAGCCGCCCCGGCAATCATCGCCGGGCTCAACCGCCTGTCGACGCTCAACGACCTCGGCTCGGTCCGCGACGTCTATAATCAGGACAGCGAGAACTACGCGGTCTTTACCCACAATATCATCAAGGTCACCGACAAGCTCAGCCTGACGCTGGGCGGCCGCTATACGCACGAGCGCAAGATCTTCGACGCCAGCTTCAACAACAGCAACACCGTCTGCCCGGCACAGCAGGCGGCGCTCTCGCCATTCCTGTCGAACGCGGCGCTCGCGGCGTTCGTCGGCGGCATCGTCACGCTGAGTTGCACCGGCAATTCGAGCGTCGACAACAACCTGCTCAAGCTCAACAGCCGCCTGTCGGAAGGCCAGTTCACCGGCACCGCGGTCGTCTCGTACAAGCCGGTCGATTCGACATTGCTCTATGCGTCGTACGCCAAGGGCTACAAGGCGGGCGGGTTCAACCTCGATCGCTCGCCGCTTGGCGGCGCCGCCGGGGTCTTTGCTCCGCGCACCAACGCCAACACCAGCGGCGACGTGCTCAAGTTCGAAGCCGAGAAGGTCGATTCGTACGAGGCGGGCCTCAAGTACAAGAGCCACATGTTCACCGCGAACATCGCGGCGTTCCGCGAGGAGTTCAAGAACTTCCAGCTCAACACCTTCAACGGCAGCGTCTTCATCGTCCAGAACATCAGCGCGTGCAAAACCGACCTCGCCGGTGCCGATCACGACAACTCTTCGACGTCGGGCGCATGCGCCAGCGGCACCAAGCCGGGCGTCGTCAGCCAGGGCGTCGAGGTCGAGACCGGAATCTATCCGACAAAGGATCTCGCGTTCTCGATCGGCTATACCTACGCCGACACCAAGTATCAGCGGAACCTCGTCTCGAGCAGCGGCGGCGCGCCGTTGTCCGCCGCCCTGTTCCTGCTGCCGGGCAGCCAGGTGTCGAACGCACCGAAGAACGTCGTGACGACGTCGATGGGCTTCACCCCCGACATCCCGAACACCGACGGGCTGAGCGCGTTGTTCTATGTCGATAGCCGCTTCACCTCGGGCTATAACACCGGCTCCGACCTGTTCCCCGAAAAGCGCCAGCCGAGCTTCACCACGGTCAATGCCCGCATCGGCGTCCGCGGCAAGGACCAGCGCTGGGCGATCGAATTCTGGGGCCAGAACGTGTTCAACCAGAACTATACGCAGGTTGCGTTCAACACGCCGTTCCAGGGCTCGCAGTCGGTCGCGCAGGTCCAGGCGTTCGGCGGCACCGGCAACCAGTTGTTCTCGGCCTTCCTCGCCGAGCCGCGGACCTACGGCGCAACTGTCCGCGCGCGCTTCTAGGCTGGAGCCGACAACAAAAAGGCCCGCGCCAGTGATGGCGCGGGCCTTTGCTTTGATTGCTAGTTCAACCGATCAATACGGATCGTAGACGCGGTCGCGACCGTTCTCGTAGTGATAGCGGCGGTTGTCGCTCTCGTAATAATAGCGACGGCCGTTGCGGTCTTCGTAGCGATTGCGGTCATCGGCGACGGCACCGACGACGGCACCACCAGCGGCACCGATCGCTGCACCGAGCAGCGGGTTGCCGGTCAGCGCGCCGACGACGGCACCACCGGCGCCACCGATCGCGGCCCCGCGTCCAGCGCCGCTGAGTTGCTCGTTACCGTAACGGTCGGTCGTGCAGCCGGCGGTCATCGTGCCGAGCGCGGCGATCGCGGCGAGGGCTAAAGGCAGGCGAGTCATCGAGGGATCCTCCAGAAGTCGTTGCAGCTACAACCCCCGGTGATGACGGTCGTTCCGTGAACGGTCCGTGACTAGACCCAGCCTTCGAGGACCTGGTCGGGCGGGCGATGGCCGTCGGACCAGGTGCGGATGTTGGCGATGACCTTCTCGCCCATGTCCTGACGCCCCTCGAACGTCGCCGAGGCGAGGTGGGGAATCAGGACGACGTTGGGCATGTCGAGCAATTCGCGGGTGATCGCGGGCTCGCGTTCGAAGACGTCGAGCCCCGCACCCGCAATCCCGCCCCGCGCCAGCGCCGCCGCCAGCGCCGCCTCGTCGATGATCTCGCCGCGCGCGACGTTGATCAGGTAGACGTGCCGCTGCATCAGCCGCAGCGCCGCATCGTCGATCAGATGGTGCGTCTCGGGCGTCAGCGGGCAGTTGATCGAAACGATGTCGACCCGCGCCAGCATCGCCGCCAGGGTCGGCCAGTACGTCGCTTCGACCGCCTGCTCGGCCGCCGCGGGCAGCCGCTCGCGGTTATGGTAGTGGATCGAGCAGCCGAAGGCGCGCGCGCGGACTGCGACCGCCTGGCCGATCCGCCCCATGCCGACGATTCCGAGCCTCTTACCGGTGACGCGGTGGCCGAGCATGCCGGTCGGCGACCAGCCGGTCCATTCGCCGGCGCGAAGCAGTTTTTCGCCTTCGCCGATCCGCCGCGGCACGCTGAGGATCAGCGCCATGACCATGTCGGCGGTGTCGTCTGTAAGGACGCCCGGGGTGTTGGTGACGACGATGTTCTTCGCCCGCGCCGCCGGCAGGTCGAGATGGTCGACCCCGGTGCCGAAATTGGCGATCAGCTTGAGCTGCGGCCCGGCCCCAGCGATGATCTCCGCCGTCAGGTCGTCGCTGACGGTCGGCACCAGCACGTCGGCGCGCGCGCAGGCATCGGCGAGCCGGGCTGAGTCCATCGCGATGTCGTCGAAGTTCAGCTCGACATCGAACAGCTCCGCCATCCGCGTCTCGACCGCCTGCGGCAGGCGGCGGGTGACGATGACCTTCGGGCGGGCGCGCGACATGAACAAGGGCTAGATGCGCGAAGGAAAGGCGTCAACCTTGCCGCTCTCTATCCCGCGAGAGGGAGGGGGGACAAATCCACTGCCATCGCGTTATATGCCGCAATGCTCCTCGTCGCCCTTGCCCTCGCCGCCGCCACGCCTGCCGCCAAGCCCGCCAAGGCTGCGCCGATCGACGGCGATGCGACGCGCGGCGTGTCGGGGCTGCCGGTGCCGCGCTTCGTCAGCCTCAAGTCGGACAAGGCGTATCTCCGTACCGGCCCCGGCGACCGCTACCCGGTCAGCTGGATCTATGTCCGCAAGGGGCTTCCGGTCGAGGTGATCCGCGAATATGGCATCTGGCGGCAGATCCGTGACATCGGCGGCAGCGTCGGCTGGATGAACAAGCAGCTTATCGCCGGCACCCGCACCGCCGTTGTCACCGGGCAAACCCGGACGATGTTCGCCGGTGCCGACCTGCAATCCGCCCCGGTCTGGCGGATCGCCCCGGGTGCGCTTGTCCGCGTCGTGCTGTGCGACCAGGCGTGGTGCCGCGTCGATCGCGGCGGCAAGTCGGGCTATATCCTCCGTACCCAGCTATGGGGCGTCCAGCCGAGCGAAACGATCGGCTGACGGAGCGTGTTTAGTGGGCAGGAAGGCGCTCTCCGCCCTTGACGAACATCAGCACGATCAACCCGACCAGCACCAATCCCGAGATCGGCAGCAGCCCAAGCCGCTGCGACCCGGTCGCGCCGGTCGCGATCTCGACGAGCAGCGGCCCGAGCCACATCGTCGCGTTCCCGGCGATCGCGAACAGCCCGAAGAACACCCCGACGCGGTTCGGCGGGACAACGCGCGTCAGCATCGTCCGCCGCGACGCGTAGGCCGCGGTGACGCTGACCGCGCCGAGGAAGCCGCAGACGAGCAGCGCGATGTCGGGCTGGGTGCGGAACAGCGGGCCGTCCCAAACCGGCGCATGCGCATGGACGTCGAACGGCTGGAAGAACATCCGGTCCTTGCCCTGCCCGAGCCCGAGGAGCTGAGACACGATCACGCCGACCAGCTCGATCTTCAGCGCCGCCTTCGGCCCGATCGTCTGGTCGAGCCAGCCACCCAGGATGCCGCCGACGACCGAGAAGACGCTGAGGATCATCCCGTAGGCGAGCAGCTCGAGCGACCCCCAGCCCATCGCGCCCCCGGCGTAGATGCCGGTAAAGACGAGAATGCCGGTCAGGCCGTCGGTGAACAGCAGGACGCTGGCGAGGTAGACGAGCGCATTGCCGTGGCCGCGCGCTTCGCGGAACAGCGCGACGAGGTCGGCGGCACCGCCCCTGATCGCCGCGCCGATGCGGGTGCCTGTAGCCGCGACGTCGGGGACGACGGCGAACAGCGGCAGCGAGCCGAACAGCATCAGCGCGGCGCATAGCGGCCCGACGATCCGGTCGGTCTCATGTGTCAGCGGGTCGAGGCCGAACAGCGGGTGCGCGGGGATGAAGCTCCACGCGACCTTCCCCGGCAGCGCGAACGCCCCGAAGATCAGTGCGAGCATCACCACTGAAGTGAAGTTGACCAGCGCCAGCGCCGCCCCCGACGCCGCCCCGGCGCGCGCCATCCCGGCGGCAGGGAGAAGCAGCGCGTTGTGCAGCGTGTCGGACCACGCGAGCAGGACGTTCATCGCCGCGAAGATCGCCAGCGCCCCGATCGGCCCGATCAGCCCGCCGGGCGTCACCCACCACAAAGCGGCGACGAGTGGCACCATCAACACCGTCGTCGCCGCGAGCCACGGCTTGCGCGGACCCATCCGGTCGACCGCCGCGCCGAGCAGGGGCACCGTCAGCAGGACGATCCAGCCGCCGTATTTCGCCGCCGCAGCGACGAGCAACTGCCCCTGCACCGCATCACCGATGACGTCGCGGACGAAGTACGGGGCGAAGATGTAGATCGTGATGAGGACGACATACGGGTCGCGCGCGCCCTGGAACAACGCCCAGCTCCACGATGCGCGGTCGAGCGCCTTCGACGGCACGACTGCGACGCCGCTCGTCACCGGTGCGATACTTGCCACGACAGATGTCCTCCCCAGGACGGTTTCGCTGATGATGGCGCAATTGTACGGGCCTGCCTAGCGGGTCGCGGTCACGATGCCGCGCTTGACATTCTGAACCGGATAGGCTAAGGATAATGAATGTGCTGGGAGTGTTCCTTCACGCGAGAATTTGCCGAAGATGCGTTTCCCAGAGGGGAATGGGAAAGCAAAAACACATGCGTTTGTGTGAATTTATTTTGAACTTAGCGCAATAGGTTAAATCGTCAGCCCAGCTCGCCGGAGCGCCCCCGGCGGCACCCGGGTCAGCGCCGCCGCCCAGCGCAGCAGCGGTGGCACCAGCCCGATCCCCGCCACGAGCAGCCGCCGTCCGGCGACCGTCTCGCCGGCCCGCTGGAGCCACGTGGCTCGGGCAATCTGGGCAGCAACGTCGTGGCGGAAGCGGGCGTGGTACGCCGCTGGATTGGCCCCGCCGAGGACCGCCGCCGCCGCCAGCCGGGCGCTGTGGAGGGCGATCGACATGCCATCCCCTGAAAACGACGGGATCACCCCGGCCTGATCGCCGAGGCGGAAGGCTCTGTCCTCGCCGCGGTGGACGAAGCCGTACGGCACCCCCGAAATCGTCAGCGGCCGGTCGAGCAACGGGGTCGCGCTGCCCAGCCGCCGCGCCAGATGCGGCTCACGCAGCAGGTCGGTGAGCAGCCCCTCCCCGCCCCCCGCCGCTTCAAAGCGGGCGCGATTGACGAGCAGGCACAGGTTGACCACGCCGTCTTCGACCCGCTGCAACCCGGCATAGCCGCCGTCGAACAGGACGATCTCGATGACCCCGGCAAGGCTCCGGAGCGTCGCCGCATCGGCCCGGTAATATTGCTTGAACCCGATCAGATGATCGAGGGTCCCGGTCGTATCGCGCTTCGCCCCCCGGACGTCGTGCTTGCCGGTCGCCAGCAGCAGGCTCGCCGGGGTCAGGGCGCCTCCCGTTGTGACCAAAGCCGTGCCGTCGACCTGCCGGACGGTGACCCCACGCTCGATCTTGGCCCCCGCCGCCGCCGCGTGATCGAGCAGCGCCGCGTCGAGCCGCCGCCGGGTCAGCCCAAGCGCGGTGAACGGCAGCCGTGCCTCGGCGCTCCGCTTGCCGGACACCAGCCGGACCCGGTCGATCGGGCTGCCGCCGAGCCTCCCGGCATCTAGCCCAAGCGCCGCAAGATGCGCCTGCGCCTCGGTCGACAGGAACTCGCCGCAGACCTTGTCGTGCTCGCCCGCCGTCCGCTCGAGCAACAGCGGCTGCAGTCCGCCCTGAGCCAGCAACGCCGCCGCAGCGCCACCCGCCAGCCCGCCGCCGACGATGACGGTCCCGGCTACCACGACGTGCGCTTGAGCCGCTCGACGCACAACCGGAACGGGAAGACCCGGCTCACCGTCGCCCCGGCAATCCCGGCGGTGCCGAGCGCTCGTTCCCATTCATCGGGGACAAAGGAGCGCGCCACCGACACCGGGCCGTCGTGGCGGACAAAGCGGTGCCAGCGCATGATGGTCGCCAGCGCCGTGAAGCCGTAGAAGGCGAACCAGTGGCGGTGGAGGTCGTTGACGAACCAGCCGCGAATCGCCTTCGCCTCCATCCACATCAGGAAGCGGCCGACCTCACGATCGGACAGATGGTGGGTGACCAGCGAGCTGACGATGAAGTCGACCGGCTCGGCCGGATCGAAGTCGAAGACGTTGCCGGTCCGATAATCGATGCCGAGCGCCGGGTCGGTCGCGGCGCGGGCGGCGGGTTCGCTCAACGGGTTGAGGTCGACCCCGATCAGTCGCGGCCGCAGCCCCTTCGCCGTCGCCCAGCGATGGATCGCACGCAGCATGTCCCCCTCGCCGTAGCCGACATCGACGAGCGTGAAGCTGTCGCCGGGGTTCATCGTCGCGGTCGACTCGGCGAGCCAGCGCAGCGTCGGCCGCCGCGCCAGCGTCATCGTGTTGACCGCCGCAAGGTCGTGGAGGCACGCGGCAAAATCGGCGGCGCTCACCCCGTCGGCGTCCATCATCTCGGACTCAGCAGACCGTTCGGCGAAGCTCCGCATCTAGACCGTCCGGAAGCGGAAGCTCTCCGCCGCCAGCCCCGGGCCGAAGGCCACGCCAAAACCATCGGTGGCACGCTCGACCGTCGTGCCGACGCCGCGGAGGATGCGGTCGAGGACGAACATCAGCGTCGCCGAGCTCATGTTGCCGAAGTCACGGAGGATGCTCCGTGACCAGTCGAGCTTGTCGGGAGCGAGGTCAAAGCCGGTCTCGACCGCATCGAGGATCGTCCGTCCGCCGGCATGCACCGCCCACAGCGGATAGTCCGACGGGCGCGTCCCACGCAGCAATCCACGGTCGTCGTTGCGCTCGTATTCGTGCTTAAGGGCGCGGGCGATCTTGCCCGGCACCTCGCCCGACAGATGCATGTCGAACCCCTGGTCGCCGACCGCCCATGTGATCGATTCACCCGACTCCTCGATCGTCGTCGCCCGGAAGTCCCGCAGCGCGATCCCGGTCTCGTCCGCGGTGACGAGGGTCGCCGCGCAGCCGTCGCCGAACAGCAGCATCGACAGCAGCTGCTCGAGGTTGGCGGTCTGCTGGAAATGAAGCGTGCACAGCTCGAGGTTGACCACGAGCACCCGCGCCGAGGGATCCGAGCGGACGAAGTGATGCGCCAGCCGCAGCGAGTTGACCGCGGCATAGCAGCCCATGAACCCGACCCCGGTCCGCTCGACGCCGGGATCGAGCCCCGCCGCCTTGACGATCAGCTGGTCGATCCCCGGCGCGATGAAGCCGGTGCACGACGCAACGACAAGGTGGGTGATCCGCTCACGCTCGCCATCGAGGTTCAAGGCGTCAATCGCCTGCATCGCCAGCCCAGGCGCGGTCTTGGCGAAGCGTGCCATCCGCGCTGCGGTGCCGGGGAAAGCATCGGGGGTGTAGAAGCCCTCGGTGTCGGCCTCGAACCCGACCGGATTTTCGACCGGCACGAAGTACGAATAGCGATGCTCGATCGCCGCCCGCCCGACCATCCGCTTGAACACCGCCGCCTCGCGCCGCTCGGTGATAAAGTGCTGGACGAAGTTGACGAACGCGGCATGGACGTCGTTCGGCGGAACGGCGGTGCCGATCCGGTTGATATGCGCCGTCGCCAAATCGTGTCTCCCAGGGCGCATCCGAATCGATGTCGCAGCGATAACCAACCGCCCGCCGGATAGTTACGCTACACGGCTGGCCGTCGATGCCCCGATGCGGCACGGTAGCACAATGGCCGATGAACGACCCTTCCCCTTTGCCTTGGATTCGGCGTTCCGCGATTGCTTCACCGACGTGCCGGGACTGCGGGTCGGTCACGCCGAGGACCGGCTGGCACTGACTGGGGTCACCGTTATCCTGCCCGATGCCCCGGTAACGATGGCGGTCGATGTCCGCGGCGGCGGCCCGGCGACACGCGAGACCGACGCTTTAGCGCCGCACACGCT
This sequence comes from Polymorphobacter sp., assembly GCF_025362435.1. Lineage (GTDB taxonomy): Bacteria > Pseudomonadota > Alphaproteobacteria > Sphingomonadales > Sphingomonadaceae > Polymorphobacter_B. The sequence continues at coordinate 23,603 of NZ_JANYGL010000030.1, forward strand.
GGTCGAGCGCGTCCACGCTCTGGTGCTGAGCGGCGGGTCGATGTTCGGCCTCGCCGCCGCCGATGCCGTTGCCGTCGCGCTGTCGCAAAGCGG